>CAZJFM010000003.1:67330-91492 GCA_964545365.1 uncultured Candidatus Competibacteraceae bacterium | reverse complement strand
CCGCCAAAGCCTTGGATTTCATTGAGGCAGCGCGCCTTAGAGACTTACTCTTTGAGTTGCAGGCCAAAAAATAAGTTTTTTTTGGTTTGGGCGGCTAAACGGGCCCTCCCTTCAAGTCCTCAGAGCCAAGCCCTGTGGGGCTAAAGCGTGCGTGGGCTTCCTTCGTCAGCCTACACCGCTCAAGCCCCACAAGGCTTAGCTCCTCCGGGCTTTCCGTACCGGTCCCTGCCGCAGATGGTCTATTCTAAACAATCATCAATGCCCTTTAAGGCCATGGCAAAACGTGGCTCTCCCTCCCCGCTCACCAAGGCAAATGGTTTTCTCGTAGCTTGGTAGCAAGCTGTATAATACTCAAAACGCTCCCACCGTCCATCGGGACCTTCCCTTAAGGGGTCTGCTTCCCAAGGAAGATCCGGGCTGCAAATCAAGGCCAAATCCCAAGGCTCCAAAGACCAAAACTCCTCTAAAAAATCTAAGCGCTTTCCATAGGCGAGTTTGGCCCAAAGCATGCCATTAAATCCATCGGTATCCCAAACCACCCAACCTGCAAACTCTAAAGAGGCCTGCCAAGCCTCTACTTGTTTTCGGTATAGGGTTTCCAGTTCCTGCCAAGACAAAGGCAAGGCCTTTCCCTCCATAAAATCCCGCGCCAGCTCAGGCACACAGCGGCCTCCTAAATGCCGGGCCAAGGCTTGCGCCAAAGTAGATTTTCCGGAACTTTCGGGACCGGCCACCACCAAAACCTTAGCTTGCTTTTTTTCCATCCTTTTCCCAACGCATCCATGCAAAAATGGCCAAAGCCGTCAACAACAAAAAATGAAGGGCCGCGAAGCGCCATTCTTTATACGCATACATAGCCGCCATCACCAAGTCTACAGGCACAAAAATGGCCCAACCCAATTTTTGCTTTTTGGCCAACAAATAGGTGCCGGCAAAGGCATAAAAGGTGGTCATACCATCCAACAAGGGAAGACTTGCCGAGGGAATCATCCCAACCAACCAACCAACCAATAAGCCCAAAGGAGCGGGCAAAGTCCACCAAAGAAGCACCTGATCCTTAGAAAGTTTTGGCACTTTAAAGGTGTTTTGCTCCGGTTGTTTCCAACTCCACAAACCATAAAAGGCAGCCAAAACATAAAAAACATTCAATACCACATCTAAATAATACCCCGAAAGCCAAGCCACTACTACGTACAGGGCCGAGGAAACCATGCCAAACCACCAACTTATGGAATATCCGAGACCGGCCAAAAGGGTAAAGCCCAAGCCTAAGACAACAGCCGTAGGCTCCAACGCATCGGACCAAGCAATCATCGCCAGCTCTGCGGGCTTAATCCTTCAAAAAGCGGAGCCATGTGGTTTGGGTTTTCTTCCAAAGCCTGACCAATAACGACCAAATCGGCGCCGGCTTGCCATGCTTCTTGCACTTGCCGTGGGCTTCGAATGCCCCCACCAACCCAAAGCGGACCTAAGTTTAGGGACTTTATGGCTTGAATTAAATTGGGCGGAACCGGGTTTAATGCTCCGGAACCTGCATCCAAATAGTGCAGCTTCATGCCCATATAATGAGCCGCCAAAGCCGTGGCAGCTGCAATGCCTGGTTTATCGGCAGGCACCGGCAAGGTTTGGGACACATAATGTGCGGTGGTGGTTTTTCCTCCGTCGACCAATTGGTAGGCCGTAGCAATAGTTTCCAATCCGGTTTGCCGCACTTTTGGAGCCGCTTGCACTTGTTGACCAATAAGAAACTCTGGATTTCGGCCACTCACCAGGCTCAAAAACAATAGGGCGTCGGCTTCTTGAAGCACAGGGTTTCCGGGGCCGGGAAAAAGCACCACGGGCAATGCACTCACCGCTCGAATACCGGCTATGACTTGCTGACCGGAGCGGCCGCTTTCTTGCATGCTGGTGCCCAACAAAATAAGACTACAGCCATGCTGTTCTGCCGAGGCAAGTAAGCCCTCCCACTGGCATTGAGGGGCTTTGTCGGGGTCTAGCAAAAGCGCCCAGGTTTTGGTTCCGCTTTTGTGGCCTTCCCAAATATATGACCAGATGCTGCTGTGCATAATGAATGCCTCGAAGGTACGGCTTTTGCCGTATTTGTACTTCTGTTTTTGGAGGCTGCTTTTTTTATTGGAACGAGGTACTGCGCCCCGGGTGAGCCGGAAACCCCGGAAGTCGGAGGCCATTTGTGGCTTGGCGGGTGGAGGCCCGACCCAAGAAGGGCCCCCGCAGCGCTTAGCCACAAAAGGTCTACGGCTGAGGAGTTGCAGGGGAGACCGGAAAAGGCGCCCAGCGTTAAACTTCCATTAACCGGTCGCTGTCAAAATAGTGCATGCCGGGGCTTAGGGGTAAGTGTACGAGCCGCAACATGCGCTCGAAGTCCTCATTATGCGCCACAAAATCAATTTTTGACACGTCGACCAAGGCGACAGGCAGGTTTTGTAGGGACTTCAGCAATTCAAAATACCCGGATTGAATATTGTGCAGGTAGTCTTCCTGAATTTCTTGTTCGTAAGGGCGTCCGCGGTGGCGGATGTTTTGCAGCAGCCGATCGCGATCACTGTGCAGGTAAATAAGTTTATCGGGCAGAGGCAAGCTGTCGCGAATGATTTTAAACAGCCGTCCAAACAGTTCAAATTCGGGTTGATCGAGGGTGATTTGAGCAAAGATGAGCGATTTGAGCACAAAATAATCGGCGACAATGCCCTGCTGGAACAAATCCGGCTTACCAAGCTCGTCTTTTAGCTGCTGGTAGCGCTCGGCCAGGAAGGAGAGCTCTAATGGAAACGCATATTTTTTTCGGTCTTTGTAAAAACCGGGCAAAAAGGGGTTATCCGAAAACTGTTCAAGTACCAGTTTGGAGCTGAAGTGTTGAGAAAGCATGGTGGCCAAGGTGGTTTTACCGGCACCGATATTGCCTTCGATTACGAGGTATCTCCAGGGGTTTTCGGTTTGCCTTAATCCATCCATCGCTCTACGGTTGACATGTCGGGAGAAAGCTCCTTGAGCTCGTGCAATTGCTTTTGCAGCAAGGGGTGCACAAAATCAGGTAAGATATCTACCAACGGAAACAGCACAAAATTGCGCAAATGAAGACGCGGATGCGGCAAAACAAGGTCTTTTTTATTCACAATTTCTTCACCCAAAAACAACAAATCCAAATCGAGCTTCCGATCGGCATAGCCTTGGCTTTGGTCGGGCTTTCCGCTCAACTGCTCCAAACGCTGCATATTGCGCAGCAAGGATTCGGGCTTGGAGCTATACGGAAAGACCAAAATCCGGTTTAAGAAATCGTTGGCGCTTTGGTAGCCCCAAGGAGGACTTCTATACCAAGGGCTGGCCAAGCAATAGCCGGTGCCGGACCAAGTGCAGGCAGCAGCTAATGCCCGACCAAACCAATAAGGAGTTTGAGGTTGATTTCCTCCCAGCTGAATGCATGCCAAAGGCTCCATGCCCGAAATGTACAAAACTCCCTTCTACAAGTTGTTCCAACTAATGACTCTTTCTTTTGTTATAGAGCTATGCAATGGACGTTTAACAGCCCGTGGTTTGAGGCTTCCCTGCAAAAAGTGGTGGAAGGGTTTAACCAAGACTTATTTTCTGCGCTAAATCCCAAGTGGATGCCCATGCGTGTGCTTCGGTTTGACGGCTGTGCACCGGGCGACAAGGTGCAATTGGCCATTGGTCTACCGCCTTTAACCATGGCCTGGACCAGCGAAATAACCGAGGCCGGAAACGAGGCCACCCGTTGGTGGTTTGTGGACAAAGGCACCGACTTACCCTTTTTCTTAAGCCATTGGAAACACACGCACCGAGTAGAAAGCCGGGAGGGAAAATGTCGCGTAATTGACCACATTGAATTTGAATTCAGCAGCCCGGTATTTAGCATTTTGCTGCCCTTAATGCGTCAGCAATTTGCCTATAGAGAAAAGGTGTATCCGAGTTATTTTACTTGATAATAGGACTTGTACCAACGAACAAAATGTGCTACACCGGTTTCTATAGAGGTGTTGGGTCTGTATCCATATTCGTTAATAAGTTCCGTTACATCGGCGTAGGAAGTGAGCACATCGCCGGGTTGCAAGGGCATGGGGTTGATTTCGGCTTTTATACCTAATTGCTTTTCGATTTCGTGCACATAGTCCATGAGGTTTACCGGGCTGCTATGCCCAATATTGAGTACCCTAAATGGTGCCGAAGAGATATCGGGCTGAGGATGCAAGGGGTTAAAAGAGGGATCGGGCTGCGCCGGTTTGTCCATGACAGCCTCAATGCCTTTAACAATATCGTCGATGTAGGTAAAATCCCTCCGCATGTTTCCATGGTTGTACACATCGATGGGTTTTCCTTTTAAAATAGCCTCGGTAAACAAAAAGAGGGCCATATCTGGTCTACCCCAAGGTCCGTACACCGTAAAGAAACGAAGACCGGTGGTGGGGATACAAAACAAATGGCTGTAGGCATGCGCCATGAGCTCGTTGCTGCGTTTGGTGGCGGCATAAAGCGACACTGGATGCACGGTGCTGTGTTGGGTAGAAAAAGGGATTTCGCTATTGAGCCCATAGACTGAGCTGGAACTGGCATAAACAAAATGTTCGGGTTCGATTTTGCGCATGCCCTCAATCATATTCAAGAAAGCCTCCATATTGGCATGCAAGTAGGCTTCCGGATGAGTTAAGGAGTAGCGTACGCCCGCTTGGGCGGCCAAATGTACCACCACATCGGGTTTTTCTTGTTCAAGCAGCTGAAACAACGCCTCTTTATGGCATAAATCCAGCTTCCAAAAACGAAAGGGATAGCGGCTGCTTTGAAGTGGCCCTGGGTCGTTTAATCGTGCTTTGTCTAAGCCCAACTGCTCCAATCGCCCTGCTTTGAGCTCAGGGTCGTAATAGTCGTTAAGAACGTCGATTCCCAATACTTCACCACGGCCCGTATCCAAAAGGTGTTTAGCCAAATGAAAACCAATAAAGCCACCCGTCCCGGTTATAAGGATTTTTTTCACCTTTGTACTTGCATGTTTGGACCAAAAATAGAAAATACAGTTAAGGGCACATGGTATTGTTGAAAGTTCTTCGCATGCATCAATGGACCAAAAACCTGTTTTTGTTCCTTCCACTCTTTTTTGCCGGAGCCTTTTTGGAGTGGAACGCCTTACTGAGCTGCATTCTAGGTTTTATATTGTTTAGCTTAACAGCTTCCGCGGTTTACATCATTAATGACATTCGAGACGTAGAAGAAGACAGGCTTCACCCTGAAAAAAAAAACAGACCTTTTGCCAGTGGCGCATGGTCCATCCGAAGTGGACAACTTTTGGCGCTCTTGTTTATTGGAGGCTCTTTTTCGGCAGCTTATTTGCTTCAACCCCATTTTTTTTGGGTGCTTTTTGCCTATTTCGCCATTAATCTAGCCTATAGCGCCGGGCTTAAAAAGGTAGCTTTACTTGATATTACCATGATTGCCACCGGCTTTGTCTTGCGCGTGGTGGCCGGCGGTGTTCTGGCTGTGGTGCCGATTTCTTCATGGATTATTATAATGACCTTTTTGCTGGCCCTTTTTTTGGGACTGGCCAAACGCCGCGACGACTTGCTCATTTTGCGTGATTCCGGAAAAAAAATGCGGCAATCTTTAGACGGCTATAACCTGCCCTTTATTCAATCTGCCATGGTGCTCATGGCAGGGGTGGTAATGGTGAGCTACATTATGTACACCATGAGCCCCGAAGTAATTGCCCGGATGGGCACGGACAAACTCTACATCACCGGACTATTTGTGCTTATAGGTTTGCTTAGGTATTTGCAACTAACTCTTGTTTTTGAAAAGTCGGGCAATCCATCCAAAATTTTGTTGAAAGACCGGGGCATTCAAATCAGCTTGCTGCTATGGGTGCTGAGTTTTGTGGTTTTGCTCTACGCAGATAGGAATGTTTTGCCATGAGTCCTTTTAAACAGTCCATACGCAATTGGGGGAACTACCCTGTTACCGAATCTTTGGTTTATCAAGGAAAAGAGAGGCCGTCTTCCGGTTCTTTTATTGCCCGTGGCATGGGACGCTGCTATGGTGACTCTGCTTCTCAAAGCCAAATTTGGTCGAGCCGTGCCAACCGCTGCATGTTGGATTTTGATTCAACCACCGGAGTCCTAACGGCCGAAGCCGGACTAAGCTTGGACGAAATTTTACAAACTTTTGTGCCAAGAGGTTGGTTTCTTCCGGTTACGCCGGGCACCAAGTTTGTGAGCCTCGGAGGAGCCTTTGCCAGCGATATTCATGGCAAAAACCACCATGGAAACGGTTGCTTTTCAGACCATGTGCAGTGGATTGAATTGGAGAATGCAAAAGGCGAGGTGCTGCGCTGCAGCCGTGAGGAAAACAAAGCACTTTTTGAGCTTAGCGCCGGAGGCATGGGGCTTACCGGCATAATATTAAGGCTAGCCTTAAAGCTGCAACCTATAGAAACGGCATACATTAAGCAACGGAGCATTCGGTGCAGAAATTTGCAAGAAACCATAGAACAAATTCAAGCAAACCAAGACTGGACCCATTCGGTAGCCTGGATTGATTGTTTGGCTCCCGGCAAAGCCATGGGCCGTTCCATTTTGCTCCTTGGCGAACATGCCAAAACGCAAGAGCTTCCCAAAAAGTGGCAAAACAAAGCCCTAAGCCCCCATAGCACCAAACAAAAAAACTTCCCCTTTTTTCTTCCGGGATTTGCACTCAACTCTTTTTCGGTCAAAGCCTTTAATTTCCTGTATTACCACAAACATCCCGCCGGACAAAAGGAACAAATGGTTCATTACGACCCCTTTTTCTATCCGCTAGATTCCATTGGCCATTGGAACCGGATTTATGGAAAACGCGGATTTACCCAATACCAATTCGTAGTGCCACCGGACCAAGTGGAAGGCTTGATTAAAATTATAGAAACCATACGTGCGCATGGCATGGGCTCTTTTTTGACCGTACTCAAACTTTTTGGGCCTCAAAAAGAAAATTATTTGCGGTTCCCCAAAGAGGGGTTCACCCTGGCCATGGACTTTCCCCTGAGCCCTAAACTGGAGGGTTTTCTAAGCCAATTGGATGCACTGGTTCTGAAACATGGAGGACGGGTTTACCTTACCAAAGACCTGCGCATGCCGCCGGAAATGCTCATGGCTAGTTATCCTCAAGCAGAGCTATTTCGCCAAAAAATTAAAGAGTTGGACTCAACAGCCACCTTCCAAAGCTTGCAATCCCAACGCCTAGATTTGCACTTATGAAACATTGCCTCATTTTGGGAGCGCACTCAGATGTTGCCCTAGCCATTGCTCATCAACTGGCCAAAGAAGGTCATTCCCTTTGGCTTGCAGCCCGAAGGTTTCAGGATTTGGAACCCATACAAAAGGATTTGGAAATTCGCTATCAGGTGCCCGTTAAATGCTTTGCTTTCGATGCTGAAAAGCCGGAAAGCCACCAAGCCTTTGTAGACGCCTTGCCGGAATGCCCCGACGAGGTGTATTTGGTATTTGGGTATGTGGGACCACATCCCGGCAGCCTAGAGCATCCTACCGATGCCCGGCGCATAGTGCAAGTAAATTATGCAGGCGCTGTTTCTGTGCTCAATGCCTTGGCTTCTGCCATGCAAAAACGCGGCAAGGGCTCCATAGCCGGTATTTCTTCGGTTGCGGGCGAACGCGGGCGCATGAGCAACTTTCTTTACGGTTCGGCCAAAGCCGGCCTTAGCGCCTACCTTGATGGGCTAAGAAATTATGGCTACCACCATGGGTTTCATGTGTGCACTGTAAAACCGGGATTTATTCGAACCGCTATGACGGCCGGTATGGATTTGCCCAAGCCGCTTACAGCAAGCCCCGAACAAGTAGCCAAAGCCACCATTTCAGGACTTCGGAAGAAAAAAGGAAGGGTGTATGTATTGCCCATCTGGCGGTGGATTATGTGCCTTATCCGCAATATACCGGACGGCATGTTCAGAAAAAAACAACTCTGAGTATGCAGAGATTGCAAAAGGTCAATATTCCTATAATCAATTATTTAATTTTTTTTGATGTAGCGGTTTTTGGGCCCCGGCACCTAGAAGTTTTTCTAATCTAACCGGCCCTTTCTGCTGCCCGTCTGCGCATAGGCCTATGCATGGCAACCTGCTGTGGTGGCTTTCCCGAAAAACGGGAGCCGCCTCCTCGCCGGGCCCTGCATGGCCTATTGCTTGCCGTGCATTCGTTTAGGCCGGGGGGCCACTCTTTGCAAATTCGTGTTCCAAAGGGAGCTTAAAACTCAATATGCCTTGGATACCTTGGAAAAGGAATTACATCACGGATATTGGTCATTCCGGTAACAAAAAGCAAAAAGCGCTCAAAGCCCAAGCCGTAACCGCTGTGAGGAACGCTGCCAAACTTTCGGGTATCTAAATACCACCACATTTCTTCCTCGGGAATGTGGAAGTCTTTCATTCGACTTTTAAGCACCTCCAAGCGCTCTTCTCTTTGAGAGCCGCCCACCATTTCGCCAATTCCGGGAAATAAAATGTCCATGGCACGGACGGTTTTATTGTCCTCACCTAGGCGCATGTAAAAGGCCTTAATTTCCTTGGGGTAGTCGGTAAGAATCACCGGTCTTCCCACTTCCTTTTCTACCAAAAAACGTTCGTGCTCCGACTGCAAATCGGTGCCCCAACCCTTAATGGGATAAGCAAATTTCCCCTTTTTATTGGGTTTGGACTGCTCCAAAATTTCAATGGCTTTGCTGTAGGTCATCCGTTCAAAGGGCTGCTCGGCCACCAATTTCAAACGCTCTATCAATCCATACTTGCTTCGCTCCTCTTGCTTCTTTCCGGCTTCTTCTTTGGCAAACCTTTGGTCTAGGAAATCCAAATCCTCCGCACAGTGCTCCAGGGCATACCGCACCAAGTATTTTAGATTTGCTTCGGCCAAATCCATATTGTCGTTCAAATCGGCAAAAGCCACCTCGGGTTCAATCATCCAAAACTCGGCCAAGTGGCGAGTGGTGTTGGAGTTTTCGGCTCTAAACGTAGGACCAAAGGTATAGACCTTACCCAAGCCCAATGCTCCTAACTCCGCTTCCAACTGTCCGGAAACCGTTAAATGGGCGGCTTTACCAAAAAAGTCCTGAGAAAAGTCAGGGCTACCGTCGCTATGTTTGGGGGTATTCGCCGGATCCAAGGTAGTTACTCGAAACATTTCGCCGGCTCCCTCCGCATCGCTGGCGGTTAAGATGGGCGTATGCAGCCAATAAAAGCCTTGTTCGTGAAAAAAGCGATGCATGGCAAAAGCCATGGCGTGCCGAATACGAAAAATGGCACCAAAGGTTTGGGTACGAAACCTCAAATGGGCCTTTTCTCGCAAAAACTCCAAGCTGTGTGCTTTGGGTTGCAATGGATAAAAATCGGGGTGATCAATATCGGAAACGGCATCGCCCAAGACCTCAATTTCCTCGGCCAAAATTTCGGACTGCTGGCCTTTTCCGGCAGAAGCCACCAAAGTTCCTTTGACTTTGATGGAGGCGCCCGGAGTGATTCGGTCCAGGAGCGCCTCCTCCATGTGCTCGAAATCCACCACTACCTGCAAACCCGACAAACAGCTCCCGTCGTTGAGATGGATAAAGCGCTTGCTTCTAAAGGTACGCACCCAACCGCCGGTTTGCACGGCTTGACCTGATGGCTCCATGGCCAATATACGTTTGATGGATTCCGGTAACATAGTCCTGTAATTTACCAGGCAAAGTTAGAAATTATCTATGCCGCTGCATATCACCCTCAGCGCAGGAATTCCTTCGATATGTAAAATGTATACTCCGGGGGCAGGTCGTTCAAAGATCCAACTAAATTGTTTATCTCCATCCAAGGGCCAAACTACCGATTTCACTTCACGGCCTTGCATGTCCAGTAGACGAATCAAACGTCCCTGCATTCCTTTGCCCTTGAGATAAATTTCTCCGGTAAACGGATTGGGCCAAACCCTAAGTGTTTGTATTTCCTGATTTTCTATTTGTGCACTAGCCCCCACATAAACGGCACCATTGCTGCTGGCAATTCCGGACAATAAGCCCGCCTGATTTTCGGCACGCACCGACAAAAAGGTCCAGTTGCCTTCCGTCAATGCCATGGGCTGGTTTATGGATTGCGCTCCTGCCAAGCTCTGCCAAGCTACCAAATTGCATTGCCCGGGCACATTTCCCAAGCACCATTGGTAAGCCGCCAAACCGGAGTGGGGATCGTCCGAAGCTCCCCAAGACCCCGGACGCAGCAACTGATGCAGCGTATCTACATCTGAAAATATGCCGTCGAGCACATAGGGAGGAATAGAGGGAGGTGTAAAGTCCATGTGATAGGTCAACTCTTCCAAGGACCCCGTGTTTCCGGCTTTATCTATGGCAAAAGCCATAATTTTTCCGGCTGGCAATGTGGGGTTTGGGTTTGGATTGGGTAAATGTCCGGGAGGCCAGGCTTGGGTTTGCACCCATATCGGTTGGCTTGGACTGCGCTGTGGACCACTCAACAGTTCTTCCAGCGCAAAAACACTGTTTGCGGCTTCCATAGATACCCAGGTCTTTGAGCCCAACAAAGGAGAGTAGGCAGCCTCGCCCAACCAAGCCCCATCCAACCAAATACGCACGGTACTGTCGGTGCTTGCCACCAACCAATGGTGGGTTTGACCGGCTTGAATAGCGGTTTGCCAGGTCATTAAAGGGCTGCATTGCCCTTGACTGCAACGGTCTAAACGGGCTTGACCGTTCACATCCCAATACAAACGCAGGCTATGGTTGCGTCCCGGACCCGCTGAGCTGTCGGCAAGAAAATAGAACGAGGCACTTCCCTGCCCTTGATAATTATGCAATGCGGATCGCCAAGAATAAAAGCGACCACCCGCTTGCTGCTGCAAGGGCATGCTAATAATAGCTTGTGGAATGGTTTGTTGCTGTACCACGCGACCACTACCCTGCTGCCAACTGCCGGAAAGGATGGACCAGCCCGAATGCAAGGCTCCAGGAGGGCCATCAAAAAATTCGGCCAACATGCCTTTGCCGGTATTGCCCTTATAGTCTAAACCATCGTGGCTGGCCGCCAACCAAAACGCTTGATGCAGTCCGGATCCACCGGCATCTGAATCCAAAAACATTTGATTAAAATCGGCGCTAATCCATTGGGCACTTTGAGGAATTTGAGTTTGAGGTGCAATACTGTCCCCCGGTTGGCCATTCAGCTGCTGCCAAGTACAAGAAAACCCTGTACGCTGAGTGGCACAATCGCTAAGAAAAAGCACATATAGACTGTTGCCGGAGGATTCTATAGGCCCGGGCATTTGTTGGCCATCAAAGCTCCCCAACAGGGGCGCTAAGGCATCGCTTCCATCGTATACCATAAGGTAATCCCAATCGCTTTCGGTGTCAAAATGGGTGAACGACAAGCGCACTCTGCCAGAGGGCACGGTTATACGCCAGGCCCTTAGGTCATCGTTAGGGTAAGACCCGGATACTGGATAGATCCACTGCCCCGAGGCTCCACCAAAATCGAGGGGAGTGGGTATTTGGGCCATGCTTCGGGCATAGCGCATCCAATTCCAATGCAGGCCGGGGTCGGTATGCGTTTGGTTAGGATAGTGTTGGTGTCCTTTGGTTCGTGTGCACGAGCCCGGTCTAAACGCGTATCGGTATTGAGTGGCAGCAGCCCAAGGCCACCAAGCGGTTCTAAGCGTATCTATGCCATGACGGGCCGCTATTCTTCGGCTTAAACCCGCAGAAGAAACATACATACTGTCGGTATACCAAGCAGGATTAGAAACAAAGCCTTCATGCTCAATTCCAATGGTATAATTATTTTCTGTGCCCACATGCCATGCCCTATCGGCCTCATCTACCATTTGTAAAAGGTAGCCATCCGAGCTGCGCACCAAATAATGGCAAGACACATTGGAGGGACAATGTTGAAACCAGGCTATAGTTCCTGCAAAACTCCCTTGCATGGTATGTATGGTAATGGCGCTTGGCGGCACACCCTGCCGGCTGTTGTAATTGCAGGAAGGTGCCGGATTCCATGCCGCAAAAGGGTCATTTCCGGATCTTAGATGTAAAGATTCAGGCAAGCCCTCTGGAATTAGTTCCTCCAATTTAATTTCGGGTCCTCCTAAATGAGCCCAAGCCCTAAGTACTTCGTCGAGCCAAAAAGCCAAAGGCGTGGTGCTGCCACACATAGCCTCGGAGGGAATGTAAGAAATAAGCGCTGCGGCCCATAACCAGTCCTGAGGCAAAGGGTTCTGTACTCCATCGAGTACGGCATCTAAGGCCTTATGCCAAGCCCTAAGTTCGTTCTGAGGAGAAGCCAGCAAACTGTCGAAAGGAATACCGGTGGCATCCTTTACCAAATCTGCATTCTCTCGAAAAAGGCCTTTACCGTCGGCAAGCCAACCCATAAAACCAATGGGAATGGGTTTTCCGTTGCAGGCTTCCGGCATGTTAGGACCAATCCATTCCCAGCGGCAGTGCTCCCAAGAAACGGCAGCAGATAGACCTGCGGGATGATGAGGAAACTCCCGATCTATTTGCTCAAAAAAGGCAGGTGGATCAACTCTTTGGCTGCTCAGCTGTTGCATACATAATATGCACAATAGAAACAAAATACGCATAGGCTCTTTTTAGCTTAAAACTAGCCTGCTTGCCTGTGTTTAGTCGTATATTAAACGCTTATAAACGTTTATGCCTGTAATTGCTCCTATTCATACCTTGAGCTTGTGGTCTTTTGCCCGCAAATACCTCTTGTTTGCGGTATGTTGTTCTTGGGGTTTTGCAGTACAAGCTCAAGCGCTTGAGTCCACAGAGATGGAAGAACTCCCAAAATTCCGAGTAGGCTTAGAGGCCGGAGCTTTATTTTCTACCTTGAGCGGCAGTGGCGTGGTAGCCCTTCAATTGCCGGGAATTACAGCAAGCATATTTTTAGAAAAACCCATCAACTACCGATGGGAAGCCGCAGCAGGAACAGGCTTTGCCATGCGCGGATTTGTTCGCAATCCTGACCCGGACAATGGGGATTTTAAGCAACTAACAGCCCGTTTCAATTATTTAGAACTGCGCATAGGGGCAAAATACAAGCTGTTGAACAATAGAAATCTGGCTTTGGAAGCTTACCTAATGCCGGCTGTTTTGCTTGGTCAATCCGTCAGGGATGCCTTTGGAGCTTTAGGAAATGTGCAGCAGGGCGAACCCTTTGACTTGGGCATCAGTTTTGGTGTTTCTTATGCTGTGCATCCAAAGTGGTTGTTCACTGCTCGATTTAGGCATTCGGTATTGCCGGTTATTAAAAACGTGGATGGAAATACGCAGTTTAACCCAGTATTCGGACAGGTTAATTTAGGTCAATTTCATGCCTCCTTGATGGCAGGTGTCCGCTACACATTTTTTGTTGCTCCATGAAAAAGTTCCTATTCTTTTTTTTGCTGCTAAACGGCAGTCTATCTGCCCAGTTGCAATGGAGTGCGCAACAAACCCAAGCGCTATTTACCGAAAAGTGGAAACATTGCGGCTATGCGGTGGAGCAATTGCAGTGGGCCTATGGAAGGCCGGATAGCAATGCATGTTGGCATATCAAGGATTTACCGGCCCTTAGCCAAGGTTTTGAACTGTGCCTCAGCGCTTCTACTCCGCAAGCACCGGTAAATAAAACCACATTCGAGGCATTTATGCGGGTTACTGGTCCATGCCCTGAGCTGGCATTGCAACTTCATTACCGCATGTTTAAATCCAAAGGCCAAGATTCCCTTTGGACTCAGGAGGAACAAAACATGCTAAACCATTGGTTCAAGGTCCTTCGCAGTGGGTTTGATGAATAACCCGGCGTTTTCTATTGGCCTACTGAAGCCTGTAAGTAAGGGAAATAGTAATTTCAGAAGGCATTTCGGAACCGTCCATTTGAGTATTCATATGCATTTTTTGCTCCATATCCGCTTCCATGGTAATTCCGGTTTCCGGATTTACGCGCAAAACCGAAGTAAAGTCTGAAGTAACCGTAACTTGGTTCCCCTGGCTTTCAACCGTTTTTTCAGGGATATTGCCTATGGCTTCCAATACAACCCGTCCGTCTTCCATGCCTAAGTAGGTGTAGTTTATCAAGATATCTAATGCTTCTTCGCCTTGACCCGTTGCATAGGAACTTTCCCAAGAATCACCAGGAGCAATAACTGAGTCGGGAAACTGTGCTAAATAATACACGATTCCCTCGGCACTGCCGGGGCCTCCACTGCCCTTACCCATCTTCTCCATACCGGTTTTTCCTTGTTGCATGAGCACATTTCCTCTACTTCCAAAAGCCGTGTTCACGCTTTGGTTAATCATCTCAGAAAAACGCGCCTTTAATTCCATGGCCATGGCTCCCTCGGCCTTTTCCGGGGCATCAGAATCAAAGCTGGAGGGTCCTATGACTCGGCCAATAAGTCCTTTGGGCTTTTGTTCCAAAACAACACGGGTTAGCTTGCTACTCAACACGCATGCAGTATCTCCCTTGCCCGGCCGATAGGTTTGTAGGATTTCCATATGTAGGGTTTGATTCATTTGCACGGCCGGCATATCCATGTCCATATCCAGATTTAGGCTGACCTGAAATTCCATACGTTCGGAAGGGTTCAAGCGCAAGCTCAGCGTTTCGCCTTCAGAAAATTTCAGGTCTAAATCAGGGTTTGAGGGGCTTTTTTCGCCACAGGATAAGAGGCCCAACAAAAAGACCGGTACTAAAAAAGTGCGCATGGTATGCAAATCTATTTTTGCAAAAATAATGGAATAGCCCGGCAAAGGAGTTTATTCGAGAAACTTGAGGTTTCTTTTCAATCCTTCGTAGCCCGTGCGCTTCACAGCAGAACCTTTAAACAAGTCTTTGAACAAATCTTCGGTTAGGTCCATCCAGTCTTCGCGTTTCATTTCCAAAAGCCTGGGGTCGGGTTCAAACAGTGCTTCGCTATGGGGTTTGGCAAAACGGTTCCAAGGGCAAACCTCCTGACAAATATCGCAACCAAACATCCAGTCATTAAAAGAGCCTTTCATGCCTTCCGGAATGGCCGATTTCAACTCAATGGTAAAGTAAGCAATGCATTTTGAGCCATCCACTTCGTAAGGTTTATGTATGGCGTCGGTAGGGCATGCATCTATGCACCGTGTGCAGGTTCCGCAATAATCAGGCACCTCCACATCGGGAGCCATGGGCATGTCTATCAGCAACTCGGCTATAAAAAACCAACTGCCCAATTTGGGAGAGATTAAATTGCTGTGCTTTCCAATCCAACCTAAACCCGCCTTTTTGGCCCAAACTTTATCCATTACCGGAGCCGAGTCCACAAACACTCTGCCCTCCACAGGCCCCAAATGCTTGGCGATTTCCTGCAATAGGCTTTTGAGTTTGGGTTTAAGTACGTGGTGGTAATCCTTTCCCCAAGCATACCGTGAAATCTTAGGTGCCTCTTGGGCTTGTTGACGCTCCTTACCCGGAAAATAGTTGTACAGCAAAGAGACCACCGTTTGGGTACCCGGCACCAACTTTCTGGGGTCGAGTCGCTTATCAAAGTTCCGTTCCATATAGCCCATTTCGCCGTGTAAGCCACGCTTAAGCCAGTCGCTTAGTCGTGGGGCTTCTTCTTCCAAGAAATCGGCTTGGGCTAGTCCACAGGCCAAAAAGCCGGCCTCCAATGCTAAGGCTTTTACCACCTTACTTCTATGGAAGTAGGTCTCAGGCAGACTCATAATTATCGAACAAACCCGGCGAATTTCCGCTTCTAAACGGAGACCTGCCCAAATGATGGAAAGCTTTTTCCATAACTACTCGACCTCTAGGGGTTCGGGCGAGGAAGCCTTCCTGAATTAAATAGGGCTCATAGACTTCTTCTATGGTTCCCGGGTCTTCTCCCACGGCAGTAGCAATGGTAGTAAGTCCAACGGGACCTCCCTTAAACTTATCGATTAAGGTCAACAAAATTCGGTTGTCCATTTCATCTAGGCCGTAGGCGTCAACGTGCAGGGCTTGCAAGGCAAGTTGGGCTATGTCTTTTTGAATGGTTCCATCGCCTTTGATTTGGGCAAAGTCGCGTACCCGGCGCAACAAGGCATTGGCGATTCTAGGTGTACCTCTGCTTCGGCGGGCAATTTCTTCGGAGGCACTGTCGTGAATTTCTACGCCTAAAATATGAGCAGATCGACGGATAATTCCGGCCAGAACTTCGGTATTGTAGTATTGCAAACGTGCATTAATGCCAAAGCGCGCCCGCAAAGGAGCGGTTAATAATCCGCTGCGCGTGGTGGCGCCTACCAGCGTAAAGGGATTAAGACCGATTTGCACCGAACGGGCACTAGGGCCGGAGTCAATAAGGATGTCTATTCTAAAATCCTCCATAGCCGAATACAGGTATTCCTCTACAGTGGCATTGAGCCGATGGATTTCATCGATAAAAAGCACGTCGTGGTTTTCGAGGTTGGTAAGCAAACCGGCCAAATCTCCGGGCTTTTCCAACACAGGCCCGGAAGAAATTTTAATTCCCACCCCCATTTCGCGAGCAATGATATGGGCTAAGGTAGTTTTGCCCAAACCCGGTGGCCCATGCAAAAGCACGTGGTCGAGGGCCTCTTCTCTTTGACGGGCTGCTTCGGCAAAAACCTTTAGGTTTTCTACCACCTGATCTTGCCCGGCAAATTCTCCAAAACCTTCGGGCCGTAAGGCTTTTTCGGCCTCGCGATCTCCAGGACTTAAGCGGTCCGATTCCGGATCGAGGTGTTCGTTCATAGCGTAAAAATAGCCATAAATTAAGATTCGGAGCACGGCAAAGGGATGGAACGGGCAGCCCCTATGGACGGCTTACATGCTGCGCACCCGGAGCCTGGTGGCGCGCCAGCAAACCCCGGCGACGGGTTTGGAAGCTTTAACCCAATATGGAACTTGAGCACAGCTGAAAGCCGGCCTTAAGGCTGTGAGTGACAGCCCGCCCCACAGGGGGCCCAAAAACAACCCTTAAAATGTAAGTACGAAATACACGAATAGGACCATCCACAAGGCGTCTACATAATGCCAAAAGCGAATAACCACGTCCAGTTTGCGCTTCTCAAATGGGTTGGTGACCAGCAAAAGTTCGCTTACGGGATCCTTACTTTTGCGCCAAATGGGCAATATTCCATAAGCCAAAAGACCAAGAGCCATGAGCACGTGCAAAAAATGAATGCCGGTAATTACAAACACATAGGAGCTGGCCACATTAACCGTGGGAAATCCATAGCCAAGCATAAAAAATTCGCGCCAGCCAATCACCTGCAACACAGCAAAAGCAAGTCCCAATATACCGGAGCTTAGCAATAAAGAAATGGTGCGTTTGACCCGATCTTGCTGAAAACTTATGCGGGCTCTGTGCATTAAACCGGAGGCAAAAAGCAATACTACCGTACTCACCATAAATGCCTTAGGCACTTGAATTTGGAGCAAGGCATTCTGGCCGTGGAAACGTTGTGCGGTGTATAGCCCCAACATTACCAAAAACAGGAGCGCACTGGCTGCCATACTAAAGTACAGCATGGTCTTAAGCGGATGCAGCTTGCCAACTTCCGTCAATCCCAAAAAATGTGTCGATTGTTTTTTTTCGCGTTCTAACATACGTTATACCAAAGATACCATTCGCTGCCGTTTGGTTGCCCGAAGCGGCATATTTTTTGTTTGGGGGGCAAACGGGCCTTCCCCTTTACTCCATTTGGTCCAAGGCGCACCGCTTTAAGTTCCGGCGGGAGCTCACTGCGTTCCGCTACGCCGCAACAAAAGCGGATGGCCTTAGCCCAAAACGGGGTATCGGCTCAGTCCCTGCCCCTGCGCTCCGTAGGATGTTAGCTCTACCAAACCATTCCTTAGAAGCTCTTTATATTGAGCAGAAACAAGAACCAAACCTTACTAATTGAACTGATTCCACCGGCAAATTGTTTAGCATTGCATATGGAAAGCAAGGATTTAGAAAAGTGGGACGCTATGCTCCGTCAAGGTGCTTACGAGGCACTGCTAAAGGACACCGAAGCAATTAAGGCAAACAATCCTGAAGTTTTGTTTTTGCGTGCCATGGCCACGGCCAGGTTGCGCAAGCTTTCTGAAGCCCTAGGCTTATTTAATGCCTTATTGGACATGCAGCCCGATCGTGCCGAAGTGCTAAGCGAACGCGCAGTAGTGTACCTGCATTTAAAAAAGAAGTCTTTGTGCCTCTTAGATTTTAATCGAGCCGTGGATTTGCAACCCGAAAACCCTTACCGCTATGCCTCCAGAGCTTATGCCAGAGAGTTTTTTGGAGATATTGAGGGTGCCATTGGCGACTATGAAAAAGCGGTGGCGCTGGACCCCGAAGATGCCGTGTCCTACAACAATTTGGGACTATTGCAAGAAAAGCTTGGCTACAAATTAAAGGCAGAAAAAAATTTCCAGAAGGCCGACAAACTCAATCAAATGCTCAGCGACTGGGATAAGAAGCTTCCCGAAGAGGAAGAGGTAGTGGAAGAGCCGGAAAATAAGGTTCCGAACACGTCATCGAAACAGCTGTGGAAAACCGCTTGGCAAACCTTAAAACACAAAGAAAGCCGCGCCGAATTTTGGCGTTGGTTGCGAAAAAAGTAGTAGGTGCATCAGTAGCTTAGCTGAACTACCAGGCCCGAAGAACTCCGAACATTGAATACCGTGCCATCTTCGAACAACAGGTATTGACCACGAATGCCTCTAAGTAGTCCGGAGTAAGAGGCTTGCTTTTGGAGGTTAAGCGAGCTCACCTTTTCGGGATACCTTTGAATGGGATATTTCAAATGTAAAGGCTTTTCTTCCGACAGGAAATACGGTTCAAAGCTAGGGCCAAGGGCTTCAAAAGCCCTGTTACGGGCCTCTTCCAAAGAAAGTTCAGGGTTGTCCTGGCCTTTTACCATAGCCTGCCAATTGGTTTTGTCGGTAAATAATTGCTTTAAAGCAACTTCAATTAATCCTGCTAACTTTCTGTAAGGGACCTTAGCAATGGCCAGTGCCCGTTCGGCGCCCTGGTCTATCCAACGGTCGGGAATCTGGGTGGATCGGGTAACGCCCACTTTTATGGACTGTGTTGCCGCGAGGTACACAAAATGGGGCTGCACATGGTGGGCCATTTCCCAGGCCGGGTCGCGTCCTATACCCAAATGGCCCATACATAACTCCGGTTTTATAATGCAATCGGCAGCAGAGGGTGCACTAACAAAACACTCATAGCAATAACCTTGACGAAACACCTTGATTTTTTTGTGGCAATTCAAGCATTGCATTTGGCCGGAGAACTGTAAAGAAAGCTCATGGCCGAGCAAAGGGTTTACATCCAGGTGTTCGTCCTGTTCAGCCCCAACCAACCGGTATTGAATGGGTTCAGCCAAACGCACTTCCATTTTTTCCAAAACCGTAGTGAAGTACTGCATGGTTAGTCGAGTTCAGGATAAAAAAAGCGGCGGGCAAACCAAGGCCCCAGACGGCTCATAATAAAAGCGGCCAGCAATAAAAAAAGAGTAAGCAGTTGGTGGTTGCTCCAGCGGGAAGCCCAAAACATAAAGGCTTGCCAACCAAATTCCGGGTGAAAAACAGCAGAAACCATGGCCGGCAAGCTTAGCCAAAGGGCCAGGATTTTGGTGCTGGGCAAAGGCAAAGGTATTTTACACCAAAACCAAGCAGCCACCACCGTTCCCAAAAGCATAAGGGATATAAAAAAGAGCAAAAAAAGTGCCACATCAGGGCCCATAAGGTCTATGCGGTACATGGAGGGAAGCAAAAAGCCGGCAGGGAAAGCCATGGCAAGCCAGCCTACAAAAAAACCTGTCCAAAGTTTGGCTTTGGGAGATTGCGAATCTTTTGGTACGCTAGACGCCATAGGGCTGAAAAATAAAGTGAGCTTCTTGTGGATTTTCCGGAACAATAAACAAACACATGTATTTGTCTACGGGTTTATAAGTGGCTACAAACTTTTTTGCTTTGTCCATGGGAATTAAACCCATGCGAATAAAATCTTCGGTGGTGGTAGCATAAAGTGAGAAATGGGTTTGGGCTTCGTCTTGCTTGGCCAGCAAAGTTCCCGCAGGGAAAGAAGGTTTACTCAACACAAAAATAGGGTATTGGGTAAGTTCCTCGTTGCGCATGGTTTCTGCGCTTTCTTTAATTAGCTCCTCGAGCACCTCCAAGTCTTTTTTGACTGACCTTAGGATTTCTGCCTTTGCGTCCATAAGCGTAAAGGTAAGAAGCTTCTCAAAGCTTGGGGGGCTTATTCAAGGATTTCGAAAAGGGCGTCGAGCTTAGGCGTAAGAATTATTTCTGTCCTACGGTTTTTGGCTTTGTTTTCGGGGCTATCGTTGGGTGCCACCGGCACAAATTCTCCACGTCCTGCAGCAATAAGTCGATCGGGAGCCACTCCGGGATTTGCGGTAAGCAACCGAACAATGGAGGTAGCGCGCAGTACAGAAAGGTCCCAGTTATCGGCAAAACGGGCACCAGGCCGTAGGGGAACATCGTCGGTATGTCCTTCAATCATTACCTGAATGGTAGAGTCCTTGGCCAAAACGTCGGCCAGTTTTTGGAGGGCATCTTTGCCTTGACTTCCTACTTCGGTGCTTCCTGAAGCAAAAAGCAGCTTTTCGTCCATAGAAACATATACCTTTCCTTGGCGGATATCGATGCTGAGTCCAGAGCCTTCAAAGCCTTTTAGTGCAGAAGCAACCCGCTGCCTTAGCAGCTGTACGTCTTTGTCTTTTTGATCCAAAATAGCTTGGAGTTCTTCCATTTGTGCGGCCTTTCGCTCTAGGGTAGTTGCCAGACTGTTGAGGGAGTCTTCCCTGTTTTGGAGGCGCTCTCGGGTACTTCTGAGTTCGGCCATTAAAGCGCTGGTTTCAGACTCTCGACCTGCTAAGAGTTTGCTGTAATTTTCTTCTAGGAGGCTGTTTTGCTTTTTTGCCTCCAGGAGCCTTTGCTGGTTTTGTCTAAAGGCAAGTCCTTGCTGTGTTGTATCTGTCTGTAGTTGCTCCAATTGCTTAGTAAGCTGCCCATTTTGTTGCCGGGCATCGGCCAAATCTGCTCCACAGTTTTGAGCAAGGGTTTGCAAACTATCGGCTCTGCGTTGTTGATCTTCTTTTTTTGCTTCCAGTTCTTTAAACTGGCGAGAAGAAACACACGAGCACAAAACCATAAGACCTAAAGCCAAACAAACAATCCTCATACCGCATTTTTTTTCAAAAATAGCGGTCTTTTAGGCGGCTAAAAGAGGGTAAGGTTCAAATTTATGAACATTGGCCTATTGATGGTTTTCCTAAGCATTTAGAAGGCAGGCAAGCCTTACCCAAACGAGATTCGGCCAACTCTGTTCGACCTTTCATTTCCTAAGTCATTCCTTGTGCCATGTTTGGTCACTTATGCATTCCATGTTCGGTAACCAATAGGGTAAGCGCTATAAAAGGAAAACTACCTAATACGCTAACCAAAGTAGTCCTAAGCGCTACTTTCCAAATCTTGGCCACAAGGCTCCCCTTTTTTTGGGGTAGGTATCAAAGGTTTTTTGGTACCAAGCATGGTGCGCCAAAGCTCTGGGGACCAAGTTGGCTAAAGTCCAAACCCAAAAACTCCATGCGGCCCAATCCCATACCATTAAGGCAAAACCAAGCCATTCCAGAATCTCCCCAAACAAATTTGGGCAGGACATCCATTCAAAAAGTCCACCTCTCGGAATTTTGTATCCGGTTTCCCCCTCCTTTCTTAGTCCAATAAGCTTGTAATCCGACCAGATATTTATCGCCGCGCCAACAAAAAACAAACATGCCCCTAAAACAAAAAGAGCACTTAAATACCAGTCGGTTGCATACTGCCTATGTGAAAAATGGTAGGACAAAAAGCCTCCATTAACCGAATTAAATACCATGGCCGAAAGCATGATTAATACCGGCATTTTTTTGCCCTTACTTTTGATTCGGAACGGAAATACAAAAGACCTGTGCACATAATGCAGACTAAATAAAACCACCATAAAAAGCTCCGGTCCGGCCCACCGAAACCCCCATAAGTTTAATCCCCCATAAAGTATCAGCAAAACCCAAGCTTCCATCCATACCCAAGCCCATCGATTAGGCATTTGCGGCCCCCACCCGCCTCGGTTATGCCTACCGTAAGGTGCCGCCTGCGTTAATAAATAGAAAAAGGTAATTACTCCCAGTCCCATCCAGGCAAAAACCATCCATTCAAAGGTATTCATCGCTTCCATATTTGTTCTTGTTTCCACCATTCTACCAAATCCCCAAGACTTTCTTCTAAAGGCCTGCAGGAATAACCAAGCTCCTTGTTCGCCTTTTCAGAAGAAATCCTTCGGGGGCTGTGTTTCAAAATATGCAATGCTTCTTTGCTAAATACCGGAGCTTTTCCGGCCAGACGCCCTCCAAGTTCTACCAAAGGGACGGTCCACTCCCCAACCCAAAAGGGCAAGGCCTTAGGGCGCTTTCGGGAGCCTGCCAAATCCATCAAAACAGCCGCTAAATCATGCATGCTGTACCATTTTCCTGCAAGCAAATATTCAGAACCCGGAGCGGCACGTTCTATAGCCTGAACCGTGGCTTGAGCCACATCACGGATGTCGCAAAAGTCGAAGCCTCCCGGAAACAGAGCCGGCACTTTGCCGTGTGCCATACGCCATAATGCATTTCCCAATAGGGAGGGTTTGTAATCGGGTGGCCCCAACATTGAGCTTGGGCTTAATACTACCACCTCCATGGAATCACCGGCTTTGGACTGATTTCTCAAATAATCATGAGCCGCAGCTTTGGACTGATCGTACAATCCCCCACTAAAATTAAGAGGCCTACGTTCATCCAATAGCTCATGGGTTGGAAAAGGACGGTAGGCATGCACGGAGCTTATATGAACAAAACGCTTCAAGCCTAAACCGGAAGACAGCTCATAAAGCCTTTGCGTAGCTTCTACATTTACTTTGAAAATGTCTTCGCGCTTGCCCCGGCCAACGGCAATATATGCCGCTGCGTGAATGACAGCATCTGCACCATTTAATAAGGAGTTCAACGATTCCCTATCCTCCAAACTTCCGACCACAGGCTCCAAACCTTCCAGGTGTTTAAAAAAAACGGGAAGTTCTTTTCGAACCAACAACCGAACCCTATAACCTTTGTTGAGGAGTAAGGGTACCACATGTTGCCCCAAATGCCCGGTCCCTCCGGTTATCGCAATACAAGGCATATTCATTTTTTAATCATAACTTTCCGAAAATACGAATTGCTTTATGATCCTAGTTACAAGCCCTGAAGTTCCGAGTAAAAGAACAACCGAAGCCTTGGGAATTTGCGAAGGAAGTACGGTAAGAGCCCGGAACATTGGCCGCGACATTTTTGCCGGTCTTAAAAACATTGTAGGTGGCGAAATCTCTGAATATACCAAGCTTCAAGAACAAGCAAGAGCACAAGCTATCCAAAGGTTAGAGCAACGTGCCAAAGCAATGGGAGCAGATGCTGTGGTGAACCTTAGAATAACCACCTCAGTCATTACCCAAGGTGCTGCCGAAATTCTAGCCTATGGAACGGCCGTAAAGTTGGAATGATTCAAAAAACACCCCAAGCCTTCAGCAATTTTTCCAAAGCAAACCCCCGGCTTCCTTTTACCAACCATTCTAAAGGCCTTAATGCTTCCGGATTAAGTTTTTCAATGGCTTCTTGAGTCGTCGAGAAATAAAGGGCTTCCGGCAATACCTCTCTGCATTTTTCCCATTCGGCTCCAATGAGCACCATTTTTTCAGCCCCGCTTTTGGATAACTTTTCAGCTATGCGTCTATGCTCTTCCTCGGAAAAACTTCCCAACTCCAACATATCTGCCAACAAAAACCCATAAGGAGCACTTGCATGTTGCAAAAAACTATCGACGGCCTTTTCCATACTACTTGGATTGGCATTGTAAGCATCCAACAATATCTTCCACCCCTGGCTTGCTATCCACTGCGAACGCATTAGGGCCGGTTTGTACTGCTCCAAACCCTTCCTTACGGCATCCATGGATGCTCCGGCCCAAACTGCTGCAGCCGCTGCATGCATCATGTTCTCGGCATTAAAGGTGCCGGCAAGTTGAGACCAGACCGGTTCTTCCCAGCCTTGCAATTGCAAACCGGGCCGGTGCCCTTGCTC
>CAZJFM010000003.1:0-67230 GCA_964545365.1 uncultured Candidatus Competibacteraceae bacterium | reverse complement strand
GCCAAAAATGCGGTTTCGCCTTCATGATTGGCACCAATCTCTACCAAATACCACTCCGTATCTGTGGAAAAGGAAAGCAAACTAAGAGGCACACCCAAATGATTGTTAAAATTCCCCTGAGTACATTCGGTTCTAAACGCCTCCGAAAAGCAAGCATAAAGTAATTCTTTTGTGGTGGTTTTTCCGTTGGAACCGGCCACGCATAGTACCTTCCCTTTAAAATTCTGCCTGTGCCGTGATGCCAGTTGTTGCAAAGCAAGCACTGCATCAGAACAGGTCCAAACCTTTGGATGGTCCGCAAACTCCTGGTTTTCGCATAAGACCCAGGCAGCTCCTAACCGGAGGGCCTCGCCAACAAAAGTATTGCCGTCCACCCGACTTCCCTTTAGCGCCACAAAACCTTCTCCCGGCGCAAGCTTCCTATGGTCTGTGCAAACACCGGGGTGCGCTAAATAGCTTCGATACAAAGAAGAAAGCCAGCTTGTGTCTGTTTCCATGCGTTCAAATTTGCGTGTTGTTATGAGTCTGTTCAAGGCAATAGCTACCTTTGGAGACCAAAATAAGCAACGTGGACGAAGAATTGCTCATTTCTGAATTTATGTATGATTTGCCCAACGACAGAATTGCAAAATTCCCTGTCAAACCAAGAGATCATGCACGCTTGCTTCAATGGAAAAACGGCTCCATAGACCATCACCACTTTTTTGATTTACCCGAAATTCTGCCCAAAAATGCACTTTTGGTAGTGAATAGGTCGCGTGTTATTGCGGCAAGGTTGATTTTGCGCCGAAAAAGCGGAGCTAAAGTTGAGGTTTTCTTGTTAAAACCTTCGGAAATAGCCACGGAGGAAGCCATGCAAGCGCATGGAACCCTAACCTGGGAGGCCATGGTGGGCAATAGAAAACGCTGGGCGGAAGACGAATCCCTACTCCTCGATGGACCCGTGCCGGCCCGCTTCTTCTGGGTAAATAAAAACCTAAATCTGGTGGGGGTGGAACTCACAAACCCTAAGCATAGGTTCAAAGATTTGGTCAATCAAGCCGGAAAAATGCCGCTGCCACCCTACCTCAATAGAGAAGCCGTGGACAGCGATAAAGAAGATTACCAAACGGTTTACAGCAAAGAAGAAGGTTCTGTAGCTGCTCCCACTGCCGGCCTGCATTTCACCGATGAGGTAATTGCACGACTAAAGGACAAAGGCATAAACATGCAAAGCCTGGTGCTGCATGTGGGAGCCGGCACCTTTCAACCCGTCACCACCGAAAATGCCAAAGACCACCACATGCACACCGAATCTTTCCGGGTGGAGGCAGAAGTGTTACAGACCTTGGCCACACACCAAGGACCCATTATTCCGGTAGGAACTACCGCGCTGCGCACCCTAGAAAGCATGTTTTGGGCGGCACAGTTAAACAGCACTTCCATTCCCTCCCACGCTCCCTATGAGCAAAAAATACGTTTCGCCAGCAGGCAAGATGCCATGCTCCATTTGCTCCAAAAATACCCATCCGGAATTACAGGAGACACCTCCATCTATATTTACCCCGGCTATAAAACCCAAATGGCCGATGCCATCATCACCAATTTCCACCAACCCGGAAGCACCCTTATGCTCCTCATTGCTGCATTGGTTGGAGACGCCTGGAAAAACATTTATCAAGAGGCTTTAAATAACTCCTACCGTTTCTTAAGTTACGGCGATGCATCTTTATTGTGGCGTGGCGAATAAGCATATGGCTCTTTTGGCTGCTGCAATCCGCAGTTTCGGCTCAGGATTTCTCCAACGACAGCAATCATTATGAACTGTTTCGGCATAGGTTTCAAAGCCTTTTTCTTCGGCAAAGCCCCGGACCCGGTTTTGGCCTTCCGGTAGCAAGAATTCGACTTGGTACTTCCTGCACCCATGCCTATTGGTTCGATGAGGCCTGCGGAGGACAAGGCAAGGTTCCCGGAGCGCGTAATATTTTTGAATTTGAAGACGCCACCGCGCATTTGGGACTCCGCATGCTGCTTTTGGGACTTGAGTTTCATGGGAATTGGAACCCTCAAAGAGCGCAAAGTGAATTAACAGACTGCCTAAACACCATAGACCGACTTGACTCACTTGCCGGAGCATGGTACGGCACCTCCACCGAACTCGATGGGTTTATCTTACGCGACGATGCTTTAATCTCGGCGGCATGGCCCGATACGGCAGGCTGCATACGCAGCGGTTGGACCTGCCGCAAAAGACCCGGACTAGGCAACCTTATGAGCCAAGACCAAATGGTTTACCTAAGCTTAGGCTATTTCAGTTGGCTCGCAAAACCCACTTGGTTTCCCGAACGCGAACGCCTGACAAAGCAATGGCAAAGGCTTTTGATCCGACTCACAAGCAATGAGTGGGTCATCAAAGACCCTTCCGGTGAGCGAGTGCACATCGGCGGTTGGATGCTTCCCGGAGCCTTGCCCCTCCGAAAAGCAGTCCTAAGAAAAAAAGTAGACCTACCCTTTGACTTTCAGGCCGAAATGCTTGGCCGCTGGCTCTGGTATGCTTGGCAATTGCCCGATATGAGCAAAAACCCTCCGCTCCATCATGAGGTCAACCGGTGCATGCAGTTGGCCTTAGCCTCCCTTGACGCCCGATTTCCCAAAGCAAAAATGCAGCGCTTTGCCCTAATGGCCGACCTTGAATTTTATGCCCTCCTTTGGTGGCTATGGCACGAAACAGAGCCGCTGCCTCACAACCTACAGCAAAAACAACAAGAGCTAAGCCAAGGTCTTTGGTCGCTGCCACAGTGGAAAGTGCCCGGCCATACTAACCCTCCACCGGGCTGGCGTTGCGAAAACCGATGGCTGCACCCGGATCGAAAACCCGGCGTGGAATGGGAAGAAAACTGCCTGTTTAATGGCCTAGACCGGCTGCTTTGGTGGCAGCTAACGCATCAATTAAAGAAACGAAAATAGGTTTAGGGCGCCCGGGCGGGCCCTCCCTCCTACTCCACCCTAGGTTTTGGGGGCAAAACTATGAAGCCGGGGCGTTCCGCAAAGCTACACACCCGCCTGCATGTTTTGCCAACCCAAACCCTAGGGCGGGGTATCCGTGCCGGTCCCTGGCGCATATCTTCCAGCATAAGATATGCTACTTCTTTAATAATGAAATAATTCCAAATGTATTAAAGACAGAACTTCTATTCCCCAAACAAAGACGTCCGAGGAAATGGTAAGTCAAAAACGGAAAGAAAAGGAATACGAAGCGCCTTAGAAGGAAATTCCAAACAATCCCCCTACCTGGAAGGTTTGATGACGCATGCTATACATGGACCAACTTCCAAGCGTACAAGCTCCAAATCGGAAATTGAACTGTCCCATCGGACCGTGTGTAAATGGACCTGCATCTGCGAAATCTGTTCCCGGTGAAATAGCAATCATATAGCCACCACCAAATCCTATGCCTGCTCCACGAACCCCTGCCTGCGCGTTACGTCCGTAATTAAAATTAACGGTTGCCGGAATAAAGAAGCTCATGTCCATGGGACCGATATCTTTAATTCGGGTTACCGCTAGGCCATCGCTGGAAGTTCCGGTCGCGGAAGCCACCAGGGGTATACCAAGGTGAAAGGGAAAGTCTGCGCTAAGCGAAGATTTGTAACCTATGGGCAAAAAGTTCCAACGCAAATGGTAATGCAAGTCGGCCATTAAGACGGTGCCGCTAACCGAAGCCGAAACATTGTTCTCTACCAAACTAAAGGAGTTGAATCCCATAGAAGAGCCGATAGCAATTTTATGGACTAAGTCAGCGGAGTAGCCTGTCTTGGAGCGACCGGTAACAAAATCGTTAGTGGCTTTATTGGGTGCTCCTAGGGTAGCACGACGGTAAGCCTTGATTTTCTTAGCATAATGATAAGAACAAGACTGAAAACCACCAGCCAAGGTGAAAAGCACAAGAAGGTACGTGGTTATTTGTCTTAACATTGGCGACATTTTGCACTACTAAAGTAGAAAGAAAAAACGAGTTTTCCCCAAAATAAGGTTCAAAACTCAAAAATATGAATTTTCTATGAAGATATAAGGTCTAGAAAAAGCTAACTATTGTCTTCCCCCAACACTTTTACATGAAGCGAGGAAAGTTCCAAAGCATCAATCTTTAATTGACAACTGAGCCGCGAAGTATCCGTTAGCACCGGCAAGGACTCCAACATATCCAATTCATCGTCTGAAGCTTCGGGCAGGGCATCGTACCCTTGCAGTACCTGAACGTGGCAGGTAGCGCACAAGGCCATACCGCCACAGGTGGCCAAAATAGGAAACCCTTCGCCCTTGAGCACTTCCATTAAAGAAAGGCCCATGCCTTTGGGAACCTCAAAATGAGAGGTACGGCCATTTAGGTCTTCCGCTTCTATGGACACAAACGATTCGTCCATCATCAGAAGGCATTAACCCCGTTTACGGTGGTGTACTTAAAGCTAAGCTTTTGGTCGGGGTAGACGAATTTAAAAGCCGATTGAGCCATAAGTGCCGCTTCGTGAAAGCCACAAAGAATAAGCTTTAACTTTCCCGGGTAGGTATTTATATCGCCAATAGCAAAAACTCCGGGCACTCCGGTGCTGTAGTCAAAGGTATCTACTTCTATGGCATTTTTATCTATGTTTAAGCCCCAATCGGCAATGGGACCTAATTTTGGAGTAAGCCCAAACAAGGGAATAAATGCGTCGGTGTTTAACTCCTGAATTTCCTTTTGTTTGTTGGTAACGGTAACGGTTTGCAAATGCCCATTGCCCGATATTTGGGTGACCTCACTTTCCAACAATAAATTCAATTTTCCGGCTTTGGCCAGGTCAAATACCTTTTCTGCACTTTCGGGGGCACCTCTAAAGGTATTGTTTCGGTGGACCAAAGAGAGTTCTGAGGCGACATCCGAGAGAAAAATAGCCCAATCCAAAGCGGAATCGCCACCTCCGGCCAAAACCACTTTTTGGTCTCTGTATTTTTCAGGGTCCAATACCATATAAGCAACCCCTTTTCCTTCAAATTTCTCTAAGTTTCCTACCGCAGGCTTTCTAGGCTCAAAGCAGCCTAAGCCCCCTGCAATTACTACCACTTTGCAAGCTATTTGGGTGCCTTCTGAGGTAGTTACCACAAAGCTGTCGTCTGCTTGGCGTTCCAAGGACTCAACCCGTTCACCTAAAGTAAATCCAGGTTTAAATGGGGCTGCTTGCTCCATGAGTTTGTCTACCAATTCACCTGCTAAAACCGAAGGGTAGCCGGGAATATCGTAGATTGGCTTTTTGGGATAAATTTCCGAAAGTTGGCCACCCACTTGGGGAAGCGCATCTACCAAATGGCAGCGCATTTTAAGCAGACCGGCCTCAAAAACAGCAAAAAGACCTACCGGGCCGGCTCCTACGATGCAAATATCGGTTTGTATTGCAGATTGTTCCATGACGCGCACAAAAATAGTAAGCTTCCCAAAAACGAAAAGCCTTTTAAGCGTTTTGGGGTGCTTTCTTTCCGTCGATTCGTTTGTCGCTGAATTTCACTTCGTCGGGAACTCCGCGTATATCACTCACAATTCCTACAAAAGAAAGTAGCTTGAGGACATAAAAGCTGGGGTCAATCTCCCACCAAAAAAAGCCTTGTCTGCAAGCGCCTTGGTAATAATGGTGGTTGTTGTGCCAACCTTCGCCCATGGTAATTAGCGCAAGAATAAAATTGTTGCGGCTATGGTCTTTGGTACGGTACCTGCGCTTCCCAATTTTATGCATTAACGAGTTAATGGTAAAGGTTCCGTGATATAAAATTACTGTAGAAGTAAGGAAACCTACCACCAACGTGGACCAGCCGGCATTCCAATCGGTCCAACCGGTACCATTGAGTTTGTTGCCTAAAAAATAAATAGCTGCCGCCATAATCACCGGAGGGACCAGAAAAAACTTATTCAAAAACCGTAGTTCAGGGTATTTGGCAAAATCCTGGATTAAGTCGTACCGGGTTTTTTGGTAATCGGGTCCCATAATCCATCCCATGTGGGCATAGAAAAAACCATAGATATTGGCAGAGTGCGGATCTTTTGGCGTATCGCTGTAGCGGTGGTGCACCCTATGGGTAGAGGCCCACCAAAGTGCGCCTTTTTGCACGCTGGTTTGAGCAAAAAACGCAATTAAAAACTGGTAAATCCGTCCGGTCTTGTAGGTTTTATGAGCAAAGTAGCGATGGTAACCCGAACTAATAAAGAACATTCGGAAATAATACATAAACAAACACACCAGCCAGTCTTTCCAAGTGAACCCTGTCCAAATCATAAACAAGGGAGACAAGTGAATCAAGGCAAAACCTAATTGATCTACCATTCGAGGCTTGTTGCGGTTTTCCTTTTCCAACGCTTGAGGCGCCGGCCCCTCAGGGGAGGTGTAACTTGGTTTTTTAGAGGCTTGCGTCAGGGCAATGTTTTCTGTGTTCATAGGCGAATGTATAGCCGGGCGAAAAGTAATACTAAATCTTAATTCTATCAGGATATTCGATTTCCGGTGATGTGCCTTTGCGCCTTACTTTTAAAGGTGCCGGCTGTGAAACTTCTTAGCTTCAAGTGTTTGGTAGAACGACCTTGGACTCTCTTTCTCCACCGCTTGAAAGAATTTGGCTTTAATTGGCGTTGCATAAGCCGAATTACATCCGATTCCGAAAGCGAAAACTGAACAAAAATGGCCTCGAAAGGAGTTCGATCCTCCCAGGCCATTTCAATAATTCGGTCTATTTCGGTTTCCGTTAAGGCGTCCATAGGCTCTTTTTTACCAAACGTAAACCAAAGGACTAAAGTTCGAATTAAAAGGTAACTTGAGCGTCCTTAGCTGCTTTGGGTTTGTTGCTTTGGAACTTACGTTGTCCTTTTGGCTTAAACCCGGTTTGACTACGCTCCGATTTGAATTTATCGCTTCTGGGAGGTCTTGAATTCCCGCGTCCACCATTAGATCCGCCGGAAGCCGATCTACCTTCGTTGCCCTCTACAATAGTAAAGGCACGACCCAAATTTCCTGCTCTACCTGTTCTGCCGATTCGGTGAATGTAGCTGTCGTAGGTTCTTGGGATTTCGACGTTAATAACGTCTGAAACCAAAGGGATATCAAGGCCACGGGCGGCTACATCGGTAGCCACTAAAACCCGGATTTTACCTTTCTTAAATTTATCCAAAGCCCGGTTGCGGTAATTTTGTGACTTATCGCCATGAATTTCGTCGACGGCAACTCCTGCCTTTTTAAGACGAGCGGTGATTTTGCTTACCCCGCGCTTGGTTTCAGAGAACACCAATACGCGTTCTCCGCCTTTTTCCTTGAGCACATCCACCAAGGTATCGAAACGGGTACCTCCTTCGGGCACATGCACCACTTCTTGCTGCACACTCTCATTGGGCTTATCGCCTTTATTTACTTCCACCCGAACGGCTGGAGCGCCATCTAAAATGCGTTTGATTTCAGGCTCAATTCGGCCTTGAACGGTGGCAGAAAAAAGCAAGGTTTGCTGACGCTGGGGCATGGCAGAGGCAATCATATGCACGTCGTCCACGAATCCCATGTCTAGCATACGGTCAAATTCGTCGAGAATGAGCACCGAAAAGCCCCTTAAATCCATGTGCCCTCTTTCCAAAAGGTCCATTAGACGACCGGGAGTGCCGATAACAATCTCGGGTTTGCGGTGCAAGTGACGGATATCGTTGAGCATATCTGTACCGCCGGTAAAGCAAGCTGCTTTGATGTTGGTACCTGCTACCAGTTTATTGGCATTGGCGCCAATTTGTCCTGCCAATTCACGGGTTGGACTAATGACCAAGGCTTTTAGACCGGACTCACCGTCCATTTTACGCTGAAGCAATGGCAACAAAAAAGCCAGTGTTTTGCCGGAGCCGGTGCGTGCTAAGCCTAGCACATTCTCGCCTTCCATGAGCGGATCCCAAGTTCCTTCTTGGATCTCGGTCATGCGTTCAATATTTTGACTTTTAAGGTTACGGGCAAAGCCGTGGTAAAGGTTCAAAGAATCAAAACTGCGCGTTTGCATTTGCTCTTCCACGGTAGGCGCTTTGGCCTCTTTTTGCAACATGTCCAGAGAAATAAATTCTCTGCTACTTTTCTTGTTGTTTCTCGATCTTGATTTTTGAGGACGGTAATGGTTTCTCTCTTGGTTCCCGCGCTTCCCATCGGAAGCCTGATTTGATTTATGCATACATTGAATTTGTACACCCCGCGCTGGCCGGTAAAAACGGCTCTTCAGACCTGATAGAATCGTAAAAATTGGGTTGCAGGTGCGGGATGAGATATTGAATTATGACTGCAAATATACGGAATTTCTTTGGCTTGCAACTATTTTGAGTCCAAGAGACGCTTTACATGGACGCAGCGCACCGGTCATTAAGGCATGAAATACACCACACTCGGAGGTTGAATTTGCGGCAGGGACCGCTGTGAAAAGCCCGGAGCAGGCAAGGCACTGTGGCTTGGCCGGCGGAGGCCCCCGAGGCTTCGGGGGACCACGCACGGCTTAGCCACAGAAACTTGCCTGTGAGGACTTGCAACAAGGGCCCGCCCGGCCGCCCAAAACCATAAAATCTATATATTTGCTCCGAAATACCTTATCCATGCGACTTTTCCCTTTAATTCTCTGTTTTTTAATCGCTCTCCTTTCCTGCGAAACCACCGACCAAGTGAGCAATGGCCGTTTTGCACAGAAAAGGAAATACAATCCCGGCTATGCGTGGCGCATGGCTAAAAACATAAAAACACCCACAAAAGCAACAGCTGCAAAACCGGAGCTTGGTCTGGCCTGGGCAGCCATGGGTGCAGCAGAAACAGAAAAGAAGGAAGCCACTTTGGAGGCAGCCACAGCGGAACCCATTTCTCCAATTCGGGTTTTCTTTGATGAAGATTGCGACCGAATTGTATTCATTGATGGTTCGGAAAGGGAAGTGCATATAGTAGAGGTACGTGAATCGGGAGTGGCCTACAAAAATTGTGGTCAAAAAGAATCCGGTGACATTATGGTGGAGCCATTGGAGCGGGTGCACCGCATTGTCTACGCTAAAGGCACCAGCATGTTGTTTAACGATTTGACAGAACCTGAAGTGCCGGAAAAAGAGAAAGAGGAGGAAGAACCAACCATCATTGAAAAGGCAAGAAGCGAAAGTTCGGAGGACTCCGATACGGTGACCAGCTCAGAAAATCAAGAGCAAGGGCCATACGTGGGACTCAGCCAGTTGGTGGCAGCACTGCTTTGCTTTTTCTTTGGGGCATTGGGCGTGCATCGGTTTTATTTAGGCTATACCGTAATTGGCATCATCCAATTGTTAACCGGTGGTTGTTGCGGTATTTGGGCATTGGTAGATTTTATCCGCATCCTCACAGGCGATTTAAAGCCTGCCAATTATGAGGACTATGAAGAAAAGCTTTGACAAACAAAGCCTCAAAGCCCTTTTCTTAGTTATAAGGCCTTTTGTTGCCCTTGGCGTAGTCCTATATACATGGAGTCTTCCGGCCAACTATTTTGACCAGGGCGAACCGGTGTGTATTTCGGTGCGTTTGTTTGATATGGAATGCTGGGGCTGCGGACTAACCAGAAGCATACAGCATTTAATGCATGGGGAGTGGCAAGAAAGCCTGGATTACCATCCTTTGGGTTGGCTCATTTTCCTATTGTTGGGCCTATTGTTGCTGCTTTGGTTTCGAAAAGGATGGTACAGTTGGAAAAAATTACAGCAGGGGGAGCACAAATAGTTTTGGCAATTCCACGAACAGCATTTATCTTTGCCCCCTCAATTTAGCACGCGGATGTGGCGTAATTGGTAGCCGCGCCAGACTTAGGATCTGGTGCCGAAAGGCGTGGGGGTTCGAGTCCCTCCATCCGCACTACTTCTTTTAGCATACTTCATGAACATTTCACAGGAAAAGCAAGAAGACCTCGTATTGAAGGTCTCTATTGATGTGGTTCCCGAAGACTACAGTCCTCAAGTAAATCAAGCCCTTAAAGACCTTCGCAAACGGGTGAACATGCCGGGTTTCAGACCGGGAAAAGTGCCTCCCGGATTGGTGAATAAAATGTATGCTACTTCTGTCAGGGCAGACGAAGTCGGAAAATTGGTAACCGAAAAACTCTTTGAATTCCTTAGAGAAAATAAAATCGATTATTTGGGTGAACCCATTCCGGAAACCCAAGATGCCATGGATTTTGCCAAGGAATCGCAATTTTCCTTTGCCTACTCCATTGGCTTAATGCCCGAAACTTCGGTAGAAGTACCTAAAAAGCACGATTTAAAGCGTTTGGTGGTAGAAGTTGCTGAAACCCAAATTGACGAAGAGCTCAAAAATTTGCGCAAGCAATACGGCAAAACCGAGAGCCCCGAAGCGTCTCAACAAGGGGACATGGTTTCTGGTGAAATGTATTATCACGAAAACCTGGACGACCCTGAAACCTTTAAAACGGTAAAAGGCTTGTTTATCCCTACCGATCGGATTCAAAAGGAGGAAGACAAAGCGCTTTTTGTGGGCTTAAACAGGGACGATGAGTTTACCTTTAACCCACACACCCTTTTCGAAGATAAAAAAGCAGCATCCATTTATTTGGCTACGGACGAGGAGGCGCTAGAAAACCTTCCCGACGAAGTACTTTTTAAGGTGGTGCATATTACCCGCATGACCGATGCAGAACTCACCCAAGAGTTTTATGATAAAGTTTTTGGAGAAGGAGAAGTAACCAACGAAGAAGAAGCCAGACAACGTCTTAACGATTACCTAAAATCTTCCATCCAACCTAGACTGGACGGAAAACTGCTGGGCGAGCTGAGAGAGGCCATTATTGACAACAATCCCGTTCCCCTTCCGGAGGCCTTTTTGAAACGCTGGTTGGCTCTTAAAGAGCAAAACCGCAACGAAAATAAAGAACAGGATTTCCTAAGTCTGGCCGAAGATATGTTCCAAAACGACGAACGCTACATCCGCTGGCAGGTGATTCGAGCCAAGGTCGAAAAAGACAACCATATTGAGGTAAGTCAGGAAGAACTGAACCAAGAAGCCGAAACTACGGTACGCAGAAGGCTCCGCGATATGGGCTACCCACTGCCCGAAGAACAAATGCAAGCTGTAGTAGCCCGTTTCAAAACCGATCGTGAGGAAATGGAGCGCATTTACAGCAACATGGTTGAGTTTAAAGTGCTTGAACACCTCAAAAATCAAATGAGCATTTCCGAAGAAAGTGTGCCATGGGAAGAGGCCGAAAAGCAAATCCAACAAGCTGAGCCACCGCAGGCTTAAGTATTTTTAAAGTCTAAGACCCCAACCTTTCGCCGAGGTTGGGGTTATTTTTGATACCTTGTTTCAAAATTTAAGCTATGATTCCGCACGACGAATTCAAAAAATATGCCGTTAAGCACCGGGGCATCTCTAGCATGCACCTAGAAAACTATATGTCTTCCGTTCAAGGCATGACCCGTACCGTAATCGAAGAACGCCCGGTCAATTTTAGAGAGGTCGATGTGTTTTCTCGGCTTATGATGGACCGCATCATTTTCTTAGGCACTCCCATCGACGATTATATTGCCAATATCATTCAAGCGCAATTGCTTTTCTTAGAAAGTGCAGACAGCAAAAGAGACATCCAAATTTACATCAACTCCCCCGGAGGTTCTGTGTATGCAGGATTGGGAATTTACGACACCATGCAATGGATTGGCCCGGACGTGGCTACCATTTGCGTAGGAATGGCCGCTTCTATGGGCGCCGTTTTGCTATGCGCTGGAACCGCAGGGAAACGCACCGGCTTGCGCCACTCCAGAGTTATGATTCACCAACCTATGGGTGGAGCTCAAGGACAAGCTTCTGACATTGAAATCACCCACAGAGAGATTCAAAAACTCAAAAAGGAACTTTACCAAATCATTGCAGATCACAGCGGCAATCCTTTTGAAAAGGTAGAGAAGGATTCCGACAGAGACTACTGGATGATTGCTCAGGAAGCCAAAGAGTACGGCATGATTGACGAAGTGCTTGTACGCACCAAAAAAGACTAAATGATGCTGCCTTATGGCTAAACAACAACGCGAAGATTACTGCTCCTTTTGTCTAAGGCCGCGTTCGGCCGTAGAGATGCTTATCACCGGAAGGGAAGCCAACATCTGCAACGATTGCTTGGAGCAAGGCCTGGCTATTCTCCGGGAAGAAAAAGAACGGTTCCAAAAAGAAAGCCTGGAAACCGACCTCACCTGGCTCAAACCTTCGGCCATTAAGTCTTACTTAGACGACTATATTATTGGGCAAGACGAAGCCAAAACCACCTTGGCCGTGGCCGTGTACAACCACTACAAACGAGTGATGAGCCCTTCTGCTTCTAAAGACGCCGATGAGGTAGAACTTGAAAAAAGCAACGTAATGCTCGTGGGCGAAACCGGAACCGGAAAAACCTTAATTGCCCGCACCATTGCCCGTATGCTTGATGTCCCCTTTTGCATTGCCGATGCCACCGTGCTCACCGAAGCAGGCTACGTGGGCGAAGACGTGGAAAGTGTACTTACCCGCTTGCTTCAAGCGGCAGATTACCAAGTAGAAAAGGCCGAAAGGGGCATTGTTTTCATCGACGAAATCGACAAAATTGCCCGAAAAGGAGACAACCCCTCCTTAACCCGCGATGTGTCAGGAGAAGGCGTGCAACAAGGCTTACTTAAACTTTTGGAAGGAAGTGTTATTGGGGTTCCGCCCCAAGGCGGCAGAAAGCATCCCGAGCAAAAACTCATTCAGGTAGATACCAAAAACATTTTGTTTATCTGTGGGGGGGCCTTTGAAGGCATTGAACACCGCATCGCTTCCAGACTTTCAAGGCAATCTATTGGCTTTAGTTCAGAAGAAAGAGCGAATCCGCAAACCCATAATTTACTGCAGTTTGTAACTCCTCAAGACGTAAAATCTTTTGGTCTTATCCCGGAGTTGGTGGGTCGTATTCCGGTGGTAACCCACCTAAATCCACTCCATGCAGAAGCCTTAAGGCGCATCCTTACCGAACCCAAAAACGCCTTAATCAAACAATACCAACGGCTGCTTAGTATCGATGAGAAAGAGCTTACTATTGAACCCGAAGTGTTGGATTTGATTGTAGACAAGGCCATGGAATACAAATTGGGGGCTAGAGGCCTGAGGTCCTTGTGCGAGGCCATTATGAAAGATGTGATGTACCATGCTCCCGATTCCAAAGAAAAAGAGTTTGTGGTAAGCCTTGATTTTGCCAAGGAGCAGCTGGCCAAAAGCAGCTTCGGTTCAGCCGCATAAGTATGGATAAGCAGCTCATTTGCGGCATTCACCCGGTATTGGAGGCCTTGGAAACCGGAGTAGCTCTGGACAAAGTCCTTCTAAAAAAGGGGGGCGTAGGCCAAGCCCGTGCACAAATTATTGATTATTGCGCGGCTGCCTCTATTCCCTGGCAAGAAGTGCCCGTTGAAAAACTCAACAGAACGGTTCATGCCCGACATCAAGGGGTGGTGGCATGGAAATCCATTATCCAATACCAAGATCCTTTAGAGTTGGTTACACAGGCCTATGAACGGGGGGAGCAACCTTTGCTGGTAGCCTTGGATCGGGTAACCGATGTCCGTAATTTAGGAGCACTTTCCAGAAGCGCATTATGCTTTGGGGCACACGGACTATTGGTGCCCTCCAGAGGTACCGCACCCATTCAGGAGGGCGCCATAAAATCCTCTGCCGGAGCCTTGCTGCATTTGCCTGTTTGCCGTGCCTGGAACCTAAAAGACAGCCTGCTCGAACTCCAAAGCAGCGGATTGCAACTGGTTGCCCTCACCGAAAAAGCGGAGACTCCATTGCAGCAATGTCCACTAACCGGACCTACCCTATTGCTTATGGGCTCCGAAGAAGATGGCATCTCCCCTGCGTATTTGGACTTGTGTGACCATAAAGCAGCCATACCTCAGGTGCAAGGTCCCGTAGGCTCGCTCAACGTTTCCGTTGCCACGGGTATTGCCCTTTACGAATGCGCACGCCAACGCCATGAGCAGCCCCTTTGAATTTCCCAAAAACTATGCCAAAACTGCCGGTCAACGCTGGGGAGAAACCGCCGCAAAGCAACGATTGGAGGCGCTAAACGCCCCCCCTTTAACCAGCATACGACTTCACCCTCAACGCTCCTTTCCTCAACCCTTTTCCAACACCCAAAAGGTGCCTTGGCATCCAAATGCCCATTTCCTGCAACAAAGGCCCAGCTTTACTTTAGACCCGGCCTTTCATGCCGGCGCATACTACGTGCAGGAGTCGGCTTCTATGATGTTAAAAGCCATTTTGGATAGACTACCGCCCTTGTTGCTTTGGCTTGACCTTGCAGCAGCACCCGGCGGCAAAAGCACCTTGCTTCTGGAACAACTCAACCACCACGGCTGGCTTTTGGCCAACGAACCCGACGGTAAACGTTTCCCCATTTTGCAAGATACCATGGCACGCTGGGGCTATGCCAATCAAATGCTGTGTAGGGCTTGGCCCAAACAACTTGCCGATGCTCTTGGTCCGGTGTTTCATGGCATTTTATTAGACGCCCCATGCAGTGGCGAAGGCATGTTTCGCAAAGAACCGCATGCACGCAAGCAATGGAACCCCGAGCTTGTTCAACATTGCGCCCAAACCCAACAAGGCATTTTAGAAGAAGCCGTACGGCTTTTGGCCCCCGGCGGATACCTCATCTACTCTACCTGTACTTTTGCACCGGAAGAAAACCAAGGGCATGCCCAAGAGCTTTTGCAGCAAGGACTTGAACCAGTCAATCTTGATTTTCCGGAAGATTGGGGATTAACCTACGTTGCACCGAATGGATGCTACGCCTATCCGGACCAAATGCCGGTGGAAGGGCTCTTTTTCATGGTTTGGAAAAAACCGGGGCAGCTGAAAGCTATAGATAGCCATTCGCCCCCTCCTGTTTTTGAGCAAATTGATGCTCCTGTTGATATTCCCAGCGCTTTTAGCCAAGGCATCCTGCACCAAAACACCTGCTTTGGAAGCACCCAGCCCCTACCCCATTTTTGGCAAAAAATCCCCAACCTACGGTCCATTGGTAGCCCCCTCGCCTACAACAAAAATGGCCGCTGGTTGCCTCACCATGGCTTGGCGTTGAGCCTGCATGCGAAAGAAATACCGGGGCTTGCATTAGAAAAAGAAGAAGCCCTTCGCTACCTCCGCGGCGAAACCCCGGCCTACCGTCAGGTAAACGAAAGCTGGATTCCGGCCACCTACCAAAACCTGCCCTTAGGCTGGCTCAAAAAAGCGGGCAACAGATTCAACAATCACTACCCCGAAGCGCTGCGAATACGCATGCAAGGAAATTGATGGATGGGGCCCTGCAAAGCACCGGGCCCTCCCTCCAAGCCCCGTTGCCAAAACCTCATGCATGCATAGGCTTGTGGGGCGTTTGCTGCGCGCCACGCCCACCAGCCTGCATGCATGGGATTTGGCTGCCGGGGGCTTTCCGTACCGGTCCCTGGGCCAAAAAAAACTCCGTTCCAAAATGAAACGGAGTTCCTTTAATTTTAAATAGCGAAGCCTATTCCCCCATACGCATAAGAGAAGGCATGCCAGATTCACGCTTGTAAGAGGCAGGAATGCTTAGTACATTCTTTTCTAATTCGGCGAGTGGCTGAAGCTTGGTAACGGTCATAATCATAAGCAAACCGTCCATGCCGGGTATGGGCAATTCGGTTTCAACTTTCATGGGGAAACCGGGCAAATCAAGTCCTGAAATGTTTGTAGCGCCGGACTTGCCTTGGGTTGCCGGCTTAAAATCTTCAGTTACCCAATAGGTTGCTCTCATCACTTGATCTCCTTCCTTAATTTCTACTTCATAAGCACGGCATTTGTAGCCCATAATGGTGGCCTTTTCTTTGCCCTTGGTCACTTTATTTTTGGGCGCAGCACTGTCATCTTCCATCTCCGAAGCAGCAACAGTATTGACTTTTTTAGATCCGTGATTGATGATATAAATGCTGTCGGTGCCTTTGTCGTATAGGATATCTCCAATCATAGCCGCTTGCATGCCACCAATCATACGAGTCAATGCCCTTTGTTTAGAAACAATATTTTCAGTGGCACTAGGCAACATACCCTCCGCACCGGGAATATCTTGACTGTAAGAAATGGCATAGTGAATAAGGCCTTCAAATTCGTTTTGGGCTTGCATACCTAATGCTGCCCAAACCATAAAGCCAAAAGAAATAAGAAAACGTTTCATATCATGAATTTAGTGAACAAAGATACACGGTCAAGGCTCCCAACGAAGCGAATTAACCATTGTTTGGATATCTCTATGCAAAAAAGATACCACAGGAGCCAAGCTATCGTAATTGGCGGAAAAATTAAAGTACAAACTCCCTCTTAAAAAGTGCTTGCTAGAATCGGTCACATAAAATTGAAAAGGCGTTGCGGCCTTTCCTTCCAATGCGAATAAGGTACCATATACCTTTTCTTTAGGCCTCAAAACGGTTTGCTGTCCAATTGCAGAGGCCATCATAGAGTGGCCGCTAAACACTTGTTGGTGGGCATCGTCAATTAACTCACCCAAAGACTCTTGAGAGTTAACAGGCAAATAGGTTAAATAGAGTACCGCATTAAAACTGGGGTAATCCATATTAAACCAACAGGGATTGGCCATTTCGCTGTTGCCCGTATAGGGACGAACTTTTGCTGCCTCAAAATGGTAAAAACTAAAGGGGCAATTCCCTACAAAAGGGACCGTATCGTGCGCAGGCAATTCAATGGAAGGATAGCCTCTGGGCTTAGGTACCGATGGGGTTTCTCCGCAAGAGAAAGGCAAAAAAGCCAATAGAATCAATAGCAAAGGCATAGAAAAACGGTGCTCTTTCAAACGATCGGGAGCGCTCAACTGCACTTTAACCCGTTTAATTCGTCGTGTATCTGCCGATTCTACCGTAAACTTGATGCCCAACATTTCCATTTGCTCCCCTCTTAGGGGCATTTTGCCATGCAAATGAAGCAATAAACCTGCCAAGGTGTCGGCTTCTTGCCCTGCTTCCCCCAAATGATCGAAAGGGATATCCAAAATTCTACAAAGTTGAACAAGGGTGGTTTTCCCCTCAAAAACGTAGTTTAGGTTATCAAGGCGCGAATAAACAACCTCCTCATCGTCAAATTCATCATTAATTTCTCCTACAATCTCTTCAATAACATCTTCAAGGGTAATGATTCCTGAGCTTCCGCCATATTCATCTACCACGATAGCCATGTGCATTTTCTTTTCCTGAAACTCTTTTAGCAGGTCATCGATGGGTTTATTTTCCGGAACAAAAAAGGGCTTCCTTACCAAATTAGCCCAAGGGAAAGAGGCCGGCTTATCTAAGTGTGGCAGTAAGTCTTTGATATAAAGCACTCCCTTGATTTGATCAAAAGAGTCGGTATATACAGGAATCCGGGAATAACCGGATTGGAGAATGGTTTCCAACACCTGCTTAAAATCTAAGCCCGAATCTAAGGCCACAACGTCAATCCGGGGTTTCATGGTTTCACTCACCGAAATTTGGCCAAACTCCACAATGCCTTTCCAGATTTTTCTTTCTTCCTCAGAGACCGACTCGTCGTGGGTCATATCAATCACTGCCGATAATTCGTCGGGGCTAAGTGCAGCAGGGCTCCGCTGCAATTTGCGGTCAAAAATACGTCCGGAGGCAAGCAATATGGTGCTTAGCCATCGGGTTAACCGTTCCGTAACAATTAAAGGCCCTGTCATGGCTCGAATAAGCACCAGGGGGCGTTGGGTGGCAAACACCTTAGGAAGGATTTCGCCAAACAACAAAATCAAAAAGGTAACCGCTACTACCTGGAAAAGAAAGACCGCCCAATAAGGCCAAATAATAGCTAAGCCTAAGGAATCTGTCAACAGTCCGGAAATAATTACAATGGCAATATTTATAAAGTTATTGGCAATAAGTATGGTAGCCAGCAACCTACGGGGGTGATCTAAAAGTTTTCGAACGCGTTTGGCTAAACCGGGTTTTTCTTGGTCCAGGTCGTCTAAACCTTTGGCAGAAAGACTAAAGAAGGCCACTTCGGAGCCGGAAATTAGGGCAGAAAGCATTAATAAGACCGGCAGAATAAACCACCAAATCAAACTAAAAGGGTCGTCGTTACCGTTGGCTAAGGGAATGTCCAAAGATGAGGCGCTTAGTTTAACTTAAAAAGGTAAATCATCTGTTCCGTCCCCGGAAGGCGGAGTTGGAGGCGTATTGGCTTGAATAGGTTCGTGAGCAGAGGCGGTTTCATTCGAGCTTGGGCGTACTGCTGCTGTTTGCTCTTGCGCCTGTGCATAAGTGCCTTGCTCATTTCCATCTCTTTTGGAATCCAACATGGTCATTTGGTCGGCTTCAATTTCAGTTATATACCTTTTTTGGCCTTGGTCATCGTCCCAGCTTCGGGTTTTGATACGACCTTCGATGTATACCTTTGAGCCTTTCCGCAAGTATTGTCCTGCAATTTCGGCCAGACGCCGCCACAACACCACATTGTGCCATTCGGTTTGTTCTATTTGAGCGCCTTCTCTATTCTTATAGGTTTCGCTGGTAGCCAGGGGGAATCGACACACCTGGGTGCCGTCCCCAAAAGTTTTGGTTTCAGGATCTTTGCCCAAATTACCAATAAGTATTGCTTTGTTTACGCTGCCTGCCATAATAGTTTTCCTTAAGGGTAAAGATACAAAAAAGCTTAGGGTTTACCAGCTGATGCTTAGGGTTCCGTTTCCGAATCGAACGCCTTGGCTGTGGGAGACATTGCTAGAGCCGCTGCTTGTAACATAACTGGAACCTCCTCCGGCGCCGTTGATTTGCATACCGCCGCCGCCATACCAGCCGCCTCCGCCACCGGTTCCGTAGCAGCAACATGCCGAATTCGACAATCCATTTCCTCCAATACCAAATACTCCGGAGGGGGCAAAAGCTTGACCGGGAGAGCAGCCTCCATTATTGTACATTCCTCCGGCGCCACCGGAGCTTTGGGTACCTCCTTGAGCCCAAACGCCATTTCCGTTAGTAGAGCCTTGACCACCCGTTAAACCACCGCCGGCACCTCCGGCGCCCTGAGCACCACCGCCTCCGCCACCGGCAACCAAAATGCGGTCGCTAAGCGCGGTACCATTTCTGCGGATGTCTGTTGCTCCACCACCACCGGCGCCTGTACCAACACCGGCACCTCCCCCATTCCATCCTGCTGCGGGACTGGCGCCGGCACCTCCAATATTTATTTGCAACACCTCACCGGGAGTAACCGTTAGGGTGGCTTGTACTCTGCCGCCGAGGCCACCGGCACCGCCGGAATTCCCCGAACCACCTTGGGCACCGTATGCATCTACTTGTATGCTGGTTACGCAGGCAGGCACCGTCCAACTTTGGGCAGACCCTGTATAATTAAAGGTTTGAGAACCACTAGGCGCACACTGACTTACCGTAATGCTGGTGGTATCTATGGTACTGCATCCGTTGGCATCGGTGATGGTTAAAATAACCTGAAACGTACCTGTATTTGACCAAGTTACCGATGGGTTTTGTGCGTTGGAGCTGGCGGGCGTACCAGACTGAAACTGCCAGGCATAACTTGCGCCTGTGGTTGCCGGGGAGAAAACTACAGGCTGGGCAGTAGAGGGGTTGGCCGGACTTGCGGTATAGCTTGCCGAGGGAAAAGTTTGGCAAGCACATGCCATTTGCGACCATCCAGTTGGAAAATAGGTTTCCATACACTGGCTGGTGGTATTGTAAATGGTAAGACCATGTGCCGGGTTGTTGATGTTGTTCCGTTGCGCAGTAGTTAAGCGTGGAAAAAGCAAGCCTTTGTCGGAAGAAAAGACATCTAAAACGGCGGATGGGTCCGGATTGGAAGTATTAATGCCTACTTGTTGGGCGTTTAATGCCAAACCCAATAAGCAACAAAAGGCCAAACAAACAATGGATTTCATAGTCTGAATTTATCTTAGCAAATTACTTATTCTTTGCAAAGTAAAAAAGTGCTTTTGCTGCTAACGTTGAAAGGAGTTAAAGATTTGCACCGGGGGGAGGCGTTCAAATCTTTTTGCGGATAGACAGAATCACCAAGATAGAGACGCCAATGGTTATGGCGGCATCTGCAAAATTAAAAATAGGCCTAAAGATGGGTTCACCACCTAGATAGGGAACCCAATCCGGCCAATGTACCGTAAAGTGCAACATATCCACTACTTTTCCTTGAAGAAAAGGAGCATAGCCCCCTTCCGAAGGAAAGGCTTCGGCCAATTGAAACGCATGACTTTCACTGAAAATGATTCCATAAAACATAGAATCAAGGATATTCCCTAAAGCTCCTGCAAAAATGAGGGATAAGCTAATGACCAACCAGCGGTTCTTCTTTTTGCGCACCAGATCAAACAACAAGTAGCCAATAAGGCTTACGGCTATGATTCTAAAGATGCTTAGAAACAGTTTTCCTGTGGCCCCTCCTAGCTCAAAACCCCAGGCCATTCCGTTGTTTTCAATAAAAAACAGCTCTATAAGTCCTGGGATTAAAGGGGCACTTTCCTGTAACTCAAAATGGGTTTTGATGTGGATTTTGGTCCACTGATCAAAAACCAATACAACAAAGATCAACAATAAAGGAAACCTGAGTGCTCTCAATCCTTGCGGTTTTGGGAGGTTTTTGCTTCCATGCTTAGGGTGGCGTGGGGAACCGCGCGGAGCCTTTCTTTTGGAATTAGTTTACCGGTTACCCTACAAATGCCGTAGGTTCCGTTTTTAATGCGCAAAAGGGCATTCTCCAAATTTTGAATAAACTTCTTTTGACGCGCGGCAAGCTGTCCAATCTCCTCTTTGGAAGACACCTCTGCGCCATCTTCCATTAGCTTAAAGGTGGGAGAAGTGTCGTCGGTGCTGTTTCCATCTTTATGGGAAAAAGCATCGATAAGTAGCTCTAGTTCTTTTTTAGCTCGCTCCAGTTTTGTTTGAATAAGTTCTTTGAACTCTTCTAATTCTTCGTCGGAGTATTTTACTATTTCACCTGCCATAGATGTATGTTTAGAGTATGGGTTCTATTTGAACATCTGCCGTGAGGTCATCTTCTAATTCCAAGGTATGCACCCCGGACCTTGAATCCTCGTTGGCACAATCGTAAAGTTCTGCTGCTAAAACTTCAGCGCAAATATACGCTTTATTCGAACGCAAAGCCTCCTGTACTTGTTGTGCTGCCTGTACATAAATACAAATCCGTTGCCCCACTTCCAGCCCTAAATCTTTTCTAAGGTTTTGCACCCTATTCACAAAATCCCGGGCCGTACCTTCCGCCTTAAGTTCCTGGTCAAAAGCAATATCTAAAGCCACAGTAAGCTCGCCGTCCACAGCTACCTGCCATCCGGGCACATCCTCCGACACCACTTCAACCTCCTCCAGGCTTATGGACTCCATTCTTTTTTCATCCAATGCTAGAGTCAAGGTCCCTTTTGTTCTTAACTCTTGAATTTGGCTTTGTGAAAGACTTTGAATGCGTTGGTTCACCAATTTCATATCGGCACCAAAACGAGGTCCAAGCTTTTTAAAGTCGGGCTTGGCTTTAAGTACCAAAAGCTCTCCAATATCGGTCAAAAACTCAAGTTGCTTCACATTTACTTCGTTCAAGAACAAGTGACTAACCTTCTCTAAAAGCTCTTTTTGACTAGCATCCATAACCGGCACCAAAACCTTTCGTAAGGGCTGACGCACTCGAATCCTTTGCTTTTTGCGCAGAGACAATACCAAGGATGTGGCCCGTTGGGCCAAGTCCATAGCGGCCTCCAGGGGTTCATCCCTTTTCGTCAAGCCGGTTTCCGGCCAATGGGACAAATGCACAGAAGTACTTCCCGGTCTTAAATCTCTATACAACCGATCGGCATAAAAAGGAGCCAAAGGGGCCATAAGGCGTGCCACCGTGTCCAAGCACCAATGCAAGGTGCTGAATGCCGCGTCTTTGTCCTCAGTCATGCTGCCTACCCAAAACCTCTTTCTGGAAAGACGCACGTACCAGTTTGATAAAGATTCCGTAACAAAATCTTGAATTAAGCGGCCGGCTAAAGTTAAGTCATAGGCCTCGTAAGCGTGAGTGACTTCCTGCTTTAGGCCCTCCAATCGAGACAAAATCCAAGCATCGAGTTGGGCAGGTACCTTGGGCAACTCGGGGGTGCTTTTTGACCAGCCGTCCAGGTTGGCATACAAAGCAAAAAAGGCGTAGGTATTATATAAAGTGCCAAAAAACCTGCGGCGCACTTCTTCTATGCCTTGCTCGTCAAACTTTAGGTTATCCCAAGGAGCTGCATTGGTAAGCATGTACCACCGAGTGGCATCAGCGCCAAATTTTTGCATGGTCATGAAAGGATCGACAGCATTCCCTAAGCGTTTGGACATCTTTTGCCCATGCTTATCGAGCACCAAACCATTAGAAATGACCGACTTATAAGCCACCGAATCCATAATACCGGCAGCTATAACGTGCAGGGTAAAAAACCAACCGCGTGTTTGATCCACTCCCTCAGCAATAAAATCAGCAGGAAAAGCGGAGCCTTGCTCAATTTTTTCTTTGTTCTCGAAGGGGTAGTGCCATTGAGCAAAAGGCATGGAACCGGAATCGAACCAAACATCTATCAAGTCAAGTTCGCGGTACATGGCTTGACCGGTAGGAGAAACAAGCACCACCTCATCCACAAATGGGCGATGTAGGTCAATGGAGGCATAGTCCGGATCGTGCTTAAGGTCGCCATAGGGGTTTTTATGCATTATTCCGGCCCGTACGGAGTCTTCGATAGCCTCCAGGAGTTCGCTTACCGACCCTATACACCGTTCTTCTTTACCGTCTTTGGTGCGCCAAATAGGCAAAGGTATGCCCCAATATCTAGAGCGGCTTAGGTTCCAATCCTGAAGGTTCTCCAGCCATTGCCCAAACCTTCCGGTTCCTGTGGAGGGCGGGCGCCAGTTGATTTCTTTGTTTAGTTCCAGCAGCCGCTCTTTCATGGCGGTAGTACGAACAAACCAAGAGTCTAGTGGATAATACAATACGGGTTTGTCGGTTCGCCAACAGTGCGGATAGGTATGCTCGTATTTTTCAATCTTAAAGGCTTTGCCTTCTTGCTTAAGTTTTACGGCAATACGGACATCTACAGACTCGTAGCCTTCGGTTTTTTCTTCCTCTGTGAGGTAGGCTTCTTTCACATACTCCCCGGCAAAATCGCTTACCTCTTGGGTAAAACGCCCTCTGCGATCCACGAGAGTAAGAGAGCCAATGCCGTGTTCTTTGGCTGTTTTAAAGTCGTCTGCACCAAAACTGGGAGCTAAATGCACCATGCCGGTGCCGTCTTCGGTAGTTACAAAATCGCCGGAAATTACCTGAAAGGCCTTACCTTCTTCAGGTTGGGCATAAGGCATCAATTGCCGGTACCGCAATCCTTGCAGCTCTTTTCCCTTAAAGCTTCGAAGCACTTCCCAAGGAACTTTTCTGGATTTGTCTTCGGCTTTGTCCCAGGCCTGTTTCCAATCGGCATCAAAATAGGCTTGCAGTCTTGCCTCTGCCAAAATAACGTATTGGGCTTCTCTTGTGTAAGGATTAAGGGTTTTTACCAAAACGTAATCGATGTTGGGCCCCACACCAAGCGCTGTATTGGAAGGCAGGGTCCAAGGAGTAGTGGTCCAGGCTAAGCCAAAGGTAGTTTCGGGGAGGGACTCGCCGGCAACGCTTTGCCCCGGTTCAAACAAAAACTGAGCAACAATGGTGGTGTCGCTTACCATTTTGTAAGTACCCGGTTGATTGAGCTCGTGGCTGGACAATCCGGTTCCTGCCGCCGGACTAAAAGGTTGAATGGTATAGCCTTTATAAATGAGGCCTTGGTCGTAAAATTGCTTAAGAATCCACCATACCGTTTCCATGTATTTGGTTTGGTAGGTAACGTAGGGGTTGTCCATGTCTACCCAATAGCCCATGAGTTCGGTGAGCTCTTGCCAACTGTCGGTAAATTTCATAACCGACTTACGGCAAGCCGCATTGTAAGCTTCGATGCTTATGGACTTTCCAATATCTTCTTTGGTAATCCCCAATTCTTTTTCCACCTGCAATTCAACCGGAAGGCCGTGGGTATCCCAACCGGCTTTGCGTTCCACGCGGAATCCTTGCAAGCTTTTGTAGCGGCAAATGGAGTCTTTAATAGCTCGTGAGAGCACATGGTGGATACCCGGCATGCCGTTGGCGGAAGGGGGGCCCTCAAAAAACGTAAAGCTGGGGCTATCGCTTCCACGAATGCTTTGCGCAAAGGTTTTCTTTTCCTTCCAATCCTGTTGGATTTCGGCTTGTCTTTCGGCTAAGTTCAGCTCCTTGTATTCGGGATACGCTTTGCTCATGACTCCATGCTTTGCAATTGGGCTGGCAAAGATAACCAAAAGAAGCGGCTAAGGCTTATTTGCCTACATAGGCAATGGCCTTTACCTCTATAGCAATAGGTGTAGGCAGGCTACAAATTTCGAGCGTGGTTCGGCAGGGCTGATGTTCGGCGAAATATTCAGCATACACCCGGTTGTAGGTAGCAAAATCTGCCTTCATATTGGTTAAAAACACGGTAATATCTACCAAATCACTCCAAGAGGCACCCGACTCTTCCACCACCATTTTAAGGTTATTGAATACCGATCGGCACTGGGTTTCGATATCGTAGCTCAGGATATTGCCATGGGCGTCGAGCTCCACTCCGGGAATTTCTTTGGTGCCGCGGCTTCGGGGCCCCATTCCACTGTAATAAATAAAATCTCCTGCTTTGCGGGCATGAGGATAAGCGCCAACGGGTTCGGGCGCACGGTTGGAATCAATACGGCTCATAGTTTGGAATATTTTGGAGTATAAAGAAAAACAAAACAAAATGTTTAAACCAAGGCCCAGGGACCGGTACGGAAAGCCCCCGGCAGCCAAAGCCCATGCATGCAGGCTTGTGGGCGTGGCGCGCAGCAAACGCCCCATGAGCCTTTGCATGCATGAGGTTTTGGCAACGGGGCTTGGAGGGAGGGCCCGGTGCTTTGCAGGGCCCACAAAAAAAGCCGATTCCCAAAAGAATCGGCTTTATGTATGATGTTTGGCCTATTTAAGGATGCAACACTTTAAAGGTAGATTCGAGGCCATCCTTTTCGATGCGGAGAATGTACATTCCTGTGGACCAGCTTCCTAAATCAAGTTGACCTTCGGTGCCTTGCAGCTCGGTGCGCATTACTTCGCGACCTGCTATGTCGGTAGCCGAAAGTTGGAAGCTGCTTCCATTGCCGGGAATGCTCCAATTCAGCACTTGATGGGCAGGGATGGGCCAGACCTTAGCTTGAAGTGGGTTTTGTGCATCCAAGCCCACGGTAGCGCAAGGAATGGTAGGATTGGCAATCCAGGTCATGGTGGTAAAATCGATGTAACAAGGCCAATCGGGATTATCCACAAATGGATTACGGTTGCCTTGCAAGCTGTCTAAAAAGTCGTTGCGAGCGACATCGAAATTGTTGGGAGGGTGATTGAAGTGCCAATCGAGCAAAAGCTGTTGGTCTTGTGGGTAGTTGATTGGGTTGCCGTTGCAGTTTTCGCCGATGGGGGCGTTGAGGTTCCATCCGTTGCCGTTCACACTGTTGTAGCAAATGGTCATGTACATGAGGGCACGGGCTACGCGTCCTTTGTGGCCTTCGGTGGGTTCAAAAACTCGGTTTCCGAGGGCGTTCAAGCCCAAAGTGCCCAAGCCGCTTTGCAAAATGGGCGTTTCCACTTCCCCAAAGGGGTAGTTGCAGCGAATCTCGTTGATGTTTTGAAACACGGGATACAAATTGTGCTGGTCGCTGTATTCCGGACGCTCCGGGCTGCTGGCATTAAACGTAGGCATCCAAGAGTGGCTAAAGGTGTGCTCGCGGCTGGTGCCCGTGGATCCGAACTGATAAGGCTCTTGGAAAAGGATAGGCGCGCCACTGTAGGGGCAATCCAACACTCTGTCGTTTATAATTTGACCGCTTACCACAAAAGTGTCCCGAATTTGAAAGCCGCTCACCATGGTTTCGATATAATCGCTGTAAAAAATGGCGGTGTGTGGGTTTACCACATTGTGTAAGTCGCCCACAAAGCTGGAGTTGGTCTCGGACACGCCACTGTAGTAGGTGGGATCCAACATGGTTTGGGGGGTGGTAGTGGAGGCCGTGACCGCAGTTGCGGCATAGTTGGTAAAGGTGCCCAAACCATTGTAGCTGTAAACGGCAAACTCATAATTAGTGTTGGCCATGATCCAGTTGGGAATAAAGCTTAAGCTATTTCCTGAAGGTCGGCCCACATAAATCACCTTGGCGTTTCCAATGGTCATACCCCGTTGATAAGTTTGGCCGTCGACGGGTTGGGCGCTAATGGCTTGTCCTTCGGAACGAAGAATAAGGTAACCGCCGTAGGCATCGGGGCCTTGTTGGGGCAGGTTCATGTTGAGGTGGTACCTAAAGGTCTTTAGGTTGGTAATGCTGAGGTTAGAAACAGCAAAGGTAGGGTCTGAGGCAAGGTTTCCGCCGATTCCGTACAAGCGCAAAGTAAAGACAGAATCTACGGTATGGTCGTTGCTGTAAATAGTCATCAAGGCTTCGCGGCTTCCAGCAGCGGCAGGAGTAAAGGTCATTTGAAGGGTAAGGCTGTTGCCGGGAGCAATATTGGTAGGCAAGGCCGGTCCTGTGATATTAAAGTCGCCGGAATTGGGTCCTGAAAGCACCACGGAATCAATATTCAAACCGCCGGCCAGTGCTATATTAGCCATACCGAGGTTGAAACTGGCTGGGCTGCCTACGGCAGTGCCCACCGGATTGCTGTTGCCGTTGTTGAACATAACATCACTGCCTTGAGTCAGCTCTAATTTTTGGCTGGTAAAAGGAGGCTGAAGCACAGAAATATTGTCCAACTTCACGTTTCCACCACCGGATGAGGAGTTTCCGCTTTGCTTGTCTTGAAAAAAGAAGCGGATAAACCGGGCATTGGGGTCGGTAGGAAATGCCGTATCCTGCATGCAAATCTGGTTGTCGGACTGGTCGGGAATGGCTTGCGCACCGGTATAGGTTTTAATGGTGTTCCAAGAAGCACCGTTCACCGACTCCTGCACAACAAAGGTTCCATTCCAGTAGGGCGCAGAACCGGTTTGACCGCCTATTTCATAAGCCACCGGACCGGGTTGGGCACCCACTTCAATTTGTAAGAATCGGCCGGTAAAATCCAATTTAAAGGACCTTGGATTAGGCACAGTGAAGTCGCAGGTAGAACTGATGTAAAATTCGGAACCGGAGGCCATGTTGCTGGTCCATCCGGTAGGCAATCCGGTTTCGCAATCCCAGCTTGTAGGCACAGGCGCCACTTGGGCCTGAAGTCCTAAAAAAGGAAAAAAGAATAAGGAAAAGAGGTATGCACGTTTCATTCGGTCAGTTTTTCTAAGGTCATATAAATTGTAGCATCGTCGTAGCGACGCAAAGTAAAGGCGTTTTCTTGAAGATTTTCGACAAAAAATCGACGTAATCTCCAAAGGTTGTTGTATTGCAGCAAATCGGGGGCAGGCTGAAGGGCGGAGCTTATCGGATCCAGTTCGTTTTCTTTCAATACATACTTAAAGGTATCGACCCTCAAAAAGCTATCCAATGGGGCATACCTTAGGGCCAAAGCAAAGGAGCAGTTGGCGGTGTAGGCATCGTCGCAAGGCAAAAATTCTATCAGATACTCCAGACTGTCCACAAGTCCAAAGGCGGAGGTGTCTTGGGGATAGATTTGGGTAATTTCCCAAAACCCTTCCAGGTCACTTGCCAGGCGGTTCTCCTTGTAGCATGCCGAGAGTAAAACCGTAAAAAATAGCATGGGGAATATTGATTTCATGGCAGGCAATTAAAAAGTGGCCATTAAAGAGAACATCCATCGGGTACCCAAACCCGCATATACCGTAGCAGAGCTGGCATTGTAGGTTGAACCGCCCAAGCCATTGTTGCTGGCATCGGTAAGGTAGAATCCATCGGTCAAATTAAGGATGTTTCCTCGTGCATCCATGCGCACTTTACCAATGTAAAAATGGTAGCCGGCATGCAGGTTAATAAAGTAGTAATCGGGCATGCGCCAGGCTTGGCGGCCTAAGTTGGGGCCATAGCCGGTTTCTAAATCGGTAACCTGGTAGTCTTCGGGTCTAAAATCTGCATAATTGTGGGTAAACAGATTTATTTCCGGCATAATGTATAAACGCTTGATGGGCATAATCCGCAAACTGAGGGCGTAGCTGTGCTGAGCGGCATCTCCCACTTTTACTCCGGTGGGGTCAAAAATAATCTCCCCGGCGGCTTCTCCATTTAAATTAAAAAATTCACCACGTGCCACCCGGTTCCATTGCCAATCTCCCCAGCTGGCCATACCCTCTACGGTGAGCATTTTGTGGGCCTTCCAAGCAAAATCCACTTCCAAACCCATGTGGCGGGCTCCCATATTGGCTATGTTAACCAAAACAGGCTCACCGTCAATGGTTACCGTGGCCGAGGTAGGCTTGTTGAACCATTCGGTATAATATACATTGCCGTTTATGGTAAAGGAAGGACTACGGTAGCTGTAGCCCATTTCAACACTAAACAGCTCTTCGTTTCGGGAGTCCCGAACCAAAGTATTGTCGGCGCGCACCAAGGCCGTAAAATAAGGTACCCTGCTAAAGTAGCCCACATTAAAAAAGGCGTTTTGTCGTTTGGTGAAGTTGTAGTTCATTCCGGCTTTAACGGTGTAACCCGGGCGCACCACCCACGCTGTAGCATTGGTTTCCAAGCCTTCGCTTCCTTGGGTGTAGGTTTGGCCTTGGTAATTTAGGGTGTCTCCAAAACCAATGTTCAAGGTAGTATCTCCTACTTGTAAGGTTTGCTCCAAAAAATGGTTGTATTGTCTGTAGCCGTTAATGGCACCACTAAGGTTTATAAATGCCGAAATTTTTTCGCCTTTAAACTCAAGCATGGCAAAGGTTCCTCCCCAAAGAATATCGCGTTCAATATGCTGCCTTAGGGTATCTCCTTCAAAAATCAATCGATTGGCCATTCGGTTTAGGTCGTCGGAAGCGGTATACACATCGCCTCCCAATAGGTCGTCCATGGTGCTATACACTCTGCCGTTGTAATACCGAGCATCGGCTCCACCGCTTAGGCTAAGTCCTGCAGGGAGTTTCCAATCAAAGGTACTTAGCAAACCATACCAGCTATGGTCGTTGTGGTCGCGTTGAATAAAATAGGCCGAACGGCGCAAGGTCGTTCCTTGATTTTCTACGGTAAAAGAGGGAGCAGGGTTAAATGCATTCTGATCGTACATAAGTTGCAGATTGATTTGCCCTGCACTGTCTGCCGAATTTACGTTTACGGTGCTTCCGTTCACCATGGCTCTAGTGCCTCCCCCCTGTCCAAAAGAGGCATAGGCCAAGTTGTTTAGGTAAAATTTAGGGCCTGCTCGCCACCTATGATTAAAGCTTATTACGGGCTTGTGAAATCTATTTTCAGTAGTATTCATAAACTCCCGCTCCAAATTATTGGCAGAAGCATGCGCATCAAGGCCTACAATATTGTTGGCATAGAGGCTATCTTGAATGGCATTTCCGGTGCGTGTGCGCACCAAATGGTTCCATCCAAAATAATACCTGTTACCACGCTCCACTACATTTGCACTGGTATCAATTCCTAAAGCTAAGGCCTGATCTTTGGACAATTGCTCAATGCTTTGGTCGTAGTAAAAGCTGCGCTGCCCACTTTCTTGAGGCGCGCCAAAGGCACTCAAAGAAAAGGTATGGTTGCCCAACTCTTTGTTGATTTTAGCGAAGTAAAAAAACATTTGACTCCTTAAACCGTCTACATAGCCCTCATTGCTTCTAAAAGACAAGGCACCTTGCAAGTTCCAGTTGCCTTTAAGTCGACCGGTGGAGCCGGTGAGCACGGTTCTAAAGTTAAGGTCATTGCCCACTTCTTGCTTTACCGAAAAGCTGCGCTCCATGCCCATGCCCTTAGTCATAATGTTTATGGTACCGCCAATGGCCGGAATGGCCAGCTTGGAAGCACCTAAGCCACGCTGCACTTGCATAGTGCGGGTCATTTGGTCCAAACCAAACCAGTTGGTCCAAAACACACGGCCATTAAACATGTCGTTCATGGGCACGCCGTCCACCATGACCAGTACATTCTGAGAATTAAACCCCCGAATACTTACACGGGCATCTCCGTCGCCGCCTCCCACTTGGGTAGCATATACCCCCGGTGTGGAATTCAGCAACATGGGTAAATCTTGAGAACCCAGTTTTTCAGCAATTTGCTTGGCCGACACATTGGAGTATGCCACCGGAGTTTCTCTTGGACGCGCCAAATCGGCAACGATTTCTACCTCTTGCAGCTGCGTAGGCTTCATAAGCACCTCCAGGGTCAATTCGGGTTGATTCAACTCCACCGTTCGACTCACCGGTTCGTAGCCAATAAAAGTAATGGAGAGGGTGTAGCTCCCGTAGGGCAAAGGCAAAGAAAAACGGCCGTCCAAGTCGGCAGCAACGCCTTTTCCTTCGCCATAAACTACGGCAGCACCAATCAAGCTTTCGCGGGTCTCGGCATCCAGCACCTGGCCTGAGATTCTTCCGGTTTGGGCCAAAAGTATGGAGCCCAAGAAACAAAAGCTTGCGGTGAAAAACCACCGCAAGCTTTGACAACTAAAATACGGATTCATGTACTTAGATACTTACTGGCGCAGCAGTTTTTTGGCTGCCATTTTACCATTGGCCCATTCCAATTCCAACACATACGCACCACTTGCCAAATCGGCCACAGAAAAGCTTAGCTCTGTTACCTGATTGAGGCTCAATGCACGAATCAACGCCCCATTCAGGCTGCGCAAACGTAAACCTACCAAAGGCATTTCCGAACGCAGATTTACCATATCCTTAGCCGGGTTTGGAGCCATTTGAGTATAAGCCTCAGGGGCATCTTCCAAACTGAGTGTGTTGCAATCGCAGGTATGTGTACCCAAGCTATCGAAGGTGTCTTCAGGAATGGAATCCCATTCAACCGAAGGGTTAAAGGTTTGAGGTACCGGATTCACGGTAACCCCTTGGGTAACCGATGGCTTGCGCACCAAGGTTTGGTTTTGTGTCCAGTATTGTAAAAAATAGGGGCCATCTACATTAGAATCGTAATTCACGGGCATGGAGCTGTAGGGAGCAATGGACGTCCAACCGGCGGTGGGACTAAATGACCCCTGATTGTTGGAAGGACGTTCGCCTACCGAAGCGAAAATGTCTACATTTTGCCAAGTGGTGCCCCCATCGGTGGTTTTTTGCAAACACAGGGCATCGTCTCCATTGAAGCACATGGCCCGGCAATCTGCCGTTTGCGGATTACAACCGGCACAAAACAAGGTGTCGGTTTTGGCCTGCAACGCAGGATCAATGGGTTGGTCTTGACCGGTACCGGCGGGGTTTGTCAAGTTCAAAGCAAACACCACTACGTCTTTAGCCGCCACGGTAAATCCTGCGGGGAAACTCAGCACCTTGTCCGGTGTTACCAGCTCACTGCCGAAATCGGACCCATTGTCGAAACGAATAAAACGGTAACTCCCAAGGTCAATGGCATCGTTGGTTGGATTATACAACTCCAGAGCCTTGTTGTTGCCCGAACCTTCCACGTATTCAGAAATAAATACATCGGCGCAGTTTTGAGCGGTCAAACCCGCACTTAAAACAGCCATCGAACACATTGTAAACAGTTTACGCATAGTAGTTTTGCTTGATTCTACAGGCATCAAAGGTAAGGAAAGAAGTGCCCGCACCACAAACCTTGGGTTACTTTTTTATTAAATGAGGCAAAATCTTACATGAGTTATATTACCCATTGGTTTGATTTGGGGGCCTTACGGGCCATTCGCTATAGTCCTCCAAGGCAAGCCAAGGGAGCCTAAGCCCTGCGTGGGCTTCCTGTGGTCGCCTCCGCCGGCTAAGGCTCCCTAAGCTTGCCTTGTGCGGGCTACCGCTGCTGTCCCTGGCCCATCCTCTTCCAAAAAAGGATTCGTTAAGCAGGTGCAGGTTCCTCACTCTTCCGCCCGGCTGACTATCTTTACGCATGTTTTCTTCGTCCCAACATCAAGCCCTTTTGGCCGACTGGCAAAAGCAATTCAATCAAGCATTAGAACAATTTTTGAACCAATCTAAAGAGCCTGCCCGGCTTTATGGTCCTATTCAGTATTTTATGCATTTGGGCGGAAAACGCTTAAGGCCTTTGCTATGCATGGCCTCCGGGCATTTTTGCAGCCAAAAAGCCAAAGAAGCCGTTCCTGCAGCCTTAGCCATTGAACTGTTCCACAATTTTTCCTTGGTGCACGACGATATCATGGATGAAGCACCTCTTAGGCGAGGACAAGAAACCTTACACATTAAATTCGGCTTGGCCTCAGGCATTCTTAGCGGCGATCGCATGCTGGTGCAAGCATGGCAGGCCTTGGAGAAAGCACCAAACCACGCCATTCCCATGCTGCTTCACCGCTTCAATACCACCGCAGCCGAAGTGTGCGAAGGTCAGCAACTCGACATGGATTTTGAGCAAAGAACGTCCGTAAGCACCCCGGAATACGAACACATGATTCGCCTTAAAACAGCTGTACTGCTTGGCTTTTCGCTAGAAGCCGGTGCGCTTTCGGGAGGCGCCGCCTCCCAAACGGCACAAGCACTGTATCGCTTTGGCGTCGATTTAGGCATTGCTTTTCAAATTAAAGACGATTGGCTCGATGCTTTTGGCGCCATTCAAGAGGTTGGAAAGCAAACCGGCGGCGATATTTTGGCCCGTAAAAAAACCTGGTTGTGGATTCAAGCCATGGAACATGACCAAGAGGCCATGCAGGCATTAGACGGGCTTCCGGATCAGGAACGGGTACAGGCAACTTTAGCCCTATTCCGAAAACATGCGCTTGACCAAAAAGCCCTGGAATTGGCCGGCCGTTGGAAAGAAAAAGCAATGGAAGCTTTAGACGAAGCAAGGCTTTCTAAGGAAGGAAACGATTTTTTTAAAGCCTTTGCCGACTTTTTGGTTGACCGCAATTACTGACGCACCAATCTTGCCATGTAAAACCCATCGGTTTTGCCGGGCAATAAGGTCTTTTGGTCCTCCAATTTCCATTGAGGATTAGCGGCCAAAAACCGTTCGACTTGCTGTTCGTTTTCCTCCGGCCAGATGGAACAAGTAGCATAAACCATTTTACCGCCTACTTTGCACATGTTGGCGTAGTGCTGCAAAATCTCGGCTTGCTTTGCCTGCACTTGGTCTTTAAAGTCGGGCCGAAGTTTCCATCGCCCATCGGGGTTGCGCCGCCAAACGCCCATACCGGTGCAAGGCACGTCGAGCAATAAGCGATCGGCGCTTTGTTTTAATTTTTTGATGGTCTTGCCGGATTCAATAAGCCTGGGCTCTACATTACTCACCCCGGCTCTCCTAGACCGCCGTTTAAGCTCCTCCAGCTTTTTCGGGAAAATATCCATGGAAATTATTCTCCCTTTATTCTCCATTAAAGCTGCCAAATGCAAGGTTTTTCCTCCGGCACCGGCACAGGCATCGATTACGCGCATGCCGGGTTCGGCTTGCAAAAATGGGGCAATGGATTGCGAACCTGCATCTTGCACTTCTATTACGCCTTCTTGGTAAAGCGGATGTTTAAAAAGCGGGGTACCGGCAGGCAACATAAACGCATCCGGGGCATCCGGCCCAAAAAGTTCCATTTCTTCGAACTCCTCGGGAAACCCTTGAGGCATTTTTAAGCGATTCACTCTAAGGTGCAGGGGCGCCGGTTGATTTAAGGCTTCCATTAGTCCGTCCCAATCCGCTCCATAAGCTTTTTCGCCCAAGGATTGAATCCAATCGGGAATGGAATGCCACACGGCAGGAGAAACCCCTGATTTTCCGACCCGTTGGAGCACTTGTTCCAATCCGGGCTGTTTGCACTCTTTGAGCGTAGGCGGGTCCATTTCTTTCCAATGGGCATAGGCGGTAATGCGCTTGCCGGTTTCATACAAAGTGCCGGCATTGTCCTTGAGCATGGCCAAATAATTGACCCATCTCCACCAACGGACCAATTCATAGCTGTGAAAAGCTATGGCAGCGCGGTCTTTACTTCCGTAATTCTTATTGCTTTTGAGCACGCGTTCCACCGCTCGGTCGGCTTGTCTTCCTTCGTCAAACACGCGTACCATTACTTCATGAATGGCAAATAAATGAGCAGGTCGTAGCATCAGTACAAAAAGTTATTGTAGGGGTACCTGCGTTTGTGCAAATCAGCAACGGTTTCGTAAAGCCGGCTGCGCAGTTCGTCTAAATGCAGTTTTTCGGTAGCCGAAATAAACAAGCAACTTCCTTGTTCCTTGGCCATCCAAGAGCGCTTAAGCGTCTCTAAATCCGGAGGTGGAGGTCCGGCTTCTAAATCAAAGGGGTCGTGTTCCTCCACTTGAAAAGCATCGATTTTGTTAAAAATCATAAGTACGGGCTTTTCTCCGGCTCCAACTTCGTTTAAGGTTCGGTTCACCACCTGAATGTGGGCTTCAAAATTGGGGTGGGATACATCGACCACATGCACCAGCAAATCGGACTCTCTCAATTCGTCGAGGGTAGATTTGAAAGACTCCACCAATTGAGTTGGAAGTTTTCGAATAAAACCAACGGTGTCCGAAAGCAAAAAGGGCAGGTTATCGATAACCACTTTACGGACCGTAGTATCTAAGGTGGCAAACAGTTTATTTTCGGCAAAGACTTCGGACTTAGCCAGCAAGTTCATAAGGGTACTTTTTCCCACATTGGTGTAGCCCACCAAAGCTACCCGAATGAGTTCTCCTCTATTTTTGCGCTGGGTAGCCATTTGCTTGTCTATTTGCTCCAGCTTTTTCTTTAGCAGCGAAATTTTATCGCGTATGATTCGGCGGTCGGTTTCTATTTCGGTTTCCCCGGGTCCTCTTAAACCAATACCTCCTTTTTGGCGTTCCAAGTGCGTCCACATGCGGGTCAATCTAGGCAGCAAATATTGGTATTGGGCCAATTCTACTTGAGTACGGGCATGCGAAGTTCGGGCTCTTTGCGCAAAAATGTCCAGAATAAGGTTGGTGCGGTCAAGCACCTTTACATTTTTATCGAACTCTTTGGGGTTAAAGAATTTTTCGATGTTCTTAAGCTGAGAGGGGCTCAGTTCATCGTCAAACACTACCATATCGGCTTCCTTAGCTTCTACATAAGCTTTTACTTCCTCCAGTTTTCCCGGACCAATAAAGGTGGCCGGGTGAGGTTTGTCGAGTTTTTGACGAAAGCGTTTGAGGGTTTGTGCACCGGCCGTTTCTACCAAAAAGCTTAATTCGGCCATGTATTCGTCGAGCTGTTCTTCGCTTTGTTGCCTATGCACCAAGCCCACTAAAACAGCCCTTTCGTGTTGTTTGATTCGTGCCTGGGTTTCAATCATGTGTTTTTAACTCTTGCAAGTAGTTCACTAGCTCTGCTAAGGTACTATCGTCCAAAAAACCGCCAAAAGCAGGCATATTTCCCTGACCATGGCGCAAAATATCGTCGGCCTCTTGCCTGCTAAGTGTGCTTAGGGATAAATCGGAAGCTCCTGCCAAGGCTTTTTTTCCATCGGCCCCGTGGCAAGACACGCAGTATGTTTCAAATGCCTTTTGTCCGGCCTGCTCCTTTTCCGACCTTGCAGAAGAACTGCCGCAGGCCAAGACCAAGCACAACAAGGGTAAGGCCAAGGCCTTTATTACCATGTGCCGAAAGATTTCATAAAAGGCCAGGGGATTTGAGCAAATACGATAAGCAATCCTAGGCCCATCCAAATGGCTACCCGCAAATGCTTGCCTTTATCGGTGCCGGCGCGCTTGGATAATGAATAACCCAGGGTAATGCATACAATGCCAAGAATCATACCCACCGGATGCTCCAAGGCTTTGAATCTTGCCTCCGGGTTGCTCATGTCTTTAAGCATTAAGCTGTACATTCCCCATTGGCCCAAATACAATACCAAGCCCAAGACCAGCTGAATGTGGGTAGCCATTAAGGCCCAAAGAGTAACTTTGCGTTGCCCTTCGGTAAAGGCTTTTTTGCCACTCAGGCCTCGAAAAGCCAAAACCAAAGCAGCCACCAACAATAAAAGTACAACGTACCTAAAGCTTCCATGCAAATGTTGAATACCTACCCACATACAATTGTTTTCGCAAAGATAGCGAAAAGCAACGGTCTTCAGGGCCCATAGCCCTTACGAAAGGTGTAGGTAATGATGGCGGTTCGGCAATCGGGAGCCTGAGGGTCTGAAGGAAAAGTAGCCTTTTTTGCCGATTGGAGTGCGGCATCCCTAAGGGTTTGGTCGATGGCGGTGCTTCCTTTGTAATTGGGATCCAAAATACGGCTCACCTTGCCTTGAGCATCTACACAGGCCTGAATAACTACTTTACCGTCTTCGTTGCTGCGCACTTGGGGTTTAGGTAAAGAGTATGCATCTCCGTTTCCAAGGGATGTGCCGGTGCCCGGGTACCCTTTACCTGTGCCGCCACCGCCTTCTGCTCCGCCGGGTCTTCCATCCGGCCTACCTTGCTTTCCGGGGCCGGTATTTGGGCCCGAACTGGTATTGGAACTGTTGTTCCACATGTCGTTCCACTCGTTGCTTGCCTCGGTGTTGGCATTGTTTTGGGGGTTATTTGGACCGGATTGATTGGAAGGAGCTGTGTTGCTTTGTTCTTTGGGCGCAGAAACGTCGGATGCTGCCTCAGAGGCAAGGGCGGGTTGAGGACTAGGGTCTCCCCCACCGGAAGGAGGCGGATTGCTGATGGGAATCTCTTCTCCCCCACCCGTTTGGTCAAAGCCTAAGGCCATTTCCATACTGCCCTGGTCGGGTTCCATCCGTTCGGCTTTGAGGGATAAGAACAGCAACAAAAGCAGCAGCAAGACTAGGTACAAAGCGGCTGCCGCGTAGCCCTGAAGTTTATATTCGGAAGACTGGCTCATACCTTGTTTACGTTACAGAACTTAAAAAGTTCATCGTTGGTTTTTGGGGGCAGTCATAAGGGTGATTCGGTATTGCCCTTGCACCCAAACAATATCGGCAAGTTCCACAAAGTATTTATGTGCTACGTTTTCGTCTACGGCCAATTGTACTTTCACCTCAGGGCCGGGTGCGCCAAGTTTGGCTTGAAGTGCCGGGAGAAGCTGCTCTTTTGGAAGGGATTCTCCATCCAACGCATATACCAAATCCTCGGACAGGGAAATCACCGAAAAATTATCCTGAGGACGGGTATTGGAGGCGCTTTGGGGCAGGGTAATGTCCATTACATTGTTGTTGGTGATTAGGGTGGACAGAATCATAAAGAAAATAAGCAACAGAAACACCAGGTCCGTCATGGAGGACATGTTGAATTCGGTTTGGACTTTATTTCTGCTCCTCAAGCTCATGCCGGTTCGTTTAGCAGATCGAGGAATTCTATGGAACGGGCCTCCATTTTATAAATCACCTTTTCGATGCTTGCCACCACAATATTGTAGCAAATAAAGGCAATGATACCCACAATGAGTCCGGCCACGGTGGTGACCATAGCCTCGTAAATTCCGCCGGCTAAGGCAGAAATAACGACTCCTTGGTCGGAGTTGGCCATATTAAAAAAGGCTTTAATCATTCCAATTACGGTTCCGAGGAAACCAAGCATGGGAGCCGCGCCTGCAATAGTGGCAATTAAGGCCACACTTTTTTCCAGTCGATACACTTCCAATTTGCCGGTATTTTCGATGGAAGCAGAAATATCTTGCAAGGGACGACCGATGCGGCTAATTCCTTTCTCAAGCATGCGAGCTACCGGAGAGTTGGTATTTCTGCAAAGAGTTTGAGCCGCTTCAATGCGTCCTGTGGTAATGCAGTCGCGGATGTTGTTCATAAAATTGGCATCCTCTTTACCGGCCTTACGTATGGTAAGCAAGCGTTCTACAAAAATGTAGACCGCAATTACGCTCATAAGCAGCAAGGGAATCATAATCCAACCGCCTTTGAGGGCGAGCTCCAATACCGATAATGTTTTTTCGGGCGCGTTGGCCAGTGGAGGCATAAGCTCGCCGGCTTGGGCGGTATCTCCGCCGGTTTGCACAATTTGAAGAAGTAGGCTCATGAGTTTGTATAACTAGGTTAATCCCAGGTTTATTGCATTAAAGCAATTGATCTAAAGCAATAGTGAAGGCTGTTTGGGCAATTTTATTGGGTTCGGCCTGTCGCTTACGAACGGCCTCAAGTGCTTTTTCGATGGTGGTACTAACGTCTTTAAAGATACCGGAATCGCTAATGTCCGGATTTTCTTCCATAAGGAAAGCAAAGACACGGGCCATACCGCAATTGGCAATAAAGTCAGGAATAAGGGCTACTTTATTGTCGACATACTCGGCAATGGGGCCAAAAAATATTTCGGAATCGGCAAAAGGCACATTGGCACCGGCGCTAATTACTTCCAGGCCTTTGGCCATCATGCGCTCGCATTGGTCGCGGGTAACCAATCTTGAGGCGGCAGCCGGAATAAAGATTTCGGCATCCATATCCCAAATGGCCGCGTTGACTTCGTCGAAGGATTGTAGGTCTTGGGCCACCAATTTGTTGCTCTTTTTGTCGAGGAAAAGCTGCCTTACCTCGTTAAAAGAAATGCCTTCCGGACGCATAATGCCCCCTTCTCGATCCAAAATACCCACAATACGCACCCCATTTTGGGCAAGGTAGTAAGCTGCCGCAGAGGCCACATTGCCCCAACCTTGAATAATGGCCCGTTTACCTTCCAGTTCGGTGTTCCACAGCTTGTAGAAATGCCTAACGGATTCTGCCACGCCGTAACCGGTAATTAGGTCGGCAACCACGTATTTGCGTATGGGGTTTGGGGTGTACCGGACATCCTCCACAATTTTAGAAACGCCAAACCGGAGCTGACCTACTTTGTGGATTTTTTCGTTTTCGCGGGGTATAAAATGTCCGTTAACTACGCCTTCTTGGGGGTGCCAGAGCCCCAGGTCTTCGGTAATGGGAATCACTTCGTGGATTTCGTCGACATTGAGGTCACCACCGGTACCGTAATAACTTTTTAGCAGCGGCATTACGGCTTTATACCAACGGCGCAGCACATCGGTTTTTCGGGGGTCGTTGGGGTCAAAATCTATGCCCGACTTGGCTCCACCAATGGGAGGACCTGAAACGCTGAATTTTATTTCCATGGTTTTGGCCAAGGACTCTACTTCTCGCCTGTCGAGGCCTTTGCGCATGCGGGTGCCACCACCGGCAGCTCCACCCCTTAGGGAATTGATGACCACCCAACCTTTGGCTTCGGTTTCCGCATCCTGCCATTCAAATACAATTTCGGGCGGCTTGTTTTCAAAGGTTTTGAGCAGATTGAGCATCGCAAAAATTTTGCCCAAAGGTAACAAAGAATCATAAGACCTAAGGAAGCTTGGAAGGTAGACCGATTGGGAGGCAAAAAATAGGCTTTGATGCCGTTAAGGCATTGCTATTCTTGCGGGGATTCTGTTCCTGACGCTTCGGTCAGGATTAAAAACCTGAGGCTGCGGTCAGGATTAAAAACCTGACGCTTCGTGCTGACGCTATGGGTCAGCATCCGTGAGTCAGGATTAAAAAATCTGACGCTACGTACTGATGCTTCGAGTCAGGATCTTCGAGTCAGGAACTACGTCTTGAAAACGCAAGGCATGAAGGGTCTGGAAGCCTGTTTGATTGGCTTGAATGCCCTATGGGCACCGGCCCCCGCGGAGGCAGGGTAGCCCACAGGAACGCTGCCTAGGGGCTGTTGGACGGCCGCGGCGACCTTGGGAGCCCCGGCACGGCCTACAGCCCCTTGGCAGGGGACCGAGGACTACCCGCCGGAGAGGGAATAGGCCGCCAAATACCCTTTTAAACCCCGTCCCATTTGGGCAGGGTAAAGGAAAAGGTGGAGCCTTTGCCTACCAGGGAGCGGACGTGAATGGACTGGCCATGCGCTTCCAAAATGTGTTTTACAATGCTGAGGCCCAAGCCGGTGCCGCCTTGGTGGCGACTGCGGCTTTTGTCGACGCGATAGAAACGTTCAAAGAGTCTTTTGAGGTGCTTTTCTTCGATGCCCGGGCCGTCGTCGCTGACTTCGCAGAGGATTACTTCGTCCATGTCGTAAAAAGACATGCGGGTGTGCCCCTTTTCTTTGCCGTAAACTATGGAATTGACCATGAGGTTGGTGTATACCTGACGAATGGCGTCTCTGTCTGCGCTGACCCAAATGGGGTTGGGGTAATTGTCTTTGAATTCCAGTTGAATGCCTTTGTTGAGGGCTTTTAGCTCGAGCATTTCCATGACTTCTGCAACGAGGGCAAGCAGGTCAACCTTGTCGTGTTCCATGGTTATCCGACCGGACTCCAATTTATAAATGGTGTCGAGGTCCTCAACCAGAGAAATCATGCGCTCCACATTACGTTCGGCGTTGATGAGGTATTTTTCTGCGATTTCGGGCTGCTTTACCCCTCCATCGATTAAGGTAGAGATATACCCTTGAATATTAAAAATGGGGGTTTTAAGTTCATGGGAAAGGTTGCCAATGAAATCGCGTCGAAACTGTTCCATGCGTTGCAGTTCTTCTATTTCGGTGCTTTTGGTACGTGCCCAATCGAGCACTTCGTTGTGTACATCACCAATTACATCGCCCCCCACTCGAATGCGCTCTTTGAGGGTGCTTCCGGGCTGCTTGGCTTTGAGTTGGTGAATGGTTTTATACACCAATTTAATTTTTCGATACAGAAAGCGTTCTAGGGTAAACAGCACCAAAAGGTAGAGCAACGCACTGAGTCCGATAGCCAAGGGTGGCACTAAAAGCCAGGGAGATGTTTTTGGGAAAAGAAACAAAAACAGGAGCAAAATACCGCTTAAGCCGAGCCCCGAAATTACGGCCACATAAACGGCCAGTTGTTTGGTGGTGGCGTGCTTCATGGCTGCAAAGGTAGCAGCAATTAAAATTCAAACTTATAGCCTACTCCTTTAACGGTGCGGATGTATGGGTCGCCAATTTTTTCGCGGAGCTTTCGGATGTGCACGTCTATGGTGCGGTCTCCTACGACTACTTGGTCGCCCCAAACTTTTCGCAGAATTTTTTCGCGGCTAAAGACCTTTCCAGGTTTGGAAGCAAGGAGGGATAACAATTCAAATTCTTTTTTGGGCAGTTGAAAGGCCTTTCCGGCCAACTCAACGACATAAGCACCTCTATCAATGACCAAATTACCTAAGGTTATGCGGTCGTTGGTGGCGGCGAGCTCCTCGGGGTCTGCTTTAAGCCTTCTGAGCAAGGCATTCACACGCGAGATAAGCACCCGCGGTTTAATGGGCTTGGTAATGTAGTCATCGGCACCGGCATCGAATCCGGCAATTTGAGAGTAATCTTCGCCACGCGCTGTTAAAAAGGCAATTAGGGTATGCTCCAACCCGGGTTGGCTGCGTATGAGTCGGCACGTTTCAATGCCATCAAGGTCCGGCATCATAACATCGAGCACAATGAGGTGGGGTTGAAATCGTTTGGCCTCTTCTATGGCTTCCCTTCCGTTGGTAGAAGAAACCACCTTATAGCCTTCGTTTTGAAGATTAAAGCCTATAAATTCGAGGATATCGGGTTCGTCGTCGACGAGTAAAATACGAAACGATGCATTATCCATGCCATTTCTTTCATTAATTCACCGCAAAGAAAGGGCATTTTTGAGCAAGGCAATGTTAACATTCCTTTAAATATAAGCCCGCGAAAGTCATTATTAACAAAGACCTTACAGGAAAGCAAGGGGAGACAAAAGAAAAAAAATCACCATCAAAAACCTTACCGGCGTCATGTTAAGGATTAAGGGCAAAAAAAAATCAAGAAAAAAAACATTTCACATGAAAAAAATGAGTGTCCAGGGCGTAAATTTGTAGGACTTCAAACAGCTGAAGATTGAAAGCAAACCAAATGAATCACGAGTTACACACTTGCCGCAGCTATGGCTTAGAAGAGCTTCTAGGCATTTTGCACGGCCAGCCTCTACCTCTAATGTTCAAAGGCTTTTCAGGCGAACCTGAAGACGAAGACGAAGACTTTGACGACTTTGACTTTGACGATGACGACCTGGATTTCCTGGATGAAGAGGACGAGGATTTGGACGACTTGGACACCTACGACGACGAAGATTTGGTGTAGTGCTGTCCCAACATAGCTTTTGAAATTTGAATACCCCGGACCACCGGGGTTTTTTTATGCCGATTCGTTTTCTAATGAAATTCTAGCATAGACTTATTGCGGCTGACATTCTAAACCTACCTTTGCCCTATGACGCTTCAGGGATATCAAGAACGAATCTTTGCTATTGAATGTGAGGACGACTTTGAAGCTTTGTGCATGGAAGCTTTTCGGTACCAAGCACACCATGTTCCCGTATATGCCGACTTTCTGCGGGCCCTAAATATATCTTCGGACACCATTCAACATAGCCATGAAATCCCTTTTTTGCCGATTGAATGCTTTCGGGTGCATGAGGTATTTGATAGCGGCCCGCGCCCTGAGCTTTGGTTTGAAAGCAGTGGTACCACCGACCAAACTCCAAGCTGCCATTTTGTGCGCACGCCGGAAATCTATGACCAATCCTTTATGACTGCCTTTGAGCGGTTTGTTGGCAAGCCCGAAGATATGGCCATTTTGGCCTTGCTACCCAGCTACATGGAAAGACCCCGTGCCAGCTTGCTGTATATGGCCTCTGAATTGATCCGAAGGAGTGGGCATGCGGCCAGTGGTTTTTACCCCGAAGCCAATGCTCAGTTTTTGCACCATGTGCACCAACTGCATACCCAACAAGTCCCTCATATTATTATAGGAGTCAGCTTTGCCCTCCTGGATTGGGCCGAAGCACACCCCATGCCTTTGCCCTGGCTCCGAATTATGGAAACGGGAGGCATGAAAGGCAGACGCAAAGAACTCATTCGCGAAGCCTTGCACGAAAAACTAAAGCAGGCTTTTCATGTACGCGAAGTTTGGTCGGAGTATGGCATGACGGAGCTTTTGTCTCAAGCTTACGCAAAAAAAGAGGGGTATTTTGAATGTCCTCCTTGGATGAAACTGGTGTTAAGAGATCCGGGTGACCCTTTCCATTACGGCGTTTCTTCGGGGGGAATTAATGTAATTGACTTAGCGAACATTCATAGCTGTTGTTTTATTGCTACCCAAGATTTGGGGAGACAGCATAAAAAAGGCCAAGTAGAAGTACTTGGCCGATTCGATGCATCCGAATTGCGTGGTTGCAACCTGATGATACGTTGAATTATTATTCGATTTTGCCGGTAGAGTTGCAAATAAAATCGTCGGAGACGATGGGTGCAATACCTTGCCCCCCTGAAATCACCTCGAATTTGTCGATTTTGATGCCTAAAAGACCGGGTGAAACAGAGAGCGAGTCCAAGGTTCCGAACCTAAAACCGATGCGGGTAGGACGCGCTCGGTAATTGCGAATAATTTGAGCGGTATCTAAACCGGATATGGCACGCACACGGATGGTATTTCCTGTGCGACGCACACTAAATTGACCGTCAATGGAATTGGTTTGCGTATATACGGTATCGGTGACCGTTGCCACAGCCATAAGCCGGTTATTCATAATGGCCGCCATTACAATGGAAGTATCCAAAATGGTATCGGGTACCGTTGGGTCGTAAAGCACCAGACCGGCAAAAGCCAAAGAGTCCGCATTGTTGGGCGCGCTGAAGTTGGAGAAGTCGGTCAAAAAATTAAAGTCACCGCTAACGGTGGTTTGGTACACTTCGGCCACCATGCCTGAGGCGTCGTCCACTTGCATACTAAGCTGGTTTTTCGTGGTGTCTACCTCGATTTTAGAAGAAGTGTTCCGTTGAAGAATGAACCAGTTTTTCTCACAAACGGCCTCGCTGTCATCGCAAGAGGCGAAGAAAAGAACGAAAGAGGAAAAAATTAAGGCTATAGGTACGTATTTCATGACGCAAAATAATGTCTATAACAAATATAGTTTTATTTACTAAAACAGACAGGTAAGGGAAAGATTACTTCACACAAAAGACTCATCGATAAAACCCCATTTCTTCGGCATAAGACCAAGCAGCCTCAGGCATAAAATGGCGCAAGTCTTTTCCTGCCTTAATGCCGGCGCGTATAAAACTGCTTGACACTTCTATTTGAGGTGCTTCTACCAAACGCACAGAAGCATGCTCTTTCCATTTTCCGGCGTCAAAACCCGGGCGCGGATAAACTACCAGTTCGGTATATTTAAGCAAATACTCGTAATTTTTCCAGCGATCAAATCCGGCCAAATTATCTTCACCCATAATAAGGGCAAAGGCTTTGTCCGGAAACTTCTCGAGGAGCGTTTTAATGGTATATGCCGTGTAGTTGGGCTGCGGCAAGTTAAATTCGATGTCGGAGGCCTTAAAGCGCAAATCGTCACCAATGGCCCGGTGCACCAATTCCAGGCGTTGGCGATCCGGAAGCATAGATTGCTTTTGTTTGAACGGACTTTGAGGGGTTATTACAAACCAAAGCGCATCTAGGTTGGCATAGCTCACCATATAATTGGCCACTGCCATATGCCCGATATGCACCGGATTAAAGGTGCCAAAATACAGTCCTATGCTTTGCCTGCCGGGCTTTTTCACGGTTCCACCCAAGGCTTTACGTCATCAATAACTACATAGGCCTGAGGAAACAACCCTTTTACTTGTTGGCGAAATAGCGTTGCGTCTAATGCCGTACTAAAATCGCCTACCCTTAATTTCCAATTTGGCGCTTCCCATTTTTCGTAAATAGGCCAATCGGGATAAACTTGTAAAAACTGTTTGCGCAGACGCTGCAATTCTTCCCGAGCTTCGGCACCATTTAAACTGACCAATTGCACCCTAAAGCCTTTGGTCTTTTCTTTTTTTCGAGCCTCTAGCCATTGCATATATTGGCTCTGTAGACCGGGTTCCCAATGCTCCTGAACCACTCCACTGTCTGCTTCCAAAGAGCGAGAGGTCTGAGCAGAAAGGAATACTAAAGGAGCCCAAAAAACACCAATAAGGAATACGCATCTCATACCGCAAAATAACTACAAAAATCTTGCCGATACCAAGCTTTGGCTGTTCGTTCCTTACATTCTTTTATCCATTGCTTCATACAAACGCCTTCGGTAAAGGCAGCTTAGAGGAAGTTTACACAGGAAACCATCATGCGCCTGTATTAACCCTTTCGGAAGTATCTTTACTGTCCTATCTTTGAAAAAAAAACCTTGAGTAAAGCCCTTGTAATTATTCCTACCTACAACGAGATCGAAAACATCCAAGCGATGGTGCACAAGGTCATGAGCCTCCCCTCCCGTTTGGAATTGTTGGTAGTTGACGACAATTCTCCGGACGGAACAGGAAAACAAGTTCAATTGCTTCAACAAGAATATCCCAATCGCCTGCACCTACTCAGTAGAAAAGGCAAAGAGGGCTTAGGAAAAGCCTACATTGCAGGCTTTGAATGGGCATTAGACCACGGGGCAGACTATATATTCGAAATGGATTGCGATTTTTCGCACAACCCTGAGGATTTAGAACGACTATTAGAGGCTTGCCGAAATCAAGGAGCCGACCTTGCCATTGGCTCACGCTATGTAACCGGTGTAAATGTGGTCAATTGGCCCATAGGTCGCGTTCTGATGTCGTATTATGCCTCGGTGTATGTTCGATTAATCACCGGACTTAATGTTAGAGATGCCACGGCTGGCTTCAAATGCTACCGCCGAAAGGTGCTTGAGTCTATCCGCCTCGACCGCATCCGTTTCAAAGGCTATGCGTTTCAAATCGAACTCAAATACATAGCCTGGAAATTGGGTTTTAGCCTCAAAGAAGTACCCATCATTTTTACCGACCGGCAAAAAGGCAGCTCCAAAATATCAGGAGGGATTATAAAGGAGGCGGTCTGGGGAGTAATCGCTTTAAAATTCAGCAACATTAAAAAGTACCTCAAAAAATAGCGCCCATGAAACGAAGTTTGATTCAAGGTGGACTGGTTTTTTCTGAAAAAGGTCGACTCGAAGCCGACATACTTATTGAAGGCGAAAAAATAGCCAAAATTCTCCCCAGGCCATACCAAGAAGACTCCATTCCTCAAGACTGCGAACGCATAAATGCTTCAGGAAAGTGGGTTTTTCCGGGGGCAATTGACGACCAAGTGCATTTTAGAGAACCCGGACTTACCCATAAGGCCAACCTGCTTAGCGAATCTCGCGCTGCCGTGGCCGGAGGCATCACTTCATTTATGGAAATGCCCAACACAAAACCTCCGGCAATTAGCCAGGAATTACTGGCTCAGAAATACGCCAAAGCCGCAGAAGGACTTCCCGCCAATTATTCCTTTTACATGGGTACGTCCAACGACAACCTGGCCGAAATTCTAAAAACCGACCTGGACCAAATTTGTGGACTTAAAATTTTTATGGGTGCCTCTACCGGCAATATGCTCGTGGACAATAAAGATACGCTGGAGGCCGTTTTTAAGGAGTTCCCCGGCATTATTGCCTTGCATTGCGAAGACGAACAACGTATTCGAGAGCGAACCGCGGATTTTAAACAGAAATTCGGAGAAAAGGCCCCAATGTCCATCCACCCCGAAATCCGGGATACGGAAGCCTGCTACCGCTCCTCTTCCCTGGCAGTAGAAATGGCATCAAAATTTGGCACTCGTATCCATATCCTTCATATTTCTACCGCAAAAGAAACCCAACTTTTTGAGGCAGGACCCTTGGAAAAAAAGCGCATAACCTCCGAAGCCTGCCTACACCACCTTTGGTTTACTGACACAGAATACCACAGCCGAGGATCATTCATTAAATGGAACCCCGCCGTAAAAAGCTTTGAAGACAGAGCAGCCATTAGAGAAGCCTTGGTAATGGACCGAATAGACGTAGTGGCCACCGACCATGCACCTCACACCCTAAACGAAAAAAAACAGCCCTATTTCGAATGCCCAAGCGGAGGTCCACTGGTACAACACAACTTGGTAGCCATGCTGGAAATGAGCCTGGATGGATGGATAAGCCCTGAAAAAATCGTCCAGAAAATGTGCCATAACCCGGCCCGCTTGTTTGGCGTAGTAGACCGAGGATTTCTAGAACCCGGATATTTTGCCGATATCGTGCTTATTGAACCCGAATCTACCTGGCAAGTAACCAGGCGCAATCTCCTTTACCACTGCGGCTGGAGCCCACTCGAAGGACAGTGGTTCAGACACCGTATTGCCGGAACCTGGGTCAATGGAACCCAAGTATACGACGGGGAGCAAATCACCCATGCACTTCCCGGCAAACGCATGCACTTTACAGGCAACCGTAGGTAACAAAAACTTGCTTTTGGCTATGCCTTGAAATACCTTTGCAAGTGTTCAAATATCATATATTATGTATCCCAACGAAATTGTCGTTCCTTGCCGGGAGGAACTCACCAATAAAGGCTTTAACTCTCTTGAAACCCCTGAAGCGGTAACCGAAGCCATAGAAAACACCAAAGGCTTGCATTTGGTAGTCGTTAACTCTGTATGTGGCTGTGCCGCGCGAGGCGCCCGCCCCGGAGTAATCAACAGTCTGCAAAACGACAAAAAACCAACAAGCTTAAGTACTGTTTTTGCCGGAGTAGACGCCCCCGCCGTTGAAAAAGCAAGGGAATATTTCTTGCCTTACCCTCCCTCGTCTCCCAGTATTGCCTTGTTCAAAGACGGCAAACTGGTACATTTTGTGGAACGCTTCCAAATTGAAAGCGCCACAGACGAAATGCTCACCAATCATCTAAAAGCCGTTTACGACGAATTGGGATAATGGTTTGGGCGCCTTTTCCGGTGCGCCCTCCAAGTCCTCCTTGCAAGCCCTAGTGCCGCTAAGCGGTGCGTGGGCTTTCCCCTTTGGGACCGCCTCCGCCCGCTAAGCGGCACTAAGGCCTGCAACTCCGGGCTTTCCGTTTGCCCCGGGGCGCAGTCTTCCAGAAAAAAATCTTAGACGGTAGTTGCGTTCTAAGTTCAAGACGAAGTCCCTGACTCAAAGCAGACCATTGACGCCTTGTGTTTTTAAGACGTAGTTCCTGACCGCAGCGTAAGAAAAGGGGCGCCGCCGGAGCAGCAGCACATCCACAGTCTCATAGATTGGCAGACCTAACCCATAGAATCAAAAAACTACACGCCTTGATTTTTAGGTGGACAAAGGACCAAAGCCCAATTTGCCTCTCACTTTGGCCAACACCTGTTGTATGATAGGACGCGTACGGGCTGCACCTTCTGCCAAAATGGCCTCTATCTCCTCCGGATGCTGCAAAAGATGCTGATAACGCGCTCTTGGCTCGGCAAAACGGGTCATAATAGCCTCAAACAAATCTTGCTTGGCATGGCCGTAACCGTAGCCCCCCGCCTCTAACTTTTGCTTCATTCCTAGGGCTTGTTCGGCCAAAACAATACGAGAAAACAGTTGGTACACAATACAGTTTTCAGCATCCTTGGGTTCTTCTAAGGGCGTACTGTCGGTGGCAATAGACATCACTACTTTCCGTAAGGCCTTTTCTGGCAAAAACACATCAATAAAGTTGCCGTAACTCTTGCTCATTTTTTGCCCGTCAATACCCGGAATCACCTCTACATCTTGCTGAATGAAGGCCTCCGGCATCACAAATACTTCCCCATAGCGGTGATTAAAAGCACCAGCTAAATCTCTGGCCATCTCTAAATGCTGCCTTTGGTCTTTTCCTACAGGCACCAGGTGCGCATCGTAGCCTAAAATGTCAGCGGCCATGAGCACCGGATAGGTAAACAATCCGGCATTAACATCAGCCAACCGATCCGATTTGTCCTTAAAGGAGTGGGCATTGGCCAACATGGGAAAAGGAGCAAAGCAATTCAAGTACCAGGTCAGCTCAGTAACCTCCGGTAGGTCAGATTGGCAATACAACCGATTTTTGGTGTAATCAAAACCACAGGCAATCCAGGTGGCTGCGACCTGATGGACCCTGTGTCTGCGTTCGCTGCCTTCTTTTACCGTTGTAAGGGAATGCAAATCAGCAATAAAAGCAAAAGCCTCATGTTCTGCCTGTTGGCTTAATTGAACCATGGGTTCAATAGCTCCCAAAATATTGCCCAAATGAGGTTGATTGGTACTTTGAATACCGGTAAGAATACGCGCCATGTTGCAAATTTCGCAAAAATCCCAAAGCCGCGCTTTGGATTGTACCTTTGAGGCATGATAGATATAGACGGTGTATTGGTAAGTCCCGAACTTTTCGAGGAACACTTCCACTGCGATTTGTCGCGCTGCAAAGGCGCTTGCTGCGTTGAAGGAGATGCAGGCGCTCCGGTAGAAGAAACCGAAAAAACCCTTTTGTCAAAGAATTTAGATGCTGTAATGCCGCTTTTACCTCAATCGGGCAAGGAAGCGCTGCGCGAGCAAGGCCCATGGGTAGAAGATCCAACCGACGGAGAAGCCGTTACGCCTTTAGTTATGGGTAGGCATTGTGCCTACGCTATATTCAAAGACGGAATAACTTTGTGTGGAATTGAGGCTGCTTGGAAAAACGGCCTGAGCGATTTCAGAAAACCTGTAAGTTGCCACCTGTATCCCATCCGAATTCAGAAAACCGAAAGTGGAGATTGCCTGCATTACAACCGTTGGTTTATTTGCAGCCCGGCTTGTGCTTGTGGGTTACAGAAAAAAATCAAAATATATGCGTTTTGTCGAGATGCCTTAATTCGAAAGTATGGAGAGGCCTGGTACGGCAAACTGGAGGAGGCTGCCGCTTGGTGGCTTGAACAAAATTTTTAATTTTTATTAAACGTCTACCTTTAAATCTCTGAGCCCAAAACCCACTATTTAGGGCGAAAAAAGCAGAGGTAAAACTACAGTAAACAGACCGCAATAACCGGTAAAGCAGCCGCTGCAATAATATACCTAAAAATATTTAGCAAACAGTGGGCCGCAATTTGCAAAGCCTGCGTTATGCTTTAAACAGAGGCCTGTTAATTTTCTTAAAAACCAATAAACACAAGGGCTTTACCTTTTGTTAACCCTGCCTTAACAAAAGGGTGCCTAACAACCTGTTGATAACTATGCATAAGTGCCGACGACATAGGTTGGCAAAAAAGAGTTTTTATTCAACTTTTGTAGGGCTATCGCATCGATTCTTTCAGGAGAACCCGGTTAGGAACAATCGCAAAGAATCGGCTTAAATTACGTACAATCAAAAAACAGCATCCTATGGAAAGGCAGGCATCCGTATCGACCAAAGAGAACCCAACCGAAGAAGTATTGGCAGGTCAACAAGTAATTGAAGAACCCATTTTGGTTGAAAACCCCAACCGCTTTGTGCTTTTCCCCATAGAACATGCAGACATTTGGCAATTGTACAAAAAGCAACAAGCGGCCTTTTGGCGGGCGGAAGAGGTTGACTTGGCCCAAGATAAAGGCGATTGGCAAAACCTCAACGACGACGAGCGGCATTTTATTAAGCATGTACTTGCCTTTTTTGCCGCTTCCGATGGTATTGTAAATGAAAATCTAGCCGAAAACTTTGTACGCGAAGTCCAGTACACCGAAGCCAAAATGTTTTATGGCTTCCAAATTATGATGGAAAATATCCATTCAGAAATGTACTCCCTGCTTATAGATACCTACATAAGCAACCCTACCGAAAAGAAAAGCCTGTTTCGTGCCATAGAAACCATGGATTGCGTTAAAAAGAAAGCCGAATGGGCACTGCGCTGGATTGATTCTCCCCGCTTTACCGAACGTTTGGTCGCCTTTGCAGCCGTAGAAGGTATTTTCTTTTCGGGCAGCTTTTGTGCCATTTTTTGGCTCAAACAAAAAGGATTAATGCCCGGTCTGGCCACCTCCAACGAGTTCATTTCAAGGGACGAAGGACTCCACTGCGAATTTGCGTGCCACCTGTACACCAAACATGTGGTCAACAAACTGCCCGAGGAGCGCATCCACGAAATCATTCGCGATGCGGTAGAAATCGAAAAAGAATTCATTACCGAAAGCCTTCCCGTGCGGCTTATTGGCATGAATGCCGATTTAATGAAACAATACATCGAATTTGTGGCAGACCACTGGTTGTCCGTATTGGGCGTTTCTAAAATCTATAACTCTCCAAATCCTTTCAGCTTTATGGACTTTATTTCGCTGCAAGGAAAAACTAATTTCTTTGAAAAAAGAGTTAGCGAATACAAAAAAGCAGATGTCTCCGAAGGATTTAGCCTGGACGAAGACTTTTAATTTCTCCCCTCTTATTGTTTGTCCTATTTAATTGCTGAACCAAATGCAAGAAGAAAAAGAAATGTATGTCATCAAAAGAGATGGCAGAAAAGAAGCAGTAAAATTCGATAAGATTACAGCCCGTATCAATAAACTGTGCTATAACTTAAATACACAGTATGTAGATGCCGTAAAAGTGGCCATGAAGGTCATCAACGGTATGTACGCGGGCATTTCTACCTCGGCACTCGACAACCTGGCCGCCCAAGAAGCCGCTGCCATGTCCATTGTGCACCCGGACTATGCCTTGCTCGCCTCCAGAATCGCTGTATCAAACCTACATAAAGACACCGAAAAGTCGTTTAGCAAGACCATAGACGCACTCTACCACTATAAAGATCCCAAAACCGGCGAACATGCCTCGCTCATTGCTCAAGACGTTTGGGAAGTCGTTAAAGCCAACGCCGAATTGCTGGACTCTACCCTTATCTACGATAGAGACTACAATTTTGACTTTTTTGGATTTAAAACGCTCGAAAAGTCTTACTTGTTGAGAATGAAAGGGAAAGTGGCCGAACGCCCACAACAACTTTACATGAGAGTAGCCATTGGCATACACCTCAACGACTTAGAGGCTGCCATAGAAACCTACCACGCCCTTTCCGAAGGGTGGTTCACCCACGCCACTCCTACCCTATTTAATGCCGGTACGCCCAAACCGCAAATGTCTAGCTGCTTTCTACTCCAAATGCGCGAAGACAGCATCGACGGCATTTACGATACCCTTAAGCAGACTGCAAAAATCTCCCAGTCTGCAGGTGGTATTGGCCTGGCTATCCATAAAATCCGCGCTAAAGGGTCTTATATCAAAGGTACCAACGGCACTTCCAATGGCATTGTGCCCATGCTCCGCGTGTTTAACGACACGGCCCGCTACGTAGACCAAGGAGGCGGAAAACGTAAAGGCTCCTTTGCCATTTATCTGGAGCCTTGGCACGACGATATCATGGACTTTTTAGACCTTAAGAAAAATACCGGCCAAGAAGAATTGCGCACCCGCGACTTATTCCTGGCTCTTTGGGTTCCCGATTTGTTTATGGAAAAGGTAGAAAAAGACGAGGATTGGCACCTGTTCTGTCCCAACGAAGCCCCCGGACTCAATGAATGCCATAGCGAGGCCTTTAACCAATTGTATCAACAATATGTAGACGAAAATAAATTCCGTCGCAAAGTAAAAGCCAGAGAACTCTGGGGAAGAGTTATTGAAGCCCAAATCGAAACCGGAACTCCTTACATGCTGTTTAAGGATGCCGCAAACAACAAAAGCAACCAGAAAAACCTGGGCACTATACAAAGCTCCAACCTCTGCACAGAAATTATTGAATATACAGCACCCGACGAAGTGGCCGTTTGCAACCTAGCTTCTATTGCACTCCCCAAATTCGTGCGTGAAGACGGTAGCTTTGACTTCGATCACCTCTTTAAGGTAACCTATATGGCTACCCGAAACCTAAACCGGGTCATCGACCGCAACTTTTACCCGGTAAAAGAGGCTAGAAATTCCAACCTTCGTCACCGACCCATTGGTCTAGGTGTGCAAGGCCTGGCCGACACTTTCGTAATGATGCGCCATCCCTTCGATTCGGAAGAAGCAAAACAACTCAATAGAGATGTTTTTGAAACCATCTATTTTGCTGCCTTGTGCTGCTCCAAAGATTTGGCCAAAACAGAAGGACCTTACGAATCTTTCCAAGGCTCACCTGCAAGCGAAGGCAAACTGCAATTTGACCTTTGGGGAGTAAGCCCAAGCGACCGCTGGGAGTGGGATGTGCTCAAAGAAGAAATTCAAAACCACGGCCTGCGAAACTCCCTTTTGGTAGCTCCTATGCCCACCGCTTCCACCGCACAAATACTCGGCAACAACGAATGCTTTGAACCTTTCACCTCAAACATGTATATGCGCCGCGTGCTCTCCGGTGAATTCCCCGTAGTTAACAAACACTTGCTACGCGATTTGGTAAAACTCGGGCTGTGGAACAACGACATGAAAAACAAAATCATGCACTACAACGGCTCCATTCAGGAGATCGATGAAATTCCACAAAACATAAAAGACCTCTATAAAACCGTCTGGGAAATCAAACAAAAAGACATCATCGATATGGCCGCCGACCGTGGGGCGTTTATCGACCAAAGTCAATCCCTCAACGTATTTATGGAGTCGCCAAGCTATGCCAAAATGACCTCCCTGCATTTCCATGCATGGAAACGCGGACTCAAAACCGGTATGTATTACCTACGCTCCAAATCTTCGGCCGATGCCGTAAAGTTTACGGTTGACGCCTCTGTCGCCAAAAAAACCGAAACGCCTGTGCCCGCAGTAGCAAACCTCACCGATATCAGCGAAGAAATCGATCAAGACATGATCAATCAATTGAACTGCTCACTCGACAATCCGGACGAGTGCGAAGCTTGCGGTTCTTGACGGCAGTTAAACCAACCGCTTAAACCATACACCTTTTAACAGAGCCGAGGCCCAGCCTTGGCTCTGTTTTTTCCGAGAAGCTCCTTACAAAATCCAAAAATGAGACCGTTGACGCGTTGTGCTTTCAAGAAGAATTTCCTGACCGAAGCGTCAGGACAAAGTGCTTGAGAATTGGCCGTAACGCAGACCCTGACGTTCCTGTCAGGGTTTATTATCCTGACCGCAGCGTCAGGACAGGATCGCCGCCAGAATAGCAACGCGTCAACGGTCTTTTATTCCCATTCCGACCCATTCACACAACCCATTTTGACATTTTCCATGTCAAAATTGGATAAAAAAAGCATTTTGACTATTTTATTGTCTATAAATAGACGTATTTTTTGTCATTATGCTACTAAACGTACACTCCTGGTTCAGCCTAAAGTATGGCATCCACAGCCCGGAAGACCTACTCAAGCACGCCAAAACCCTGGGTATTCGACGGATGTGTTTAACAGACATCAACAACAGTTCAGGAATGGCCGACTTTTTGCGCTTGGCCCCCCAATATGGAATCGAAGCTTCGGTAGGGGTAGACATCAGACAACAAGGTCAAAAACGCTATGTGCTCATAGCTCAGCATATGGAAGGTCTAGCCTCTATCCACCGCCTGGTGTCTGCCAACCGCTGCCATGGAGCCCCATTCCCACTCCAGGCCCCTCCCATAGACGGCGTTTCGGTCATTTATCCCTTTCACAAAGACTTGCCCTTAAGGCAACTAAATCCCAACGAATGGATTGGCCTAAGACTGCAAGATGCCGCCCAACTAAGCCTCTCTCCATGGCGGAACCAACAACACCGCCTTGTGGTACTTCAGCCCGTCACTTTTCTGGACTCCGGCGACCTGCATTTACACCGCTTGCTACGGGCCATTGACAACAACCAATTGCTGAGCCACGACAAGCGCCAAGGACATGCCCAAGCCTCTGATATCATGCAAGCCGAGTTTGAATGGTGCCGACATTTTCGATGCTACCCGCAAATCATATTGAATACCAAAGAACTGCTGGAACAAAGCACCATAAACTTTGATTTTGGCAAACCCAAAAACCGAAAATTGTTCGGCAAAGACGCACGAGAAGACTACCGACTGCTCTACGAAGAAAGCTATAAGGGCTTGCTCAAGCGCTACGAGAACCCGGACGCAGCTACCGTAGCCCGCCTGGAAAAGGAACTGCGCATGATTCACGAACTGGGATTTACCGCATACTTTCTTATCAATTGGGACCTAATACAGTACGCCCAAAAGCGAGGCTTCTTTCACGTAGGCCGGGGAAGCGGTGCCAATAGCTTGGTCGCCTACTGCTTGGGAATTACGGATGTTGACCCCATGGAACTCGACCTCTACTTTGAACGCTTCATCAATCCTCACCGAAAAAACCCGCCGGATTTTGATTTGGACTTTTCCTGGAAAGACAGAGACGAAGTACTGCGCTACTTGTTTCGAAAATACCCGGAAGGACATATTGCCCTGCTCGCCACCTACCAAACCTTTCAGCAAAAACGCGCCCTGCGCGAACTTGGCAAGGTCTTTGGCCTACCCGACGAAGAAATCCGAAAATTAGAACATAGCCCTCCAAAAGATAACATTGGAGCCACTATAGCTCACTACAGCGCAAGAATGGAAGGAATGCCCGCGCATTTGAGCATACATGCCGGCGGTGTGCTCATTTCCGAAGCCCCTTTGTACAACTATACGGCCCTGCAAATCCCACCAAAAGGCTTCCCTATGGTGCAGTTTAGCATGCTCGAAGCCGAAGACATTGGCTTGTACAAATTCGACATCCTTAGCCAGCGCGGACTCGGACACATCCGCGATGCCATGGAAATGGTAGCCGAACAAAAAGGAATTGAGGTGCCCATACACGACACAGAAACCCTAAAAAAAGACCCAAAAGTGAGGGCACAGCTCCAAGCCGGACAAACCATGGGCTGTTTCTACATAGAATCTCCTGCCATGCGCATGCTGCTCAAACGCCTCAAAGCAAGCGAGTACAAAGACCTGGTGGCCGCCAGCTCCATCATACGTCCCGGCGTAGCACGCTCCGGCATGATGCGCGCTTATATTGAACGCTTCAGAGACCCCAAAAAAGTACAGCATTTACACCCCAAAATGGGCGAACTCATGGCCGACACCTTTGGCATTATGGTGTACCAAGAAGACGTAATCAAAGTGGCCCACCACTTTGCCGGACTCGATTTGGCCGAAGCCGATGTGCTCCGCAGAGGCATGTCCGGAAAATTCCGCAGCCGAGAAGCATTCCAAAAAATCAAAGACCGATTCTTTGACTGCTGCCGCCAAAAAGGCTATGCAGAACAAGTCACACAAACCGTATGGGACCAAATCGAAAGCTTTGCCGGATACTCCTTTTCCAAAGCCCACTCCGCTTCTTATGCCGTAGAAAGCTATCAAAGTTTGTACTTAAAAGCCCATTACCCCTTAGAATTTATCACCGCTGTAATCAACAACTTCGGAGGATTTTACCGCACCGAAATTTACCTGCACGAAGCTCGCAAATGCGGCGCCTCCGTACAAGCCCCTTGCCTCAATCAGAGCCATTGGCTTAGCCGATTAGACCAAACCGTAATTTGGCTGGGTTTTGTCCATGTCAAAGGACTGGAAGAAGACGTCGTAAAACAAATCCTGCAAGAGCGCCACAAGCAGGGCGCCTACCAAAGCTTAGAAGACCTTTGCCAACGCGTGAGGGTACCCTTGGAAACCTTAATGATACTCATACGCATTGGCGCACTACGATTTACCAAAAAAGGTTGGAAAGAACTGCTTTGGGAAGCCCGACTGCGCTTTGCCAAAGGCAAAGCCAAAAGCCATCCGCTGTTTCCCAGCCCCGAAGCTCCGACGCTGGATTTACCCCAACTACACTACGAACACCTGGACGATGCACGCCAACAAATAGAGCTCCTGGGCTTTCCTTTATGCGACCCCTTTCTGCTGAGTGAAGCGCCATGCCACGGCCAAGTGCTAAGCAGCAAACTCCCAAAACACCTGGGACAAAACGTTTGCATCGACGGATATTTGGTTACCGTAAAACGCACCCGTACCATCAAAGGAGAGCACATGTATTTTGGCACCTTTTTGGATAGGTCCGGAGACTTTTTAGATACCGTACACTTCCCTCCCGTACTGCGCCACAGCCCATTTCGCGGTTATGGGGTCTATAGAATCTACGGAAAAGTCACCGAGGACTTTGATTGCTATCAAATAGAAGTAAGCCGCATGGAACGTCTGTCTTGGATGGTTGAATCTTCACAGACAAATGTTAAGCCTTTAGGTGTACATCAAGAGACTGGGTATATTTGCGCATGACCTTGGCGCTGTTCGACTTCGATGGAACCCTCACCCGCAAGGATAGCTTTCCGGCATTTTTGACCTATATGCTGGGAACAACCGGCTTTGCAAAGGCTCTAATTAAGGCATCTCCCACCATTGTCGCCTGGAAATACGGCCGTGCCACCAACCAACAAGCCAAAGAAGCACTCCTTTCGGCAGCACTAAAAGGGAAAAGTCAAAGCACCATTGAACAGGCCGGCCAAGCGTTTGCCGAACGGTGTCTACCCAAACTCTTGCGCCCTCAAGCAGAGGCCCTCCTGCAAAAACACCAAGCGCTGGAACACGAAACCCTACTGGTGAGCGCAAGTCCGGACGCCTGGATGAACCCCATCGCCAAAAAGCTCCACATAAAACTCATTTCAAGCCGTTTGGCCTACAAAGAGGGTATTTTCCTGGGTAAACTTCAAGGCAAAAACTGCTACGGACAAGAAAAGGTGGAAAGAATAAAACAAGCGCTCTCTTTAGACCAATACAGCCGCATCTATGCCTACGGCGACTCCCGGGGCGACAAAGAAATGCTGGAACTGGCAAGCCATCCCAGATACCAAACCCTCATTTTACCGGAAAGCTAATGTTTGATTCGTTTTTGGATCCTGCCATATTGTGTTTTTTTCTGGGCATCGCAGCCACGCTCATCAAAAGCGATTTGGAAGTCCCCTCGCCGTTGCCCCGATTGTTTTCCCTGTACTTACTTTTAGCCATTGGCTTAAAAGGCGGTTTTGAGCTGGCCCACACCGGTCTGCAAGCGCAAGGCTTTGCTGTTCTAGGCATGGCCTTAGCAGCCAGTGCCCTCGTTCCTTGGTTGGCCTTTCCTCTCTTAGCAAAACGCGTAGGACGAAAAAACGCAGCAGCCATTGCGGCAGCCTATGGCTCGGTGAGTGCAGTGACCTTTATCACCGGCGTTTCCTGGCTCGAAACCTCCAACACCCCCTTTTCGGGCTATATGGTAGCTGCTTTGGCCGTTATGGAATCGCCGGCCATTGTTTCGGGCATGCTCTTAAGCAAAAAAAGAGGCGAAGACAAACAAGGATTTCGAGAGGCGGTACGCGAGGCACTCACCAACGGTTCCGTGGTTTTGTTGCTGGGTGCTTTACTCATCGGCTGGATTTCCGGCGAAAAAGGAGCCAAAAGCCTCGAAATATTTACCGGCCCTTTGTTTAAAGGGGTGCTGCTGCTCTTTTTGCTCGACATGGGCTTGGTGGCCGCCCGACGCTTTGGAGGCTTAAAAAAACGTGCCTCCTTCCTTCTGGCCTTTGGCTTTTTATTTCCATTGGGCATGGGCCTACTTGGACTTTTGAGCGGCAAGCTTTTGGGACTGCCACCCGGCGATTTGCTGTTATGGTGTTTATTGTGCGGATCGGGCAGCTACATTGCCGTACCTGCAGCCATGCGCCTGGCCGTGCCCAAAGCCGACCCTTCGCTCTATATTACCCTACCCTTGGCCATTACCTTCCCATTCAATATTTTGTTTGGAATTCCATTATACGATTTTTTAATTCAAAGCCTGGCATAGATTATGGCAAAAGTGATTCGCTTAGAATGTGTGGTGCCACCGGCAGCCTGGAAGCCCTTTAAACCTTTGGTGCTTGAGCACAAAGACTGCATACAATACACCCTCATCGAGGATGCCATCGGCCGCCTTGGAGGATTGGAAAAACAAGGCGATTTGCCCCTAGATGTCATGCGCGACAGACTAATTGTGGCCGTTTTTCCGGCGCCACTCGACCCCGAATTAGCGCCCAAAATTCAGCAGCTATTCCAAAACAAAGGCGGCTCTTGCCTTATGGCAGAAATGGAGCACTTGATTTAAAGAAGCGCACAAAGCACAAGACCTGCAAGCCCAAAAACCGAGGGAAAGATTCGCGAAAGGTCATAAAAACCGATGTTTACAGCTAAAGTTAGGCGTTTTTTCCTGACGCTTCGCCCTAAGGCCAGGTACCATGCTTACGGTCAGTATCCATAAGCCGGCAGGTTAGAGTCGAATTCAACTACCCGAGGCTCTGGTCCGGGTCGGATGGCCGCCAGAATAATGCCCCCTTAACCTACTTCAGGCCAATGTTATTTTGGCCGCCAGCCGGGCCTTCGGCTTTACTCCACGGTCTTGGGAGCCAGGCCGCCAACGGAGACTGTTGATGCGTTGCGTTTTCAAGACGAAGTCCCTGACCGAAGCGTCAGGGACGCAGTTCCTGACCGAAGCGTCAGGGGTTTAAGGCGCAGGCAAATAGAAAGGCCACTGACGCTTCGGTCAGGACAGGCCGGAGTTTACTAATGGTAAATGAGGACCCCTGACGCTTCGGTCAGGGCAGGCTTACTTCTAGAATATCACCACCTTAGCCCACGTCAATCTGGTGTTTTTTGGCCGCCTGCCGGGCCTTCGGCTTTACTCCACGGTCTTGGGAGCTAGGCCGCCAACGGAGACTGTTGATGCGTTGCGTTTTCAAGGCAAATTAAGGCGCAGGCAAATAGAAAGGCCGGAGTTTACTAATGGTAAATGAGGACCTTGAGATTTGCCTGCAACGCAAAGTTGCCGCCAGAATAGCATCGCATCAACAGTCTCCTACCCTTCGCCGGGGCTTGCTTTGCGCCGCCGCGGCTCAGGGCGGCGGCCTAAGCTCCCAAGCCCGCGGCGGTACCGCCTCAGTCCCTGGCGGAGAGCATCGCCCAACCTAAGGACCTTCAAAACAAAAGAGCAGAATACTAAATCAAAATATCGCGCCCCAATTCCCAAAATAGTAAATAGCCAGAGCATCATTCCCATATTTTTCTTATGTTTAATAGCATCAAATGATAGTATCAAATAAGTGAACCCTCCGTATCAAATCACCCCGGAAATACTAAAACGGATTACTTCTATTTCAGAAAAAATAGGGCAGATTCATGCAAATCTTCTAGATAAACCATCACCAAAGCTGCGCAAGGAAAACAAAATCAAAACCATTCATGCTTCCCTAGGCATAGAGGGCAATACGCTCACTGAGGAGCAAATCACAGCATTAATCGAAAACAAGCGAATTATTGGGCCGAAAAAAGACGTGAATGAGGTCTTGAACGCCATTCAAGTGTATAACCAAATGGCTTTATTCAATCCCAACTCGGTCAAGTCCTTTCTAAGTGCGCACAAGATGCTCATGAATGGTCTCATTCCTGACCCCGGGAAATTTCGAAATAAAGGGGTTGGCATTATGGCAGGAAATAAATTGGCGCATATGGCCCCACCGGCCGAAAATGTACCCTACTTAATGAACGATTTGTTTGCTTATGTAAAATCATCCAAGGAGATTCCGCTAATTAAGAGTTGTGTGTTTCATTACGAAATGGAGTTTATTCACCCATTCACCGATGGGAACGGCAGAATGGGCCGTTTATGGCAAACACGCATCTTAATGCATGAATACCCTGTGTTTGAGTTCATCCCATTTGAAAACATAATCCAAAAAACTCAAACTCTCTATTATCAGGCACTCTCAAAAAGCGACAAGGCCGGAAACTCAAGCCCTTTTATTGAATACATGCTTGGGGTTATCGATGAGGCACTCAACGAAATCCTTGATTTTAAACCTAGGACATTGAGCGCTAAGGATCGTTTGGCCTACTTTTTCGAAATAGCCGAAGGCGAATTCAGCCGGAAAGCGTATATGAACGTATTTAAAAATATTTCTTCGGCAACCGCCAGTCGCGACTTAAAACGAGGCCTTGAACTCGGTTTGTTTGAGAAGCAGGGCGACAAAACCAAAACCATTTACAGAAAAAAAGCCCACCACAGCCAATAAACATCCAAGGTCGGAACCAATAAAACCAATGATATTGCGTTATCTATTGGTTTGGACATGGTTGGTGAACATGAAATTTCCTCAACAGAATTTTCCTTGGAACAATCCCTCATCAACCCTTTCTTTTTACCTTAAAAGAATACGAGTCCTTTAAATAGGCCAGTTTGCTGAAATATTATAGCTGCATATGCCCATAAAAACCCCTTCCTCCTCCCGAACCTTAAGCCTCAATTGGAACATTATTGGATGGCTTGGCTTGGCATTAATAAGTTGCTTCGGGGAAGAAGCCCCCGTTAAATCCGGACAAAGAAAGAAGCCAAAACCCGTGGAACAACCCATCGAATATCCGGTGGCCCATTCCTTTGATTATCCGGTAGGCAAACCCGATGCCAGGGGCTATTACAATGCCCAAGGATTTGGTGAAAACGCCCATTTAGGGGACGATTGGAATGCCGTGACCGGAGGCAATTCCGATTTGGGCGACCCCATTTACTCCATTGCCCATGGACGCGTAAAAATGGCGGAAAACCTTGGCGGGGGTTGGGGAAACGTGATCATTGTGGAGCATACCCTACCCAACAAAAAAAGAATTGAGTCCTTGTATGCTCATTGCGATGAAATCCTAGTTAAAAAAGACCAAATCGTTCAAAAAGGCGCTACCATAGCTACCATTGGAACCGCAAATGGAGCCTATTTGGCGCATTTGCATTTCGAAATAAGGGACCGAATCAATATGGGCGTTGGACCAGGCTATTCCGTTAACACAGCAGGTTACCTAGACCCTACGGAGTTTATTAAAAACCATAGATAAGTGGAATCCTAAGCCTCCACAGATAACCAAGCAATGTACTGCGGGATATTTCTTCCAGCAAAAGATTCCGGAAACCGCCCCCCCCTGTACTCTTGGAGACCAAAAAGGTATCGCTTTTTCAAGTTATGCACCGGTACCTACAGTTCCTAAAACACAAGGCGTCTTCAGTCTCAAAACGCTTAGACAGCAGCGAGGTTGATAGCTCTACCATCTTTAGCGCGCGCCCGGAACTAAGGATTTTTAATCTAAAAATTTCCTGAAAATCTGATTCTGTCACAAATACCTATTCAATCTACTTAATCTAAGTAAACGCATTAAAACTACTTTATGACTTCAAAAAGTTTGCTTCACTTTCTTCGCGAATGGTCTACAGAATTAAACATGCATTGCAAAGCGGGAGCTCTTGTAGAGATTTACAATGATGCATACATTGTTCGGATTAAAAACAAGGCATTTACCCCCTTTGTTGCCAGCTTTTCTATTGACAAAAACGGCCGCATTCAAATGCGAGCTGCAGAGGCCTTTGATTACCAAAAGTCTATTCAAACCATCATTTACGGTTTGGGAGAAACTTATAGACTTGACAATTACCGTTTCAGTGAGTTGGAAGTATGCGGTTCACCGTCCACTATGGGAAGCCTGCTATCAGCCATACTTGCGACAGCTGCGAACCACTTCTTCTCCCAATCTAAAATGGATATACAGGAGCTTCCTACGCTCAAAATTCATCATTGAGCCTATTCCCTATGCTCAAAACTATCATGTATTAAACCAGTAAATAAAATGAATGCATCTTCCTCTCCTCGTGACCCCCTTGAAGTACTTCTGGGTGAGGTCGAAAAGGCCTGCGATCGCTTGGCACGCAAAATCTTCAAAAAGTGGGTGGCACTCGAAGAATCCAACTTTAAACAGGACTCCGAGATGTGCAAAGCTTGTGAAATGGGTCTTTTTGAGCTACTTTTTGAACACTTCGAAGAACAAGAAGAGTACGAAATTTGCGCTGAACTACAAGAAATGCATTGGCGCATTCTGGCTTTTGCAAAATGCAAAACTAAAGACAATACCATATGAAACTGTTCCCTCTTATTTTAAACTTAACTATTGTTTGTCTACTACCTGCTATTTCCAATGCCCAAGACAACCAACACCAGCTAACTGTGTTTGAAGAGAAAGTTGTCAATGAAGCTTTAGCAGTCGTTAATAGTCTCAGCCTTTTTGATTCGCAATTTATGGACTACTACATTGACGAATTCATAAGCGCTTCATGGATGAACTACCCAATTAAAACAGCTAGCTCACCAAGGCAGATTTTTCTTTCTACCTACAAAGAGGCATTGGGAGCTGAGGTTTGCGAAAAACTTAGGACCCATGATTGTTATGCAGAGTTTATCTATGTAGATCCAGAAGACGGAATGGTAATATACCCTGAAGATACTGCAGACAGTAATTGGCTTAACTTAAGTTGGGTCTTCCCAACCCAGTTAGGACTCACGTCTGTGGTATTCTCCTTCAAAGAGAGTCAAGGGAAATGGATATTAACTAAAGTAAAGGTTTAAAACCGATTAAAACTATAAGCTAAATCAGCCCCCCGAATGCCTTTAAGCTTGTGGATGTAAATCCGCCTAAAGCGTGCATATTTTCCAATTTTGAGGGATGAATACATTAGAGAGCAAATGCTCTTAACACCAACAAAAGGTTAGGGCCAAAGCTAATAGCGCTTAGCAAATCATTTTAGAACAGGCAATAATATTCAAATTTCTTCTTTGATTCACATTTGCTGAAAACTGAAAAAGTCGGTCATCAATACAGCTTTAGGCTTGTTGTATTGATCGTAGCCGCGGACAATCACATTACTACCTTGCCACATAGCACTGGTCGCCCTGAAGAAGCTCGGATAAATGAGAAGTCTGTACTCGAATTGGTTGTAATAAAGTCTGACAGCACCGTTATGAGAGAGGATGTCGATGCGGCCATAACTCGCACATTTGTTCCAATATGGATCCATAATACTCTTTAGTTTTAATGAATTAGGTGAATTCCCTATCCGTTTATTATAAGGGCACTGAATGAATGGAAGTGACAATCATGGCAAAAAAAATTTTTCATTTATCAAAAGCTACACAGCTTTAGGCTCGGAAAACTTAGGTTAACCTTACAATAGAACGTACACTTTTCCTTCTCGACCGAGGATATTTGTATTGCCTAAGTTTCGGTAAAGTTCTTGATGACTTTCAGTTCTCCTATTCTTCAGCATGCCATGAAGATGTTAAATTGTCAAGTAACACTACCTTTTTAGCAGTACACTTTTAGTTGACGTCATACAGACCTGAAGCCGATCATCCAGATTAAGTGCTATTCTATTAAATACGACTGGAGTTGTACAGAGATGTTAGGTAGTTGCAACCGAATCATATTACCGTGACATGTATACAGCCACCTTCAGGACACAGCAGTATCTTACCCTTATTCTGAAAATCAATAAGCAAGGAATTCAGCGTACTCCTTGCAATAGAACATGCTGATTTTGTCTCTATGTTATACACGTCAAAAGCAGCGCCATAAGAATGTGCGGATATTCCCTTGGTCGCATTTCCATTCTGCTTACCCAAATCCTTTTGTTGTTGTATGGTCCTCGTCAAGGAGCTAATTAGAATTTTACTCCCCTCAGCTTTTGTTCCCTGTAATCTTTTATCAAATTCAAGTCCAATCTCAAGTAGTACCGAGTAAGCTTTCCTGTGAAGGTATGGTTCACTGTGAGTCATTTTTTCCTTGGAAATTGAAAAACCTAAGCCATCATCCACTCTGACCATATCTGTCCCTGCAAGTTCATCGACAGTTCTAATTATGTTTCCATTGCTCAATTCTTTGGCAGCAACTCTATGTATATTGTATGGGTCTTTTCTAAAATTAAGGTGGTGCTTGGTACATCCGCAATTCTTGTTCGGATATCTTGTAGACTTCTGTTTGGCGACAGCTCGACCAAGTTTCCTGACATAACTCTTCGTTTCGATAACCAATTCCCGAAGTTCCCTATTCAACACATATCGCTTGCCCCAGAAGTATGAAAATGGAATCAGTAAAGCGAGAATTAGAAGAAGTATACTGAGTGTTGTTTTAAGTGAGCTTAAGTTCATACTGGTGTAAATAGGAAAGCGTTTGAACTATTGAAAGATGATTCTGTTTTTTGGCGGGTTTTCAAATCAGATTATAGTGCCTTGCAACTAAATTGAGCGATTACATGAATAATCTTCGAAATACTAGATTCGTTTTGTCTGTTACTGTGATTTACACAATAAAATTTGTTCGGTTTGAGTTTCGGCTTATTGAATTTCCAAATCTTACCGTCTAACTCAATTAGATACGTAGCCATATTACCAACCAACCGAATGGCTCTGCTACTTTTTTAAACCAAATACTTTTTTCTGCTTCCATTTTTTCTTCTTTTTTGTGATTAATGAATACACTTATAATTGCGCTCCTATTGAAGGATTACAACTCTATAAGGGCACAAAAAATCTCTTTGTGACAGAACGGAGAAAATTAAATCAGCCCAAGAAAATGGCTGAGACTATCACAATTGTAACCGAATTAAAAGTACCCGTGAATTTTGTGACCCACAAGAGTATACGACTCTTAGCATGACATACACCTATAACTCGAGAACGGTTTTATAATACTTATGCTTCTCAGCTATTGGAGATGTTTCTGGAAAAGGGGAAACTACCTCTAAGTACTAATTTTCAAGAGCATGTAATATTAAACGCTCTTTGAATAAGTTCACAAACCGGACCAGAGCCCTGGCCCATGGTTCCTACGGTAAGTCTCGCCCTTTTGGACAGATATGGTATATTCCAATTGTGCCTCAGCGCTGGTGGTGTATTAGTGTAATTGCCGCAAGTAACTTGCCCCGTATTTGTTAAATATATAAAGTCTGGACTAAATAGAAGATCATTATGACTAGCCGTTGGTCTATTGCACAGTCTCCCATGACGTTGATTATCAAGAAAATCAAGAAACCCGATGGATGTTGTTTCAGGACCAACGGTACAAAAATCCCAGTCATCGGCAAGCTTACCTTGGTTACTTAAGTTGCGTAACTTACTTTCCAGCATATCGACACAAATCCCAAATCCCTTAGATGCAATAATATTTCTGCGCATCGTAGTACTATTCACTCCTTGAATGTTGAAATCAATAGCAAAGGGAAAAAGATCCAGAAGAATTACACCTTTAAGAAATAATTTCTCTAAACGGGAATTAACATCAATGGATTTGCCAGGGTCACAACAGAATGCCCGTAGCGGAGCAGTAATATAACTTCCCGCTGCATCTATGTAAATGTAGTTACCACTGGCAGGTGCTGCCTCACCAACAAGAATGTATTTGATTTGCTGGTTTTGGTTAAACCTATCCAACTGTTTCTTTAGTGCATCTTCCCTAACAAGATAATCATCGTAAGGAGGGAGCTTTAGATTCGTGATCTTCATTTCTCTCCATAGGTCCTCGTATTCTTCGATTGTTAACATGTTTTTACTGGTTATAGTTTGTGTGTATTGACGTCTATTTTTGGTTTTATAATCAATCATTCAATTTGGTCTTTTCGGTATTCCATCAAAGCGACGCAATACTCCTGCGCCTTCACCCACCTCACCATAATCCCAAACAGATTTATGCATGAAGCGTGGGTCTTTATTGTAATTTTCAAGTGATACGGTTTCCGGTTTCCTTTCATCCAACCATTTTAACACATCTTTTTCCGAACTTTTCAAGAATTTAAAAAGGAACTCATCCTTTAACATCCAATTGGCACGCAATGTGTTCAGTTTCTCAAGTATTGAGGAACGGTCAAAAGGTTTAAGTAGCTCGTAGGCTCCGTATGCATTAGAGGTATCTACGTTGCCATCTTCGTCTTTGGGGGTAAGTGCATCGAGTGCCTTCAGCAAACCTTCACGTTGTTCATCATTTTCTATATCTTCGCAAGCCCAAAGGCAAATAATATTAGCCAATGCCTCCTTAGTCATAATATTTGGGAACTCAAAACCAGGATTCCACTGAAGAAGATTAGCGTCTTTATCGTCTCGAATTGCCCAGTGCGACAACCAATGTCCTAGTTCATGCATCAATACAACGAATCGGACATGAGGAACGGTCAAGTTCAACTCTTGATGATTGCGATTCCAAATTTCCACCCATTCTTCAATTTTTTCAGTGTCGATAACAATATGCCCCTCGGTAGTGAATTCATAGTTTTGATTTTCATCTGCTACAAAAGGACCTATACGATAAATACCCAACGCATCGGTCCAACTCCTTTGCACACGCTGTAAAATACCATCGTTACCCAAGTCAATCAATTCTTGCTCTTCTTTTAAACGCGCAGGGATATCCCCATCGTAAACCTCTGGGAAGCGATCTGTGGTGTACTGGTTATTAGAAAATAGTTTTTTGAGATTGATCATCCCAGTTAGCTCCATTTCAGAAAAC
>CAZJFM010000002.1:50386-95811 GCA_964545365.1 uncultured Candidatus Competibacteraceae bacterium | reverse complement strand
AGTATGCGTTGGGCTGTTTTCATTGGATTAAGCGTTGGTTTGCTTATTAAAATTGATAGCTGAGGTGTAGCCTGAACTCTAGGCTTCCAGAGCCTATATCATAGGTAGCAGGGAAACCCGCATTATGAAAAGCCCCAACTATGCTGAAGTTGTAGCCTCCCATATAATCATCTGGATCAAAATCATCGAAGTCAAATAATTCTATGCTGTGTGAACCATAACTGCTGGTTGTAAAAACAGGACTTACCGTAAGCGGATTTGGCACATTAGGAGAGGCATTTTGAATATACCCTGTACTAAACGCTAAAGAATTTCCTACAAAGTATTTTACATAAATATCCGCCCCACTGGTCAAATCCCAACCGGCGCCACCTCCATCTGTTGGCGGAAAGCGAAGAACATCTACCCGAGTAATGCGTACCGAGGATGGGTTCACCGGCGTGCCGCAGTCGCCCCCCCCGTACCCATTCGGGCAATCGCAGACGCCATTAACGCAAGTCCCTCCGTTTTCGCACACCACACCGTAGCAAGGGTTGTCTGGATTGTTTGGATTATTGGGGTTGTTTGGGCTGTTTGGGTCATCCGAGTCGTCGCTGCAAGAAAACACAACCGCCGCCAATACTATTGGCAAAAGAATACGTAAATAAGGTTTCATAAGGGTATATTTTAGGTGCTAAAATACTTTTAAGAGAATTAAACGCAAAATTTCGACACCCCTTTTTTGCTTTTAGGTAATTTTTTATACCATAAAGGCTATCAAAAATTTTATTCCGCCAATTAAAGATAGAAACTAGCGATGGGTGGCGCTTTGGGAAGAAACAAACAGCCCGCATCGCCTCCACCTTGGGTAAAAAAAGGGCGGCGCGCCCTGCTCCAAGCCAAGGGGTTTAGCCGCCAGCCATTTCGCCATTGAGTTAAGCACAAGCCATTCTAGCCCCAAAACGAAAAGGCATTCATGGGCCGCAGGGTAAAAATTAGCGCATTAAGGTCCGGTTTGATTAAGCACCGCTACCTGTACTCGGTCCAAGGGCCTATCTGAGCAGAGGTGGCAGGCATGGGCCTCATCTACCGTTATGGGTCGGTAATACCAAAACCGCTCATCGCCATCAATCCGGGCGCCATGCTTGGCAAGCCTTATGCTGTGCAAGGGAATGCGCATGCCCCTACCTTCGGCCTTCATTACTGCCTCTTTTCTGGTCCAATTCTTAAAAAAGGCCTCCAAAGGGTTGGGCGAGGCCAGCATGGCTTGCATTTCTAAAGGGCTGAATTGCTTGGTAAATGCGGAAGGGTCTAATTCTCTTTTAAACTCTATGTCTAAGCCAACTTTTGCTGAGGGTCTCCAGGCCAAGCCCACCCAGTTGCCGGAGTGGGAGATATTAAAATCGGGCATTCCCGGAATAAAATACCTGCCATGCTCGTCTGTTTTCAAGTGCTGCAGGGCTTCCGGTTGTCCAGCTTCGGTCAAGGCATGAAACAATAAATACCGGCCGGCCGCAAAGCGCGCTTGGTCGTCGTTTTTTTTAAACAGCAACATGTGCTCTTTAAGGTTTTTGGGCAGCCATTCCAAAAGCCGTTTCGAGGGGCCTTCCTCGGGTTGCTCCAAGTGCCATAACCAGACCTTGGCCTCATTTTCCATGCCCAAGGGTCCTTAAGATATAGCTGCCAAGCCAATCCAACTCGTTGAACAACCAAAAATGATGTCCGGGTCTGCGTTCAAAATGAAATTTGCCGGTATGCTCTTTTTTCCAATCCAACAGCTCTTGGTCGTCTACCACTTCCTCGCTGCCGCAAAATACAGACATATCTACAGGATAAGGAGGTCCTGGACGGTAGCGGTAGGTATCAATGGCGTAAAAGTCGTTCCGAACCATAGGCAAGAAGATGCGCAGCAGTTCGGGGTTTTCCAGAATGGCGTCGGGCATGCCCTTAAGTATGCGTAACTTCTCAACGAACTCCTCGTCAGAAAGTATAGACCGCTTTTTGTCGTAATTCCTTGAGGGGGCTACTTTGGAACTGTAAAACACGTGTTGTGGCAAAGGTTTGCCTTGTTTTTGCAGTTGTTGAATGAGTAAATGCGCCACGTAGCAGCCCATGGAATGCCCAAAAAAGGCATAGGGGGGATTGGGCAATGGGTCCAATTGTTCCAAATGCTCCTGCACCATAAGGTGGAGGTTGCGTAGCATGGGTTCTTTGATGCGCTTGCCCTTACCGGGCATTTCAAAGGTTCGGGTATGAATGGTAGGCTCCAGGCGTTCTTGGAGTTTGGCAAAGGAGGCTGCATTTCCTCCGCCGAAACTAAAGAGATATAAGGTGGGTTTTGTTAAATCCATAGTTTACGCAAAAATAGGCAGAAGTGCGGTTTGTAAACAAACCGGGCTAGAACAAACTCCATAGTATGGCCCCCCGGCCGGGCAAAAGCCCCTGCGCAGCTAAGCCTTAGGCCGGCAAGCCCGAGGAGGCGGCCAAAGAGAGCCACCACAGGGCTATGCCGGCCTTAGGCTTGGCAAGCAGGGCTGGAGCCTGGGGCCGGATAGATTACAGAATTGCTGTTCGGAGCCGGGGCCCGAACCCCCAAAACCTTGGATAGGAAATTTGCCGCTTAGGGTTCCCAAACAAAGCGTTTTACCCAATAGCCTTGGTCTGAATAGCCCTTGAGCAAATAGCTGCCGGCAGGTAAGTTGGGGCGCAGCAGCTGAAGCCCGGATTGCGCTTGCCCTTGCCAAACTTCGCGGCCGCTGAGGTCCATAATGCTGAGTTTCCAATGTTGGTCGGTGCCTTGGGGTAGCTCAAGATTAAAGCTTCCACGGGCGGGGTTGGGGTATAAGCGCACCAAAAAGCCATTCAAAGGGTTTAGACCGCTGTTGGTAACCGTAATTGTATTGCTGGTGTCGCCGCAGCCAAAGCCGTTGGTGGCAATGAGGGCATAGTCGCCGTCTTGGCCGGGGCTTAGGCTGGCTAAACTCCCCAGAGGAGGTGCTATTGGAGTCCATTGCCCGTTATCGAGGAAAATCCACTGATAGGTCCATGTGCCGCTCAGGTTGGAGCTTAACAGTCCGTTGGCATAGGAAATCCCCACGTTGGGGTATCCGGGAGGCGTGGTGGGATGAAAGGTGAGCAAGGTATCGCCGGCCCAGCTAAAGCAGCCGGAAATGGAATCAATCACTTTGGCCTTGTAACTGCCGGAGGTTTTGGCATAAAAAACGGGGTTGGTGGTTTGAAGGAGCAGCAAGGTGTCGTTTTGGTACCATTCATACACGTATCCTGCCGGCAGGCTAAGCTGAATGGAGTCGCGTTCGCAAGAAATAGGGCCGGGGATTAAGCTTGGGGTCATGATTGGTGGACTATTGGAAACGACCAGGGTGTCGGTAACCTGGGTTACAAAAGCCGTTTTTTGCATTTGGTAGCTGTAGTTCAGGCCATTTTGGTTGAAGGATTGAACTACGGGGGTGTTGTACTGAGCTGCTTGTCCAAGCACCACAGGTTGAGGCATGGCGTTGGTGGAGTTATCGAAGCAATTGTCGTCGGAACCATAAATGCCGCCATCTTGGTCCATGATTTCGATCTGATAGGGAGGGTTATTGAGGGCCTGGTTCAAGTTCCAGGTATGCGGATTGCTGCCGGGAGCAAATACCACCACATTGTTATCGGTATTGAGCACCAGGTTTCCGGAGCCATCCGTAAGCCTAAGGTACAGGTCGGGCCAATCGTTAAACAACGGAACGTCGGTACAATTTACTGCATTTACGGTGAGGGATTGGAGGATAAATGGGAGCGTGTCAACAACCGACTGGTATTGGATTACATAGTTGCCTCCATTGGCGTAGTGCACCGTGTCGGGCTGCTCCAGGGAGCTTTGCTGCCCGTTGCCAAAATCCCATTGGTAGGTAAATCCAAGGTTGTTTGGGCCGGGCTGGTAGCCATTGCTTAGGATGTTGTTTTGAAAATATACGGCTAAAGGAGAGCAGCCGAAGGATGGGCTGTAAGAAAAGGCGTTATTTCCTCCGGTTCCGGGTTGTACCACCAAGTCTACAGTGAAAATTTCGGTGCCGCTTTGGTTGCCGAAAGGTGTATCTACTGTACCAAGGGTGGTGATGGTAAGGGTATACACTCCGGGTGCCGCCAGGGGAGTGCCGCAAAAGCGTACGCAGGCAAAAGTCCCTGAAGGAAACTGGCTGGGGTAATAGGTGCAATTGGACACACCACATGACCATTGCAAGCCAAAAGGCAGGCCGGAAATACTAACGATTTCAAACTCAAGAAAGTCAACCCAGCCCAAGACCCCTCCAGATTGTTGACTGGCGTCAACTTGTTCCGGCAAGAAAAAGGTGAGGGTATCTTCGTAGGCGGCGCCTACCGTTGCCGTGTCCATGTTGTTGGGACAGGGACCGTTGGTTCCTTGGCAGAGGACGGTATTGGGCTGGCAGCCCGGACATTGTGCAGAGAGCTGCTCAAGCGAGCCAAGGGCGAGAAAAAGGGCAAAAACTGCCACAAAAAGGGAGCGTTTCATAGGGTCAGTATTAGGGAATCAAACTTAGGATAAATCAATTATTCAGGCAACTGCATATCGCGCCATGTTTTTCCTCCTTTGATTCCAAAGTCCAAGGTGCGTATGGGGAAAGGAATGGTGATGTTGTTGGCGTCGTAGGCTTCTTTGAGGCGGATTACGGCTTCGCTGCGTGCTTTGAGCCAGCTAAGCTGATCGGTATCTGCCAACCAAATGGTTATGAGGTAATCTATGGAGCTGTCGCCAAAACCGGTAAAATAAAAGCCCATGCTTTTTTGAGCGTCTGAGCCGGGCAGGTTTTCGAGGGCTTTGAGACTTACCTCTCGCACTTTACGGAGGTTGTCGCCATAGGATATGCCTCCTTCCAAATCGAGCCGCCGCATGCCGGAGTGGGTGTAGTTTTTCACACTGCGTTGAAACACATCCTTATTGGGAATAATGACTTCTTGCCCTTGAAAATTGAGCAAAATTAAATCCCGCAAATTGATGCTTTGCACCACACCAATGGTGTCATCGGTTTCGATTAAATCGCCAACGCGCAAGGGGCGACGAAGTGAAATAAAAATGCCACTGATGAAATTGGCGGCTAAGTCTTGAAAAGCAAAGGCAAGTGCCAGACCAATGATTCCGGCTCCTGCTAAAATACTGGTTACTGCTTTGTCCAGCTTTAAGACTGAAAGGGCTACAAACAGGCCCAGGCCTAATATAGAAACATAGGTTAATGATCCGGCAAGGCTTACTAAGGTGGGTCCATCGATGAGGCGTTGCAATAGCCGCCGAACCAGCCGCCGAGACACATGGGCCAAGAGCAAAAACAGCCCCATGAGGGCTAATGCCAAAAGAAGATTGGGAATTAAGCCAACCAACTCCTCGCCCCAGGCTATAAGTTTTTGTTGGATGAGCCGGTAGGCTTCTTGCATATTCATGCCATTAAGGTACAAAAGCCTGTGATGTTCATGCCTTGAAATTAGTAGCCAAGCCATTTGAGGCTTTGCTCATCTTCGCGCCAATTGGGCTTTACTTTTACCTGTATTTCCAAATACACCTTTTTTCCCAAAAAAGCTTCGAGGTTTTTTCGTGCTTCCGTACCGGTTTTTTTCAATGCCAAGCCACCTTTGCCTATGAGAATTCCTTTTTGGGACTCTCTCCCTACATGAATCTCCGCTCGAATGCGGTCAATATCGGGCGCCTCTTTGTATTCCACAATCACCACTTCGCAGTGGTAGGGTACTTCTTGGCGGTATTGGTTTAGGAGCTGTTCCCGGATGTATTCGGAGGCAATAAAACGTAGGTTTTTATCGGTAAACTGGTCTTTTTCGAAATAAGGCGGATGCTTGGGGAGGAGCTCTTTGATATGCCCAAGCAAGGATTCTAAGCCTTGGTTTTGAAGAGCAGACCCACAAATCACCAGAGCCTTGGGAAAGCGTTCCTTTGCAGCCTCCATGCGGAGGGCTTTTTCCTCGTTGCTTAGGGTTTCTGTTTTATTGAGGAACAAAATAAGCGGCTCCTCGAGCGCTAACATTCTTTGTTGGAAGGACTCCTGAAATTCCAAGGTGCTTTCGAGTCCTTTTTGAGAAAAGGCATCGGCCACCAGCACATAAACATCACCGTCGCTGAGGCTTTCTTCTACCACGTGCATCATTTTTTCTTGGAGCTTGTAGGCGGGGTCGATAACACCCGGGGTATCGGAAAAGATAAGTTGGTGTTCGGCATCGTTAATCATGCCAAGAATGCGGTGCCTAGTGGTCTGAGCGCGGCGAGACATAATGGCGAGTTTTTCGCCAAGGAGGGCATTGAGCAGGGTAGATTTTCCTGCATTTGGTTTGCCGAGGATATTTATAAATCCGGCTTTATGTTGCATAGAGGCTTAATAAGTTTGGAGATAAAGGTACGGCATATTATATTTGCAGCCCCAGAGCGGTAAGTGTTCTGAACATAGAGTGCGGGGTGGAGAAGTAGGTATCTCGTCGGGCTCATAACCCGAAGATCGTTGGTTCGAGTCCAACCCCCGCTACTACATAAAGCCGGTCGAAAGATCGGCTTTTTTTTGGCCTCGTAGTACAATGGATAGTATGTAAGTCTCCGGAACTTAAGATACAGGTTCGATTCCTGTCGAGGCCACACCCGAGAATCTACCCCCTTTCATTTCCTGAAATATTTAAAGTCAATATTTCTCCTTAGACATTCGCTTTTGTGAGATAGGGGTATTTATCGTAGCTTGCTGTCCATCAAACAAAAAATTATGCTGCGCAAGCTCCTTTACTCCGCAATCGTTCTTTGCTGTTCTTCTTTGGCCACCCAAGCCTCCGTTTACCCAATAACTACGGTAGGTTTTACTTATTCCCCCGATACCCTGCACATTGCCCTTGGCGATACCGTGCAGTTTACCCTGGGCAATAACCACAACGCCGTAGAGGTCGATCAAGCCACCTGGAACGCCAATGGAACTACCTCCAATGGAGGCTTCAACATTCCTTTTGGAGGCGGACAGTGGATCCCAACCAATACCGGAACTTTTTATTATGTATGTACGCCACATGCAAGCCTTGGAATGAAGGCGGTGGTTGTGGTGCACCCTCCCGGCTCTGCCCAATTGGTTTCTGTCAACAATTTGCAGCCCTGCGCAGGAGACACCATTCTAGGCATCATAAATTCGGTGGGCTTTTTTCACCCCACCAACCAGTTTCAGGTGTTGCTAAGCGACGCCTCAGGCAGTTTTGCAAACCCTAGCATTGTGGGCACGTTAAATGGAAGTAGTGGAGGGGTAATTCAAATGGTCATCCCTTCCGGATTACCCTTTGGCAATGGGTATATGCTGGCCGTGCAAAGTACAGAACCTGCCACAACTCCTCAAAATATGGGCGGAGTCTTGATCATTAGCCCCGCACCACAAGTTCAAATCTTAGGCAATACCACCGCTTGTCAAGGCGACACCATAACCCTCACGGCATCGGGAGCGCTCACCTACACTTGGTCCAATGGCTCTAATGCCCCTACCATTCAAGTCTTTCAAAGCAGCACCGTTGGCCTTACCGGCACCAATGGCTTTGGGTGCAGCAGCACAAGCTCCCAACAAATCACCTTCAACTCGCTTCCATCGGTGGGCTTAACCGCTACCGACACCTTGCTTTGCACCAACGACACACCCATAGCACTTCAAGCAACGCCTCCCGGTGGCAACTTTGGCGGAGATCAAACCTTAGGGCTTATTAATCCACAAAACCAAGGCCCGGGAAGTTTTGCGGCCCACTACACCTTTACCGACAACAACGGCTGCTCTGCCGCAGACACCTTCCATTACCAGGTCGTTAACCCCACCATTCCTTTGTTTGATTTAGGAGTGGACACCTTTTGCGTTTTTGACCCTCCCATTACCCTGGACAACCTATCCGGCCCGACAGGAGGAACGTATCAAGGAGCCGGCATTGCCGGCAACAGCTTTAGTCCGGGCAATGCCGGCTTAGGCAGTTGGGTGTTAAGCTATACCTATGTGGACACAAACGCCTGCTCTGCCACCACCAACGACACCATAGAAGTCGTTAATTGCCCAATGGGCTTACAGGAAAACGAGGCAGAAAAACCATTTGCCTATCCAAACCCGGCTTACAACCAAGTCCATTTTAGCCAAGAAGCCGACTGGCAACTTTATACCCTTTCAGGAAAACTGGTAAGGGAAACACAGGGCAACTCCATGTCCTTGTTCGGCCTACCTCCCGGGCTTTATTTACTGCAAAGCAAGGCGGGCCAATGGCGCCAAAAACTGAGCATAACACCTCAAGCGCCTTGAGGCTACGAAACTATCCGGCCGGCCGGTTGTTTATTTTTTAGCAATTTTGCGCCATGGCTGCAGCTCCTATACATATTCATGTCCTTCCGGCTTTTGCCCAGCCATTTTTGGAACAAGGCCTGGCCGCAGCGCTCTCCGGCCGAACGGACATCCGGTGGTTAAACGCCTTGCCCTACCGTACGGAAAAGGACGCTACTGAAACCCTTTTTAAGGAAGCCGACAAACATAAAGACGCCTTGATTTTCATGGACGATCGCTATGCGTCCTTCTTTCTTTCGGAACCATTACCCGACAAACACAAGCGCTTTTTAGAGGACCGAAAAGTCATTCTCATTACCAGCAAAGATCGGGACTGGATTTACCACGTGCACAAAATAGGAATCACCTGCTTTTTAACTACAGAAGCAACCCACGACGAACTGGTGGAGTCCATTTACTCGGCTTGGAAAGGGGTGCGCTTTTTTTCGCCTAAAGTGGTGGAAGTGCTTATAGAATTGAGTTTTAGAGCCGCACCCGAAAGTCAAGTGCCCTTGCATGAGCAGCTTTCGGAAAGAGAGCTTGAAATCCTTAAAATGGTGGCCGAAGGGCTCTCCAGCAAAGAAATCGCAGAAAAGCTTCACCTTAGTTACCATACCATCAACACCCACCGAAAAAACATCCTCAAAAAGCTTTCCTGCAAAAGCGCGGCGGAGCTTCTGAATTACGCCTACACCCATGAGTTAGTAGAGCGAAATTAGGAGGTTCAATTATATGTTTTTCAAATTTTTGACTCTAATTTTTTAGGCCAGGCTAATTTTTTGGGCGCCTATTCCTGCCCTCTCCTTTAGTGTTTTTGCCTAAGGGGGCAAACCTAAGCCCTGCGGGGTCTTTCCGAAGGGTCGGAAAGCCTCCGCGTGCCAAGTTTTGCCATCCCTTAGGCTTCAAACAGCTATCGGTTCGGTCAGGGGCGCAGACCTTGCTCCGGCCTGCATATCTTATTTCCAATCCAAAATCAGCTGCGTAGGACAATGGTCCGAATGAACCGCCTGGCTCAAAATGCGGGCTTGCTGCACTTGCGGCACCAAAGCTTCGGAAACAAACTGATAATCGATACGCCAGCCTTTATTGCGCGCCCGAGAAGCCGCCCGATAACTCCACCAAGTATATTGATGTGGCTCGGGATGAAAAAGACGAAAACTGTCTTCGAAACCTTCGTTTAAAAACTCCGAAACCCATGCCCGCTCCTCCGGCAAAAATCCCGAGGTATTCTGGTTGGCCTTAGGATTATGAATGTCGATATCCAAATGGCAAATATTAACGTCTCCGGCAATTACCAGTTTGGGCCTTTCTTTTTTCAAAGCCCTTGCCCAAGGCAAAAAGTCCGCCAAAAACTTCATTTTGAAGTCTTGCCGCTCATCGCCCGATGAACCGGAAGGAAAATAAGCCGAAACAATCGTCAGGTCAACGTAATCGGCGCGTAAGACCCTCCCTTCTTTATCGTAAGCATCCAAGCCCATGCCTGCAACTATGCGATCAGGAGCTTTTTTGCTGAGTAGTGCCACTCCGGAGTAGCCCTTTTTTTCTGCAGAAAACAAGTGCTGTTGATACCCCAATTCGGCAAATCCGGTCCAGTCTACCTGATCTTCGTTAGCCTTCGCTTCTTGGATTAGAAACACATCCGGATTAGCGGCCTTTAGCCAGTCCAACAGACCTTTGTTCATGGCCGCCCGAATTCCGTTTAGGTTGTAAGAAATGATGTTCATAAGCTTAGGATTGGATATGCTTTTAGCAATTGTTTCTTAGCCTCCACTATGGCTGTTTTGTGTGCCTTAGGATTAGCTAATGGCCTATGGCCTTCTAATTTTCTAAATCGCTCTACTTCTCCCACAATTTTAGCTGTTTCCTTAGAAAAAGCCTTGCCTGCAAAGGCCTCCATAATATAATCAATGGCTTGCTCGGAGGGGTGCGCCATATCCTTTACATAAAATCTGTAGTCTCTCAAGTCCTCTGTTAAGAGTTCATAGCCGGGAAAATAAGAGCAAAAAGGCAGTTCTGTGGTTAGCATATGACTGGTAAGCAATAGCACTGACTTACTTAGCAAATTGCCTGAAATACCGTCCCGCAAATGCTTTACAGGACTAACAGACAACACTACCTCAAGCTTAGGGTTTAATAGCCTCAAGCTGTTTAGTGCATTGCTGAGTTTTTCTGCCAACAAATGTGGTTCTGCCAACTTTCGCTCAAAGCGGTTAGCCGGCACTTTGTGGCAATTGGCCACAGGTCTATCGCTTTCTTTAAGCACAAAATACCAAGCGGTACCCAGGGTAATGAAAAGCACCTGAGCCTTTTTAAGCATGTTGCTTTGCCTGTTGCAGGCCTTATTCAGACTATTCAGCAAGTTTTGTTTGGATTCAGACCGAAAAGAACCATGATGGTCCCAAGAATACCAAACATTATGCTGCTCAATCAAGTCAAAGCTTCTTTGTTTTGGCTTTTGAGTCCAATGCTCCATTGCCCGAACCATGGAAAAACCGTCAAACAAAATGCCATGGCTTGGAGGACAAACGTCAAACCCTTGATAAGCCAAGCGCGTGGCTAGGTGCTCACTAAAGCAAGAGCCTAAAAATGAAATCGGGGTTCCATGTTCAATTAAAGGAAGCTTTGGGGGCAGGCAAGGGGTTCTAAACTCCATAATCAGGGGTTTTCTGATTCAAAAGGCACATCGGCAGGAAGTCCAGGTTGTTTTGAAGCCCAAACGGCAAGTTCATCGCAGCGGTTATTTTCCGGATTGTTGGCATGCCCTTTCACCCAAAAAAAGCGAATGGCAAAGGGTTTGGCAACCTTAAGGTACTTTTCCCAAAGATCCCGGTTTTTCTTTTGCTTAAAATCCGTGCGTACCCAGTTTGTAAGCCAACCTTTGGTAATGGCATCCACCACGTACTTGCTGTCGGAGTATACTTCCACAGGATAAGCGTTGGTTTTAAGCAGTTCAAGAGCACGAACCACTGCCAGCAGCTCCATTCGGTTATTTGTTGTTCTGCGGTAGCCCTCGGCATATTCTTTTCGATGCTTGCCCATAATCAATACAATCCCCAAACCTCCCGGCCCGGGGTTGCCTCTGGCAGCGCCGTCGGTATAAATTCGAATTACCTTTTCCTGGCCATCTTCCATCCGAACAAAGGTACGGATGCATTTTCAGCTCTAGGTCATTCCGTACATTAGCCGGCTCTGCCGCCTCTCCATTGCTATAAAATGCGTAGGTTTGACCTTTAAAATCTTTGGTTTTATGACGATGCAAGCCTTAATCGAAGCCTTTCCGGATCACATACACGAAAGTCTGAATATTGCCGAGGAACAAGCCCTCAGCATTCCCAATAAAGCATACACCGAAATCATGATTTCGGGACTGGGAGGTTCCGGAATTGGGGCTACCATTGTTTCAAACTGGGCAGCCGCGCATGCCTCTTTGCCTGTAATTGTAAACAAAGAATACCGCATCCCTGCTTTTGTAGGTCCAAACACCTTTTTTATTGCTTCTTCTTACTCAGGAAACACAGAAGAAACCTTGCAAGCCGTGCAAGAGGCACACAAGGCCGGAGCTACCGTAGTGTGCATAACCAGTGGCGGAAAACTAGCAGAACTCGCCAAAGCGCATGGTTGGGGCTTACGTACCATTCCTGGAGGTAACCCTCCCAGAGCTTGCCTTGGATACTCCTTGACCCAACTGGTTACCATTTTTGTGCAACAAGGTTGGTTGCCCTCCAACTATATGGGTGTTTTAAAAAATGCCGCCAATAGATTGAAGGAAAGTCAAACGCAAGTTTCTCAAAAAGCGCAAGAAATTGCGGCTCGACTAGACGGAACCCTCCCGGTCATTTATGCCGAAACCCTTTCCGAAGGAATCGCAGTTAGGTTTAGGCAGCAAATCAATGAAAACGCCAAAATGCTCTGCTGGCACCATATTGTGCCGGAAATGAACCATAACGAAATGGTAGGCTGGGCCGATAAGCATCCGGAAATTTTAGTGGTTTCTTTGAGGAACCCCTCAGACTTTAAGCGTAATCGCCTGCGCATGGACATCGCTGAAGGAATTTTTAAGCAACGTGAAGCGCAAACCTTAAGCATAGAATCCTCTTCTGAACACCCGGTAGAACAAGCCCTGGAGCATATTCACTTAGGCGACTGGGTGTCTTTGCATTTGGCAAGGTTACGCGGCGCCGACGAAATGGAAGTTCATGTTATAGATTTCCTCAAAGGGGAGCTTTCCAAACACTAAAGATGCCGAAAACGGTCTTTTTTTCTGACCTGCAACAGGTAGAATACCGGCAAGCCTGGGCCTTACAAAAGGCCCTGCATGCTTCTATTATTCAAGAAAAATTAGCCAACAGAAAAAGGTCGGAAAAGGATAGAGTAGAAACCCAAAACTTCTTACTGTTTTGTGAGCACAACCGAGTGTTTACCCTAGGGAAAAACGGAAATGAAGAAAATCTAAAGTCTTCGCCCGAGCAACTCAAGCAAAAGGAGGTAGACTTTGTGCCTATCAATCGGGGAGGCGATATCACCTACCACGGCCCCGGCCAGCTTACCGGCTATCCTATTTTTGACTTAGACCACTTTTTTACCGATATCGGGCTCTATTTAAGGTTGTTGGAAGCGGCAGTTATCGATGTTCTTTCGCTGTATGGCATCAAAGGAGAGCGTATCGAAGGCTTAACCGGCGTGTGGATAGATAGCGAAAGTCAACACTCTGCTCGAAAAATTTGCGCTATTGGAGTGCACTCCAGCCGGTGGGTAACCATGCATGGCTTTGCATTTAACATTTGCGCGGACCTAGAGCCTTTTGACTGGATTGTTCCTTGTGGCATTTCAGACAAGGGCGTGACCAGCCTTCACTTAGAAACAGAGAGCGTTGATTTCCAAAAGGTTAAAACCCAAACAAAAGAAGCTCTGAAAGCCCGGTTCGACCTTCAGCTTAAGGAGCTGCCCAAGCTTGACGACTGGTGGGAACAATCAAAAAGCTTCCTTTAGCCTTTGGTTTGCCTTAGCCAATCGGCAAAAGATCGATAGCCCTCCACGGGTATTTTTTTATTTTTCGAATCTTTCTTTACTCCTTTTTCCTCCGCTTTTGTAGCCGGCGTTCCTTTTTGTTCAGGTAAAGCGGCAGGAGCTGGCTGTTTTGGATTTGGATTTGGAGAGGCTGACTTCCGGACGGGCGGCTCTTGCTTTTGAGCCTTTTCCATATTTGTTTCTTGAGCGGCTACTAAAGGGGCCGGACTCCCCTTCTCTTTTCTTGGTGTGCTCTTGCTTTCCTTCTTAGCCACAGAGGACGAACTCACTTGTTCCGGTTGCTCTTGTTCGGCTGTTCTCCTTGAAGAAGAACCCGTGGCATGTGCCGGAGGCTCCGTTGAATCCTTTTCACCAAGCATAATAGAGGGCTCCCCGGGCCTTTCTAATTCGAGGCGGATTGATTCTGCCGTAGGGGTTTCCGGCAATTTTGGATTGGGAACAAAGGGAGGGTTTAATGCCCCGGAAGGCATCTCGGGGTCTGGCGCCACATGTGGCTCTTCTTTACCCTTGCTTTCTGCCACGGGATGCTCTTTTGTGTTATTTTCTTTCTTTTCCCTTCGCGTTTCTTCCTTTCCTTTTGAAGGCTCACTTGCCGCTTTAGAAGCGCCTTTTGATTTCAGCTCCTCCAGATAGGCTTTAATCCGAGCCATATTGTCTTCTTTTGAACTCCCCCTGTCAATGGCTTCTGCTACGCTTTTTGCTACTTGATCTTTAGATAGTGCCGTTGTGGCCTTTTCATTAGGGACCGACGTCTTTGGTTGTTTTTCGACAGAAGGTGCTTGGGGACCGGGAACCACGGACTCTTTCTCTTTGACTTGACCGTTCGTTTTCGTGTGTCCTTCGGTGTGTTTTAAATTGGAAGAACCGGCACTCTTTTCCTCGGGTTTTGCATCGGCCTCCTTTAAGGGTGCTTGCTTAAACTCTTTTGAGGGGCCTGAGGGTTTAGATTCTGGGGAGACCGTCTTAGTGCTTGCCGGCATAAAATCCTCAGGCACTTCCTTCTTTTTGGTTGCTTCATCAACTGCAAGACCTACCGGTCCGGAGGCCTTTTCCTTAGGTTGAGCTTCCTTTTTGCGTTTGGCATCCTCACTTTTTTCAAGCCGCTTTTTGGGGTCGGTTTTGGAAGTTTCCCGAGGAGCCTCCATATAAACGTCCTGATCTTGTTTGTTTTTTCGGCGCAAAATTAAAATTGCGATCAAGATTAACGCCGCCAGAAACAAGCCGGCAGTAATTGCGAGGAGAACAAACGCTTCTCCCCTATTTTGCTCCAGCAAATCCACCTGATTTAATATCATAAAATATTTTATGTCAAATATTTGTTTTGTTTTTTTTAGTCAAAACTAAAAAACAAAAGCTCGGCCTAAATTACGAAATCGGCTTGGTTTGCGAAAGTCTAAGCAAAAAAAATGGAGTACCAAAGGCACATTTTCTAAGAAGAGCAAAAAGCAGAGCCAAAATAAAAGCGCTCAAGGGAGCTAAAAAATCAAGATATTCGCAGTTGTGTGGCGCATACTCATTGGTCATAAACCTCAGGGCTTGGCATGGATTGTCCTTAGTGGCTTTCTGCTCTTTTTCCCATGGGGCACTTTGCATGCTCCCCAGCATCATTTTGGCTCTGCCTTTCCGGAGGCCTGGCTAAATACACTTCCAGCTTACCAATGGCTATCGGCCCTACTAAACCTAAGCTTTAGTTTATTGCTGGGCTTTTTATTCCATGGACTGCTCATTCGCCTTAACGTATACGAGCGCACCACCTATTTACCGGTTTTCTTTATTGTTTGGATTACCGGCAGTTTATCGGACGGGCATTTTTATTGGGTTCAATGGTTTTCGGCCCTATGTATATGTCTTTCTTGCTATGGTTTACTTCAGGCCTCCGGCAACGAACGCAAGCCGGGTGCTACTTTTCAGGGCGGCCTTTTTTTGGGCATTGCCCAGTTTGGTCTTTGGGCCAGCCTTGTTTTTACTCCCTTGTTTGTCTTAGGTCTGTTATGGAATGGAAAAACCAACGGCAAGGCCTTGTTAGGCTTTTTGCTGGGCAACATTCTACCTTGGGTATACTTAGTTACCGCTTGGACATTTACCTGGGAAAAACCTCAAGAAATCTCTTTGGCCGTGGGTCAGGTCTTGGATTTTTCGCCCTCTTTTTCTCTAGAAAGTCTTTGGCTATGGGCACTACCTTTATGGTGGCTATGCTTATCCATTGCCAGTTTTTTAGATTTCACCGCTTTACAATCCGGCCACCGAAGCATTGAGCGCCAGTTTTCGCGTTGGTTTGCCCTGTTCTTCTTAGGCGGTCTTTTTTCGGCCTACCTTCACCCCTCCGGATTCTTTCATCAACTTCATTGGCTTGCGCTTCCTTTGGCCTTGTTCTTCTCCTTTTATTTTTTGAGAATCAAAAAGGATAAAATTGGCAACATTTGGTTGTTGGTTTGGCTTGGCTTGGCTTTGGCTGTAAAGCTCTTCGGTTAAGCAAGCCGGGTGGCTCCCCTCTAAAACTACCCCTTTGGTAGCAGGCTGAATTTTGCTCTTTTTGCATTTATTTCTTACTTGTGAAGCTGGGCTTGCTGCCGTATTTTTGAACCATGAAGCAAGCGCGTTGGGGAATTGTAACTTTTCCCGGTTCAAATTGTGACCAAGACCTTTGGGATGCCATCGAAACTTTAGGACTGGCAAGCCCTGTAAAGCTTTGGCATAAAAGCCACCAGATGGAGGAGGTAGACCTTGTTATCCTTCCCGGAGGGTTTTCCTATGGCGACTACCTTAGGAGCGGTGCCATTGCACGGTTCTCTCCTATTATGAATCAGGTCATTAAACATGCTCAAGCCGGAAAGCCGGTTTTAGGCATCTGCAATGGCTTTCAAATTTTAACGGAGGCCGGTTTGTTGCCGGGGGCTTTAAGGCATAACCCCAGCATGCAATTTATTTGCGAAAAGGTGCATCTCCGTGTGGAGCATAACCAGTCCATGGCTACCTGTGCATACCAAACGCACGAAGTGATTCAACTTCCGATTGCCCATGGTGAGGGAAATTATATGGCCTCAAAAGAGGTATTGGAAGAACTGGAAGCCAACCGGCAAATACTTTTTCGTTATTGTTCTCCCAATGGGGACTTAGGAGAAGCATGGACTCCCAATGGCAGCATGATGCATATTGCAGGAATTTCCAATAAACAAGGAAACGTAATCGGCATGATGCCACACCCCGAACGCGCCGTAGACGAAAAACTCGGCTTTGCTTTTGGAAAGAGACTTTTTGAATCTCTTGCAGGTTTGTGCACCGCCTAATTATTCTGCTTTATTTCCATCTACCCGGCCCAAGGACTTTGGGACAAAGTCCATGGAAACACTATTTATGCAGTACCTTAATCCGGTGGGATTTGGTCCGTCATTAAACACATGACCCAAATGGCCACCGCAATTTCCGCACAGAATTTCGGTGCGAATCATGCCATGGCTTTTATCCAATTGCTCAACCACTGCGTTTTTAGAAACAGGAGCATAAAAGCTGGGCCATCCGCAGTGGGCATCAAATTTAGTTTCACTGGTAAACAAGGGCGCTTTGCATGCCGCACAAGAATACACCCCTTCATCGTTCAAATAATACAGGTCTCCGGAATAGGGCCGTTCGGTGCCTTTATTGCGTAGCACCCTAAACTGCTCCTCTGTCAACATTGACCTCCACTCCTCTTCTGATTTTTGTACAGGAAACTCCATATCATTTGTTGCTTTGGGTTGCTGTCCACAACCGGAAACTGAAAGGGAAAACAAAAAAACCGAAATTAGCATCCATTTCATGTACATTAGAAACGTAAAACGTCCGGCTTAGGTTGTACATAAGTCTTTAAAAAATGATAATAGCTCGTCTTTCTCGCCCCTTGGTTCTGTCGTATCTTATCCATGGGTTCATTCTCTTGTTGGTCTATGGCTTAACCATGGCCCAAAGCATTCAAGAAATTGATTCCGGCGAGTTAATGGCGGTCCAAGCCTTGCCTGGAGTAGCGCACCCAACGGGATACCCCTTATTTACCTGGCTTGGTTTTTTGGTACAAAAGCTTTTCTTCTTTGTCCAACCCATGTGGGTAAGTTATGGCCTTAATGTTGCCTGCGCCTTACTAGGCTCCCTTGTTTTGCAGCGCTTTGTGCTTTCCTGGCCAAAACTCAATAATCCTTGGATTGCCGCAGGTGCTGCGCTCACCTTTTCGCTGAGTTTAAGGTATTGGGAACAGGCCACCGCAGTAGAAGTACATGCCCTGCAAATGCTTTTGCTTGCCCTTTGGATGTGGCGCTTATTGGAAGCTTGGAACCATGGGCAAAAAAGAAATTGGATTTGGTTAGGCCTAATTACGGGCTTAGTTTTCAGCAACCACTTAATCTCCATTGTTCTTTTGCCCGGCTTGGCATACGTTTGGTTTGTAGCACATAAAGATTGGAAAGGCCGGTGGCGCAGTTTTCAAAGCTTGGTTGGCCCCGCAGTGCTTATACCCATTGCTTTATATGGTTCCATGATGGCTTTGGCCTCTTCCGACCCTTTGGTGAATTGGGGTGCCCCTTCCGATTGGGACCGCTTTTACAGGCATGTAAGCGGCTGGCAATATAGGGTTTGGATGTTTGGTGAGGAGGGTGCTCTTGGCCAACAAATGCGCTTGTTTTTAAGGGGATTACCCATTGATTTAGGCCTCGGCTTGCTGTTTGGCTTAGCAGGTTTTATGGTGGCCGGTAAAAAAGCCATTTGGGTGGGTATTCAAGCCGTCAGTTGTATGGTCTACGCCAGCAGCTACCAAATTCATGATATTGAACCCTACTACCTTTCCGCCACGGTAGCTCTTATTATTCCCACGGCGGCAGCTTGGCATTACCTTTCAACGCTAAAGCCTTCCTGGACTTGGATTCCATTAATAAGTTTTGTGCTTCCTGCCCTTTCTGTTCAGCAACATTGGGAGCGTTGCGATCGTTCGGATCGAGATTTCATAGAAGTGTATGCGCGGTCTGCATTGCAAAGTTTACCGGAGAACAGCATAGTACTTACCCGGCAATGGGATATCTTTCTTTCGCCCTGCTTATACCTTCAAGAAGTAGAAGGGTTACGCCCCGACGTGGTTGTGTTGGGTAAAGAGTTGCTGCGCAGGTCCTGGTACTTGGAGCAAAAAGTAAAGCGTTATCCAAGCCTTGGAGGTGACAACAGCCCGGAATACAAAGCACTTCACGAGAAACTTTTGGAGTTTGAGTCCGGAAACCCTTCTCCCGAAGGAATCCAACAAGCCTATGAAGCTTGGATTGGCGGGGTCATTCAGGCCAATTACAAAACCAAACCGGTAATGCTTGGCCCTGAACTGGTGGCCGAAGAAATGAGTCGTAGGGTAGATGTACCCAAGCCTCCGGGGAGTCTTTTGGTACCTCATGCGTTCTTTTTTATGGTGAGGGCCGACAGCAGCTACATTCCACTCAGCATTTCGGAGGCTGAGCCTTTTGAATTCCCTGAAGCAAGCGACAATACGTTTGCAAAATCGTTGTTGGGTTTAAGAAAAAATCTCATCAGCAACCGAGTAGGTTACGAAGATTTCTACAAATTTCCGGAAAAAGGGAATCAGTGGCAGTCTTTGGGCGACCAATACCGTTCATTGGAGAAATAAAGCCTTCCTAAGTAAAAATTTATTCTGGGGAGGGGCTACCTTTGTACGGTTTAACCCTCGGGGGCACCGCTCTTTTTTCTATTTTCGTCCTTGGCTCAATTCAATCAATTGTGAAAAATTTAGAATTCAATCGCTTAAATATTATTCTGGGGTGGGTCCTAACGCTCCTTGCGGCCGTGGTTTATTCCATAACCATGGAAGACACGGTAAGTTTTTGGGACTGCGGTGAGTTCATCGCTTCTGCCTATAAATTGTTGGTTGGTCACCCTCCCGGCGCTCCATTTTTTGCTTTGCTTGGGCGCGTATTTATCATTTTTGGAGGAGATAACCCCGGAAATGCGGCCGTAATGGTCAACTACCTTTCCGTTGTTTCCAGTGCGCTTACCATAGGCTTTTTGTTTTGGACCATTAGTGCACTGTGCATCAAGATGTTCAAAACCATGGACGGTGCAACTTCTGTAGCCTGGACCCAAGAAAGGATTGTACTAACCTTGGGCTCTGCTGCCATTGGTGCTTTAGCCTATACCTTTAGCGATACGTTTTGGTTTTCTGCCGTAGAAGGAGAAGTTTATGCCTTGTCCAGCCTATTTACTGCCGTTGTTTTTTGGGCCATCCTTAAATGGGATGCCGATGTAGACAAAGGTGTGGTGGTTGCCGACCGTTGGATTTTGCTGATTGCCTATTTGATGGGCTTGTCGATTGGTGTTCACTTACTCAACCTGCTTACCATTCCGGCCATTGGTCTCATTTATTATTACAAGCGTTATCCGCGCAAAAAATACGGCGACTTAATTGCCATTGGAATTTCTTTAGTAGTACTCCTGTTTATTCAGTACGGCATTATTCCGGGAACCATTAAAATTGCTGCAGGCTTTGAACGGCTCTTTGCCAACAGCTTAAATATGAACTTTGGCATGGGCTTCTTTTTCTTTTTGTTGGCCGTTGCCGGAGGACTTGCCTATGGGATTTACCGTACCAACAAATTAGGCAAGCAAATCCTCAATCTGGGCCTTTGGTCCATTGCCGTTGTGGTTATTGGATACTCTTCCTATTCCATCATTTTTATTCGTTCTATGGCCAATACCACCATGGACGAAAACAATCCGGAGAATGTTTACTCCATGATTTCCTACCTGAACCGTGATCAATATGGCGATAGACCGCTGTTCTACGGTCAGTATTTCGATGCCCGGGTGGTGGAAATTGAAGAAGGTAAGCCCATACGCATGAAAGCTTATGTGGTGCGTGATGAAAAGGGAAAACAAGTGTCCGTATTCGGCCTGGAGCACGATGCTAATACGTTTATTGAGCAAAGCGGAAGTGGATTTACCATAGACCATGAATACGTAGAGGTAGACAAAAAGCCAAAATACGTGTACGAGGATTCTAGACAAACCGTCTTCCCGCGTATGTACTCTCCATCTGCGCATCATGTTAACGCTTATCGGGAATGGACCGGCCTATCTCCCAACGCCAAACCGGGAAGCCGCGAAAACTTAAAGTTCTTTGCCTCCTACCAAGTACAGTGGATGTATTTCCGCTACTTCTTTTGGAATTTTGTGGGCAGAGAAAACGATTTCCAAGGCAATGGAGAAATGGGGAATGGGCACTGGATTTCCGGAATACCTTTCATAGACGAAATGGTTAGCGGCATTCCGCAAGAGGATTTGCCTGCACGTTACAGCGAAAACCCCGCAAGAAACACCTATTATTTCTTGCCTTTACTTTTGGGACTCATTGGTTTGGCCTTCCAAATTTACCGTGACCCCAAGGGCGCATTGGTGGTAGGTATGCTCTTCTTTACCACGGGGCTCGCCATTGTAATTTACCTAAACCAAACGCCCTACCAACCTCGAGAGCGAGACTATGCCTACGCGGGCTCTTTTTATGCCTTCTGCATTTGGATAGGCATGGGGGTACTTGGCTTAGCCTATTTGCTGAAAAATTATGCCAAACAAAAAGGACTTGCCGCCGCAAGCTTGGCAACACTAATCTCTATATCTGTTCCCACTATTTTGGGCTTCCAAAACTGGGATGACCACGACAGGTCTGAACGTTATACCGCTCGCGACTTTGCCTGGAACTACTTAAACAGTTGCAAAGAAAATGCGGTGCTGTTTACGAATGGTGACAACGACACCTTCCCGCTTTGGTATTTGCAGGAAGTAGAAGAGGAGCGCACCGATGTCCGCATTGTCAACCTAAGCTTGCTCAATACGGACTGGTACATCACCCAAATGAAACGAAAAGCCTACGATGGCGATCCCGTACCATTTAGCTTGGAAGAACCGGAATACCGCGCCAGCGCACGCGACCAGGTACTCATGGATCAAAACAACGAAACTTATTATACCGTGCAAGAGCACATGCAGTGGTTGCGTCGTACCGATGGGGCAAATCAAACCAATGCCGGAAGTTCCAACTTGTATTACCTCCGGTCCAATAAGTTCATTTTGCCGGTGGATTCCGCTAAAGTGGTGGAAACAGGATTAGCCACGCCCCAACAAATGGCCAATGCGCCAAAGGAACTTCGTTGGGAGGTAAAAAAGAGTTATTTGCTCAAAAATGAGGTTATGATTTTGGATTTACTGGCCAATTTCAACTGGGAAAGACCCGTTTACTTTGCCGTTACTGTAGGTAACGACAATTATATGGGCCTCGAAAAGTTCTTTAGCCTCGAAGGGTTGGCTTACCGCCTCGTTCCTTTTGAAGTAAACCCGCACGACGGACAAACCGGTGCTGTGAATACCGAAGAAACCTACCAAAACTTTGTCCATAAGTTTAAGTGGGGCAACCTTAACGGAGAAAGCGTCTACCTCGACGAAACCAATATGCGGATGGTTTATAATATGCGCTCTTCCTTTGTGCGTCTTGCTTCTTTACTGGTTCAAGAAGGCCAAAAAGACAAGGCCATCGAAAGTTTAGACAAAATCAATGAGCTTCTCCCGGACGATGTAGTACCCTACGACTATTTCAACCTGCTCATTGCAGATGTTTACCGGCAAGCAGGAGCTTACAACAAAGCCAAAGAAACCTTACAAATAACCTTAGACCGGTACTCTTTAGAAAAAGCATACTTTGACAAAGTGCCAAAACCGGATGCTGAATTTGATCGAGAAAAATACAAGGCCAATGCCATTGTAGATCAAGGAAACCGTTTGCTGCAACAAATTCAAATGGAAGAGCAAGGAACTCCTCAACCCATTGCACCCGCAGATACGCTTCAGTAAAACCTAATTCGGAGCATTGCGCTACGGATGGAGCCGATAGCCGGCCTTCCGAAAGCCACGGGCACAAGGACTGAGGAGGCTTACCCTTAGGGGTAAGACCCCGCAAGCCTATGTGCCCGTAGGCTTTTGGGAGGGCGCTAAAGGGGACAGCCGGACCCTTTGGCAAGGATTAGACAAATCAACCCCTCCACTCTGGTTAAAGAATAGACACTAAAGCTCCCATTAAACCTTTTCAATGGGTATTTGGTCTAAGCCTAAAGGCCCTTCGTTTAAACCCACCCCTCCAAACATAGAAACTTGCCAAAGGGGAGCGCCCAAAACACTTAATCTCTTTTTCTTCGAACCCTGGCTTTGCCTACCGGTGTGGAGCTCCTCAGTTCTTCTAAGACCCCGTCCTTGTAAATATAGTCGTTGGTTTTGCCGTCGGGCATGGTTACCTGATAGGTGGATTCGCCTATATACTTTATGGGAAGGTATCGGCCCCAATCCTCAGAAAAAACTTGACTTACGCCTTTAGGCTCATCGAAAAAAATAGCAGCAATGCACAGTTTTGGTTGGGGTTCCAGCTTTCCCTTCCCTTCCTTAGTTTCAATTTCGCACGTGCCGTTGGAACACATCAAGCGGGTAAATCGAATTTCCTCGCCGTCGCGGATGTTTCGGGCGTAGGAGCCCTCCAATTTGCCGTTTACAAAAATGTTGGAAGAGGTAAACGAAGCCTCGGATTTGCCAAACAAATAATTCATCCCGGCCTCGGTGTTCATGGTTATGCGGGTTACGCTTCCCTCGCGGCTGCGGTTAACTGTGAGCGTTCCGGTGTTCATGCCCAACACTTCTACTTCGTACACCATTTGCTGTGCAGAAAGCGAAACGAAGTTCAGAAAGGCGACAAAGCCCAAAAAAGACCTGAGTACAGAAAACATACATTCAAAGTTACATTTGAAGAAGAAGATACAAAAATTGGCCTAGTGGCACCTTTTATTCAAAGCTAATAAACTCCCAAGCCGAACGATAAAACCCCATTTGCTCCACCCATTGCAACCAAGCGTTTAAAAAGGGGTCGCCGCCCCAGGTGCTGCTGTCGCCGACCACAATCAACTTGCGGCGGGCACGGGTAAATGCCACGTTGAGTCTGCGTGCATCGGAAAGAAAACCAAAATCTCCACGGCTGTTGCTTCGAACCAAAGAAATGACAACCACATCGGCCTCTTGGCCCTGGTAGGCATCAATAGAGGTCCAGTGGGCACCAAAAGGCCAAGGTTCTTTATTGGCCAAATCGGTTTGTCCTCGGTAGGGCGCTATTAAAGCCAGTTGCTTTGGCTTTGCCAAAGTCTCCAAGCGTTTCCTAACCAAGTCTAACTCGCCCACATTCAAATAACTTTTTCCAAAAGGGCCCGCACTTTCTTCCAATCCCGCACCGGCCGTATCGATGAACTCTACCGGCAAATCCTCCAAAAGTTCTTGAGCCACCGAATCGTCGGCTTCCAAAAGCTTTTGGTAAAACCATTGGGAGGGGAACTCCATTATGTGTTCATGCATTCGGTATTGCCGGCGTAGCATGAAACTTTGTTCCTTAAAACGGGCCATGGCATCCTCTAGCATGGGTTGCTTGAGCAAGGTATCGGCGTGTAAGGTGGGAGGGAGCTGCATGGGATCTCCGGCCAAACACATGGCCCGGGCATGAAGCGCAGCCGTCCAAATGGCCGGTTCGGTGGCCTGAGCAGCCTCATCCACCACCAACCAGTCGAATTCCATAGACGCAGGCAAGGCATTTGCCGCGCTAACCATGGTGGCCACCACCACACCGGCATCTTCAAGCAGTATTTCGCGCAAATAATCTTCCAAAGCGTCGGCCTCTTGCTGAAGGCTCCTTGCCTCTTGCCAAGCTTCTGCCCGCTGGCGCCGTTCGGCCGGACCAAAATGGCGCCTAAACTTTTCTGCTGCTGCGCGTGCTTGTGCCGCTCGCTTTTGGTACCCTTGCCATTCGGCATAGCGAGGATGCAAACGCATCCGCTCATCTAAGGTGCAATGAGAAGCCTTGCGACTCACGCGTACCGGATTTCCTAAACGTAAGGGCTGCAAGCCGGCTTCCTCTAGTTTCACGGTCAGGTGGTCTGCCGCAGCATTCGAGGGGGCGGTGGCCAACACCCGAAGCCCTTGCCTAAGCCATTCACTCACCAAGTGCACCAAACTGGTGGTTTTTCCGGTTCCGGGAGGGCCATGCAAAAAGAAAAAATCTTGCTGGGCCAAAGCAAGCGCTAAAGCCTGGTGCTGCCCCTGATTAAGCTGCGGGTGTGGCAGCATAGGGCTTTGCTCCTCCTTATGCTGCCCTGCTTTGCCACTCAACCAAGCCTGAATCAAATCGGCTTGACGGTTGTTGCGCACTGCGCCGGCTTTGACTAAGGCCTGACGTGTGGTTTGGTAGGAAGTCTCATCGGGCAACAAGTCCAAGGTCCACTCTCCATCCAAAAGTGCGTCAGGAATGGTTTTACCCAACCATAAAAAAGAAATGCTGTGCAAATCTACACGACCGCAAACCCCTCGAAATTCTTCTCGACGGCCCTGACCGCGGCTCAAGCGAATGGGGCGACCTTTGCTGAACTGGTGCACCGCATCTCTAGGACGACTTTGCTCAAATACCAGCTCAAACCAAGGACCCCGTGCCGGAATTTCCTCCTTAAACACCACCGGATGCCAGGTTACGCCTTCCTCTATTCTGTCCTGCAAGGCCCGCTTTTCTAAAAGGGCCCTGTAGGCCTCCTTTTCTGCAGCCCACTCCAGGTCCAAGGCTTCTGTAAGCCGATTAAAATATATTTCTTGTTCTTCTGTTTTCATTATGTGTTTTGTGCGGTTTGGCTAAGTTTGCTAAAATATATGAACCCATCCCTATATATTGTTTTCCTTGGGGTCTGGTTAATGGGTTTGGGCCCAAAGATTTCAGCTCAAGAACCTATCGTTTTTAAACAAACTACGGTGGACTTTGGTGCAGTGGAGTCTTGGAAAAATCCTCCGGCGGTTTTCTCTTTTTCCAACGAGTCCTTCGATGGGCAATTCTTATTAAGCCCCCGGTCAGGTCCTAATGTGCTGGTCGAAATTCCCAGAACCCGCATTGAGTCCGGAGAGTCCGGACAAGTGCTTGTCTATTTTTACACCGAACATACCGGCAAATTCAGCGAGGAAATTGAGCTTTATGCCTCAGGATCACCCAATCCCATAAAACTTACCATAAAAGGAAATATAAAATCGCTAGCGCAAGACGCCCTTACCGCCTGCCCGGACTTTAGCCAAACCAAACGGGTAGAACGCCCGGAAGGCCCTTGGTCAGGCACGGTAATTGACGCCATTTCCAAAGCCCCTATCGCCAAGGCTAAAGTGGATTTTCCAGGAGCCGCCAGCGTATACAGCGATCGGCGTGGCCGTTTTCAACTAAGCCTGCCCCTAGGCATGTTCCAAGTACGGGTTGAAGCCCCCGGCTATCAAAGCCTAAGCCAAATGCAAGCCATTGCCCGAAACCAGGCAGACTTACTTTACGAACTTTACCCGCTTGGCGCCGACACCAACCAAACCACTGCTCCGGTGGATAGCATGCCTGCAGAGGACGAAGGAGATTTTAGCCTCCGAGAGTTTCGCCCCAACAACATTGTGCTGCTCTACGACATCAGCGGCAGCATGAAACGCGACGACCGCATTGGCCAACTCAAAAACGCTTCCAAACAACTCATTGCATTGCTTCGAAGTGTAGATTATGTGAGCTTGTTGGTGTTTGCACGCGAAGCCTCTTCAAGCTTTTTGCAGCAACCCGGCGACCAAAAGGCTCCAATGAACGAGGCTATTGAAGCGCTCGAGGCCAAAGGCACGACCGACGGCGGCGCAGGACTGGAAGAGGCCTACCGAACCGCTAAAATGCAATTTATAGAAGGCGGCAACAACCAGGTAATTTTAGCCACCGACGGAAGATTTGAAGTAAACGAACGCCTAAGAAGCTTTATACAAGCCCAGAAAAATGACGGTATTGTGCTAACCGTCATTGGGTTTGGAACCAAAGACAGCCAAGGAATTCAAACCCTGCAAGAGTTAGCGGCTCTCGGCGGAGGAGGCTTTCTGCTGTTTCAACCCGGCAAAGACAACCAATTTCAACTCACCGAGTTGATTCGTTTGCGCAGCAAGCGGTAAATAAAAGGGCCCGCTTTCCCTAGGTAATTTTTTCTTTTTTGGGCCCCGGTTCCATGTTGTGCTCCCCTATTCTATCCGGCCTTTGCTCCGGTCGCCCTTGCCCAAAAGGGCATCCGCAGGGCTGCGGTGGCTTTCTAAAAGACCGCCTCCTCGCCCGGCGGCTGCTCATTTTGGGCTTCGGGCGGCCCTATGCTAGGCCGGGGGGCGGTTTTTTTGGGGGTTTTTGGGGGCGGGGAGGTCGGGCCGACTTTCGTCGGGCCTGTCGGTGGGGCGGCTGACGTCGCGGTTTTCGGGCCGACTTTCGTCGGGCCTTTCGTCGGGCGTGGCGGTGGGCAGGGAGGCGGGGTGCTTTGCTATGTAGGCGAGCATGTTTTGGTGGGCGCTTTGGCTGGTGATTATCCAGTCGTGGAAGCCCGGTGCCCAAAGCTGGATTTCGGGCCAAAATTTTCGTGCTTCTGCGGTTACTGCGGCTTTAAAGGCCCGCACCACCCTGCCCAGTTCACGGGTCGGGCGTTGCCCCCGGGTTTGGTCAAACTCTTTTTCATACTCCCCGTTCCTTTCTTCTGTGGGGTCTGCACAGATCTCCAAAATGCCATGCAAGTGGTTGGGGACCACCACAAAGGCATGGACTACAATGTGGGGATAGTGCTCCGGAATCTGCATCCAAAACCTATAGGCAGTTTCTCCCAAAAAATTCAGCAAGGTATAGCTCCGACCCGCGGGTGTGTGCACATACCTCCCAAAACAATGGGTTTTTCCCTTGGTGATTAAGGTAAGGAAGTAAAGTCCTTGGCTGCTGTAGTCGTAACCGAGTTTGCGTTTGGGTCTCCACCCCTTTTTGCCTGGCATAAGCAGAAGTTTCTGCAAATTTCGGCCGTCCTCCTGCAAAGAGTCGTTTTTTAAACGCTTAAGTTTAGGCTCTCTATACTATGGCATGCACAAGGTTCTTTAAACGAGCCATAGGCTCACCGCATCCTAAAGACTTTTCTATTGGTCTTTTCCGAAGGGTGCTTTAATCATAAAGGAGCTGTCGTTTGTGAGCTGTAGCGGCTTGTTTGGATCGTGTACCACAAAAAGTCCCTCCATTTCACGCACTACATCAAAGGGCTTGTCGAGCGTTAAGACCGCCTCCAGTGTGGTGTCGCCGGCGAGGGTATTCGGCCATTGGTATAAAGGCACGGTATCCCATTGGGTTTGGTTTCCCGGATACACACGCACTACATACTCCTCGCCGGCCAGAGTTCCTTCCATTTTCAGGGTTAAATCAAGATAGCCATTGGCCTGTTCTTCCATAAAAACCGAAGCCTTAGGGCGCGTATACCCTACTTCTGCATTGGACTCAAACAAAAAAGTATATGATTTGGGGTCTGCGTCGGTGCAAGACCAAAAGACCAAAACGAGCAGTGCAAAAAAGTACCTCATCATAGCTCCAAAAATACGTCAGAAGCCTTAGACAATTGCTTCATCTGTTCCAAAAACCTGAGAATATCTTCTTTTTGGCTGTCAAAAGCACACATCCACCGGGCCATATTGGTTGCGGGTTGAAAAATATAAAAAGGCATGTGCTGCATTAAAGGAGTATTCCATTCCTTTGGTATATAAGCAAAGACCCCGTTCACGCTGGTTTTTTGTGCTAGTTGAACCTCCGGAAACTGCGAAGCCCCATTGGCTAACAGTTGAGCCATCTGATTGGCATGAGCGGCCGGTTTTTTCCACCATTCCATTTGGAGCCAAGGCAGGAATTGCGCTGAGATAAACCGCATTTTGGAATGTAGCTGTGTGAGTTGTTTTCGAAAAAACAAGATTTCGCTGTTTAGTTCGGGGTTAAACACCAAAAGCAGCTCTCCAAACATAATACCGTTTTTGGTACCTCCAAGGCTTAGCACGTCTACGCCGGCTTGAACCGTAAACGCCTCAAAAGGCAAGTCTAAGGCAACGGCGGCATTTGAAATTCTTGCTCCGTCCATGTGCAACCAAAGTCCATTTTGGTGACAGGTGTCGGCAAGGGCTTGAATTTCTTCCTTGGTATATAGCGTTCCCCATTCGGTAGGTTGGGTAATGGACACCGCTTTAAGCTGCACCCGGTGTTCATCTCCTCTGTAGTGGAGGTGGTTTTCTACGTCTTTAGGCGTGAGCTTTCCGTTGGTGGACTCTACGGTTTGCAGCTTAATGCCCAAAAAGCGTTCGGGTGCGCCGCACTCGTCTTCGTTGATATGAGCATTTTTTGCACAAAGCACAGACTGGTAAGGCCTAAGCATGGCTTGTAGGGCCAAGACGTTGGCGCCGGTTCCATTATACACAGGGTAGACCCGGGTTTGGCTACCAAAACAAGTCTCCACATACTGCTGTAAATCCAAGGTCCAAGGGTCGTATCCATAGGCCGGTGCATGGCATTGGTTTGCTTCGGCAAGGGCTTGCATTACCTCCGGCAAAACGCCGGCCTGGTTATCGCTGGCAAAGCCTCTGGTAAGTTTATAAGGGTTTTTTGACCTGTTTTGCATAAGGAAAATGACACAATTAAGCTGCATATTAAAAAATTCCTGTTAGGTTTGGAAGGTTAAGCCACAATTATGCAGCGATTTGTCTTTATTTTTCTGGTGTGCCTAGGCATCTTTTTACCCTCGGGTTTGGCTGCTCAAGCCGACAGTTTCAACAGCGACACCTTACAAGTACTCACAGACAGCTTGGCAGTAGCCGAAACTGCCCCAGCCAAACTAGACTATTCCATAGCGAGCACAGGACCTTCGGTTCAGTCGGTTTTGCGCGGGCTTATGGGCATGGTGTTCTTGGTGCTTATTTGCTGGTTGTTTAGCCGCAACAAACGTTTAATCAATTGGCGCCTTGTTATTGTAGGTATTTTGTTGCAAATGGTGGTGGGCGTTTTGGTGATGCAGGTAGATGCTTTTCAGTACGGCTTAGAAATGGTTAGTCGCGGCTTTACTCAAATTTTAGGCTTTACTCAAGAGGGGGTCAACTTTTTGTTCCAAAACATGGATACGGGGTCCTTGCATCCGGCCCTAAACAGCTTTGTTTTTATCATTTTACCGACCGTAATTTTCTTTTCGGCCCTCACCAGCCTACTCTTTTTTCTGGGGGTTTTGCAAAAGGTGGTTTACCTGATGGCTTGGTTCATGAAAAAAACCATGGGCTTGAGTGGGCCGGAAAGCTTGGCCGCCGCGGGCAATATTTTTTTGGGACAAACAGAAGCCCCTCTATTGGTAAAACCTTATATCGGTGGCATGAGCAAATCGGAGTTGATGTGCTTAATGTCGGGAGGCATGGCCACGGTTGCCGGAGGTGTTCTTGGTGCTTATGTGCGCTTTTTGGGGGAGGGAGACCCCCTTTTGGAAATATATTATGCCAAACACCTTATTACTGCCTCTGTATTAAGCGCTCCTGCGGCCATTGTAGCTGCAAAAATCTTAATCCCCGAAACAAGAGAGCGGAAAGATTCGCAATTGGTTATACCAAAGGAAAAAATTGGGGCTAATTTCTTAGAGGCCATTAGCAATGGAACAGGCGACGGACTTCGTTTGGCGGTAAATGTAGGTGCCATGCTCTTGGTATTTACCGCAATGGTTTCCATGTTTAACTTCTTAATGGAAGACTTGATTGGGCACCACAGCGGTTTAAACGAAGAGATTGCGCATCATACCGGCGGCAGATATTCGGGATTGAGCCTGCAGTTTCTTTTGGGACACCTAGGGGCTCCCATCGCTTGGATTATGGGTGCGCCAGGAGAAGACATTTTAACGGTTGGGCAGTTGCTTGGACAAAAAACCGTGCTTAACGAGTTCTATGCCTATGTGGAGTTTGCGGAAATGAAATCTTCCGGGGTATTTGTTTATGAGAAGTCGGTAATTATGACCACCTATATTTTGTGTGGCTTTTCAAATTTTGCTTCTATCGGCATACAAATTGGCGGCATTGGTTCCCTTGCCCCTGACCGAAGAGGACAGTTGTCGGAAATGGGGTTTCGGGCACTATTGGCCGGCACCATTGCATGCCTAATGACTGCCACAGTGGCCGGCATGTATTATTGACATAGGCTCCGTGTTTTTCATAGTTTGGCCCCCCGGCCCGGCGTATGCCCCATCCAGCAAGCGGCCATGGCTGCCGCTGCGAGGAGGCGGACCTTTGGTAAGCCACCGGAGCAGCATGGCAGGCATAGGCCGCTGCGCCGATGGGCAGCAGCAAAAGGCCGGATTTGGAAGACCCAATGGCTTAGGTTTTAAGGGCCCAAAGCCAAAACCTCTACTCCTTGGATCGAAAAAACCACTGGTGCACTATTTTGTACGAAAAAGCGCCACCAAAAGCTGGTCCATAAGGAGCCAACCTTCGCAGCTTAAGGCTATGGGTTCGTAGCTAACAAACCATTCGGAAGGGAAAGTCTGCAGTTGGCGCTGAAGCGTTTCCCAGGCGTCTGTTCCAAACAAGGTGGAAACTTTTTCCTTATCCAAGCCTTCTTTTTGCCTCAGAGCAGTCATCAGCATTTCGTTCCAGGCCTCCTCTCGGTTTATGCTTTCCTTTTGCGCCGGCATTTTGCCTCGTTGCACTTGTTGCATATACATTCCATTGCTCGCGGGGTTGTGGTATCGAGTGCCATCCAGATAGCTGTGGGCCGAGGGTCCAATGCCCAGATAGTTTGCCCCTGACCAATAGTTGCAATTATGTAGGCTTCGGTGCTCCGGCTTGGCGTAATTCGACACCTCGTAATGCTCAAAACCAGCATTTTGTAAGGTGTGGTGTGCCGTTTTAAAAAAGTCGGCCGACTCCTCGTCTCCGGGAATGTCTAAATCACCCTGGCGCATTTTCCTATGAAATACCGTTTTAGGTTCAATCGTTAGTCCGTACACGCTGAGATGGTCCACCGGCAAAGTCAGGGCTTGTTCCAAATCCTGTTTCCAATCCTGCAGGGTTTGTCCGGGCAAGCCAAACATCAGGTCCAGGGAGCATTTTTCAAAACCGGCAGCTGCAGCAAGTGCTATGGCATTTTTTGCCTGTTCTGCGCTGTGGCTTCGGTTGAGCCGTCTCAAAAACTTGTCGTTAAAGCTCTGAACCCCAATGCTAAACCTATTGATTCCTAGTTTTTTCCACTGCTCCGGGGTATGGATTATTAAATCGTCGGGATTGGCTTCCAAGGTAATTTCGGCGTCCGGCGCCAAATCAAACAGTTGTTTTGCCCTATTGAGCAATAGGTCTATAGCCTCGGGCCCCAATATGGAGGGAGTTCCACCCCCAAAGTAAACGGATTGCATTTGGGGAAAACGTTGCCTAGAGGCCCATGCTTCCATCTCGAGCAGCATGGAGCGAACCATTTCCTCTTTCTTGTTAAGATTCAGGCTAAAATGAAAATCACAGTAGTGGCAAGCCTGCCTACAAAAAGGCACGTGCAGGTAAAGGCTCATGGTGCGGGCAAGGTCCAGAGGCAATTCAGGGTCTCCTTCTTTCCGGTAATGCGGTGAATTTGCACCACGCTCAACGAAATACGCCAATGCTCCCCAAACAAGCCATCGGCAATAATCTTGGAGGCATAAAAAGGAGAATCTTTCAAGTGGTAGGCATATATTGCTTTTGTTCTGCCCACTTTATCCCTTAGTACAATGAGTTTTTGCACCGGCTGGTCCTGTTCCAAGGCTAGGTAAACAAGGCTGCTGTCCTCACCCGCCTGTTCTTTTTTTACCTTGTACCGTCCCTCCATTCGGGGGCCAGTTACATCTGCCTCTTTAAAGAAATAAAACACATCTTCCCAGTCGTAGTCTTTAGCCGTCATTTGGCTTTGATCGATTTTTTCGGCCCAGGCAAGTTGCTGCTGCACGCTTTGCGAAGAGGTTTGAAGTCTCTGCTGTAAGGAGTCAAGCTGCTGCACATAAGCAGACCCGGAAACCTGCTGTTCGGCTTGAGGCATACAGCTCCAAACCACGCAAAACAGCCAGCACATGCCCAAGAGCCTTGGCATCAAAGGTCGAATTGAATGCCTTGAGCCAAAGGAATGGAAGTGCCGTAATTGATCGTATTGGTCTGCCTGCGCATGTAAGCCTTCCAGGCGTCGGAACCGGACTCACGTCCACCGCCGGTTTCCTTTTCTCCTCCAAACGCACCTCCAATTTCTGCACCACTGGTACCCAAGTTAACATTGGCAATGCCGCAATCCGAACCGGATGCCGACAAAAAGGCCTCAGATTCCAATAGGTTTCGGGTAAAAATAGCCGATGAAAGGCCTTGAGGGACCGCATTTTGAATATCTATGGCCTCTTGGATACTTTCGTAACGCAAGAGGTACAAAATGGGCGCAAAGGTTTCGTGTTGCACCGTTTGATATTCCGGCTTAGCTTCGATTACGCAGGGTTTCACATAGCAGCCTGATGCATAGGCATCCCCCTGCAGTTTACCTCCGGCAATCAACTCTTTGCCTCCTTCTTGCTTCACAGATTCAATGGCCTTCAAATACATGTCTACCGCTTGTGCATCAATCAAAGGCCCCATGTGGTTGTTCTCGTCTAAGGGATCGCCAATGCGCACGCTGCTGTAGGCTTTTTGCAGGCGCTCCACGAACTGATCGTACACCTTATTTTGAATAATTACGCGACGGGTGCTGGTGCAGCGTTGGCCGGCAGTGCCCACGGCGCCAAAGACCACCGCACGAATGGCCAAATCAAGATCGGCATCTTCGCTTACAATTAAGGCGTTGTTGCCACCTAACTCCAACAAACTGCGGCCCAAACGGCCGGCAACCACTTGTCCCACCTGGCGGCCCATGCGGGTGGAGCCGGTAGCACTAACTAAAGCTACCGCCGGGTTTTGGGCAATCCATTCCCCCACCTCTCTATCGCCTTGCACCAAACAAGAAACCCCTTCGGGCACCTGGTGTTGCTTAAACACGTCCGCAGCAATTTTTTGACATGCCACCCCGCATAAAGGCACCTTTTCGGAGGGTTTCCAAATGGTGGTGTCGCCACAAACCCAAGCCAATGCTGTATTCCAGGCCCAAACGGCTACCGGAAAATTAAAAGCCGTAATAATGCCCACAGGACCCAACGGGTGCCATTGCTCAAACATGCGGTGGTTGGGCCTCTCGCTATGAATGGTAAGGCCGTATAGCTGGCGCGACAAGCCTACAGCAAAGTCGCAAATGTCAATCATTTCTTGAACCTCGCCCAAGCCTTCTTGGTATGATTTTCCCATTTCGAAGGAAACCAAAGCGCCCAAAGCGGCTTTCTTTTCGCGCAAGGCATTGCCAAAAGCTCGAACCACCTCTCCTCGTGCGGGAGCCGGCCAACTGCGCCAAGCGGCAAAAGCCTCTCTGCTCTTTCCTACTACATAATCAAAATCTTGTCGATTGGCTGAGCCACAGCGAGCAATAAGGTTCCCATCTACCGGGCTGTGGCTGGCAATGGTGGGTCCAGACCCCAACACCGACTCGTTACCTATGGAAACCCCAAAGTTCAACTCCTTTGTTTCCAGTCCCAAAACTTTGAGTGCGTCTTGAATATTCATAAGCTATCGGATAATGTCGTTTAGGTTTGCAAAAATCAACAATGCCAAAATGATAATAAACCCTACCGTATTGGCACGCTCCATAAATTTTTCTCCCGGAGGTTTCCCGGCCACCATTTCATACAAAATAAAGACCATATAGCCGCCATCCAGCATAGGAATGGGAAGGAAATTCATAAAGGCCAAAATAAGCGAAACTATGGCGGTTAGCTTCCAAAAGGCCTGCCACGACCAGGTTTGAGGAAACAGCTGAGTAAAACGCGCAAAACCGCCCACTTGCTTGTATGCACCTGTCGATGGATTAAAAATCAAACTAAACTGACGCACCTGGTCGCCAATGGTCCGAGCTGCCAGGCTCAAGCCGGCCGGTATAGCCTCTCCTAAACTGTAGTTTACCTCTTCTATTTCAAAACCAAAATCCTCCAGACGTTTGCCCATGGGAGGCGCCACTCCTATCATGCCCTCATCATTGGTGGTGAGTTGCATTGCCAAGGTATCCGAACCGCGCAGCAGCATCAAAGCAAATTCCGTATTGGCTTGCTGACCTATCCCGGCCTGAAAATCTTGGAAACTTTCTATGCGGTTGCTGTCCAATTGCAGAATTTCATCTCCCTTTTGTATACCGGCAAGCGCGGCAGGAGTCTCGGGTAAGACCGTATCAATAACGGCAGGCAGGCGGGGCTCCAAAAAGGGGCCATTGCCGGAGGCCCGAAGCACCTTATTTCTAAACAGTTCAGTCACTTCAAAATCCATTGACTCCCCATCCCTCATCACCTCCATTTGCTCCACATCTTCAAGAAGCAGCTCACGGCCTATGGAAACGTAATCTTTCACCGGCGCTCCATCCAAAGCCACAATCAAATCGCCTTGGCGCAGGCCTTCATCCAGCAAGCTAGAGTCAGAAAAGTGCATGCCATAAGGCATTTTTGCCGGGTTCAAACGGGTTTCTCCGTATACCCAAAACACCATAGCAAACAAAAAGAAGCCGACAAAAAGGTTTACAATAATGCCCCCTAAAATAATAATGAGCCTTTGCCAAGCCGGCTTGGCTCGGTATTCCCAAGGCTGCGGCGGCTGTTTCAATGCTTCCTTATCGTTCGACTCGTCTGCCATACCGGCAATTTTAACGTAGCCACCCATAGGAAACCAACCCAAGCCGTAGGTCGTATCGCCTTTCTTAAACTTAAAAAGGCTAAAATTGGCCAGATTGGGAAAGGGAAACAGAAAGTCGAAAAACAAATAAAATTTTTCTACCCTAGTCTTAAACAGACGAGCGGCAAGGTAATGTCCACCTTCATGCAAAATGATGAGCAGCGAAAGGCAAAGAAAAAACTGCGCAACTTGAATCAATACACCCATTCGGGAACGGTTTGAAGCCCTAAGGCAAATTAGTTTGCAAAGGTAGGGCTAATCGGGGATTTTGCCGAAAAAGCTCCTCCTTAAGCAGATGTTTTGTTTTTTTTGGGGCGCTAACGGGCTGTTACTGCAAGTCCTCAAACCAAGGCTAAGGGCATGCGGGGCTCCGGTGGCTTTCCCGAAGGGTCGGGGCCGCCTCCTCGCTCCACGCAGCCCTAAGCCTTGGTTTTGTGGGCTTTCCGTGCCATCCCTGCGCCGGTCTTCCAAAAAAAATTCCGGAACCCAAGGAGCTCCGGAATTTTTCATTTTTTGCTCTAATACCAGACCCGCTAGAAAGAGGAAAAACTCAAAAACCGTTGTTTTTAGGCATCCATTCCTTCCCTTAGCCAGGCAAAAGACGGTGATGACCGGCAAAATTACTGCTGCACCACAATTTTTTGTTGGCCAACCAATCGCTGTTGACGCATCAATCGCAACTGATATATGCCAGCGCTAAGTCCTTCTACAGAAACTTGACCATTCGCCGGGGTTTGACGAACCACAACCCGTCCGGCCATATCCATTAGCAGTACCTCATCTCCAGATTCAGCACCTTCAATGACCAGGCTGCCGCCTTCCACCGGGTTAGGAAATATATTCAAGGAAGTTTCACTCGCTTGGTCGATAGAAACCTGGCTGGCATCGCTTTTAAACAATACGCTTTCAACACCGCCCTGGGCGTCCATGCGCATGGCTACCACACCAAAATTTTCGTTGTTGGCATACCAGGTATACACTTCGGTATTTTGGGTATAGCTACCGCCGGGCAATCCTATGGATTGGGCTAAGAAGTCCGGCATCAAACTCCATCCTTGAGGAATGTTTATAAAAGGAGGACAGCTCACCGCATTGGGCGCATAAATAAAAATAGAGTCTGTAGAAGCATCTACAGAATAGGCCCTTAAAGCTTGAATGTTCTCTAAAGGCAGCTGCACGGTACCTTCTGCATCAAAATTGGTAGTAAGCGTAGATTGACGGTTCAGGCGAATGGAATCCAGTTGGATTTGGCAACCTAAAGCATTGGTATCTAAGCCCAAAAACACCGTTGTAGAGAATGAGGAAGTGGAACTAAAATTATCTCCAAGAGTAGAGGGAAATGGCAGCAAATCCTGAGCCGGAGAATACTCGGCTAAAACAGGTGCTCCATTAAATGTGCTGGCTACCCCGCGGGTGTACACGCCAGAGTTGTTGCGCTCCAAAAAGAAATACCCTTCGTTCGATTCTGTTACCAGGTTTACTCCGCTAACGGAGGCGGCGGCGGGCACGGTTGCAGGATCCAAAAAGTAAATGGTGTCTAAGCTGGAAGTAACCAAGCCGGTAAAGTTCCAGGTTTGGTTAGCCCCTGAATTTCCTGGAGTTACGGTAGGGTTGGGGTCTTGTCCCACAAAGAACTGGTCACCAATATTACCAAAATCGGAGGAGGTGATGGTGATTTGAGCCTGCAAAGCGGCAGAAGCGGCAAGCATTCCACAGAATAAGTAGCAATGTTTCATAAGAAGCGTAAGTTTAGTTCAAATATACAGCCTTTTACACCATAGACACAAAAAGTGGGCCAAGGGTTGCGGCCTCCCATGGAAATTCGTTACACATGCCTATCTTTGCATAAATACCTAGCACATGGATTGGTTATTTATTCCTCTTGGAAACGCAATTAAATGGTCGTTTCAATTCATAGAAGCCGCCGGCATGAATTTTAATTGGCTTATGATTTTGGTTGGAGCCGGGCTCATGGTGTATTGGGTAAGCCGCATGGTTAAAGATGGTATGGCCAACGACAAAGGCGTTTACCGTCCGGAGCAAGACCATTAAAACTTCTTGCCTATGGGCTGGAAAGCTAGCCTCATTCGGCCCTATGCACGGTGGATGGAAAAGCGCATTCGCGCTTGGGCCGAACAACCTGTAGAAGGCCAACAAAAAATATTTAACCAGCTTATACGCAAAGGGCAAAGCACTTCCTTCGGTAAGATGCATAAGCTCAGCGAAATAAGCAACTACCGGGAATTTACGCAAGCCGTTCCTCTTGGTGACTACGAGCAAATGCGTCCTTGGGTAGACCGCATATGTGCCGGGGAAAAGGACGTGTTATGGCCCGGAAAGCCGGCTTATTTTGCCAAAACATCGGGAACGACATCCGGAACCAAGCTCATTCCTATTAGTAATGACTCCTTGCCCTACCACGTGGGCAGTGCACGAAATGCTGTTTTTTGCTATGTTGCCGAAACCGGAAACGCCGCCGCTTTTGACGGCCGAATGATTTTTTTGTCGGGCAGTCCCGAGCTGGAAAAATGCTATGGCATTCCCACAGGGCGTTTGAGCGGTATTGTAAACCACCATATCCCCTCTTATGTTAAGAAAAACCAGCTGCCCAGTTGGGAAGTAAACTGCATAGAAGATTGGGAAACCAAACTGGAGGCCATTCTAAAAGAAACGAAAGGGCAAGATTTGCGCCTTATTGGTGGAATCCCCTCATGGGTCCAAATGTACTTTGATCGTCTATTAGAAACTAGCGGCAAAGCAAATGTAAAAGAGGTTTTTCCCAACTTACAGCTGTACGTATATGGGGGCGTAAATTATGCGCCCTACCGTACGCGTTTTGAAGCTGCTTTAGGAGCCGACGTAGACACCATTGAAACCTATCCGGCAAGCGAGGGCTTCATCGCATTTCAAGATCGGCAAGACCAAGAGGGTTTGTTGCTTCAAAGCCACGCCGGCATTTTTTACGAGTTTGTAGAGCTGAGCCGCCTTATGGAGTCTAATCCGCCGCGCATTCCTCTTTCCGAAGTGCAGTTAGGTGTAAATTATGCTATTGTCCTTAACACAAATGCGGGGCTTTGGGGCTATTTAATCGGAGACACGGTGCGTTTTGTGAGTCTTTCGCCTTACCGCATTGTAGTAACCGGCCGGACCAAACATTTCATTTCAGCCTTTGGCGAGCATGTCATTTCCGAAGAAGTTGATGGAGCCATAGAGCAAGCATTACTTCGGCATGGCGGGCAGGTAGTGGAGTTTCATGTGGCACCTTGTGTTTCTCCCAAAGAAGGGGGACTTCCCTACCACGAATGGTGGGTGGAGTTTGAACAGGAACCTGCCCATTTAGAGGCCTTTTGTGCTGAAATTGATCAGGCCCTTTGCACCCGCAACAGCTATTACAAAGATTTGATTGAGGGGAAAATTCTCAGACCCATGGTATTAAGAAAAGTAGCTCAAGGCGGTTTCCAGCGTTACATGAAGTCTATTGGAAAACTTGGCGGACAAAACAAGGTCCCCCGCCTTTCGGACAACCGGGTACTGGCTGATGCCTTAGAGCAAGAGCTAAGTTCAAAATAGCGTTAAGAATCCTTTTTGCGGCGGTTGATTTCGTCCCGAATTTTAGAGGCCTTTTCGTAGGCCTCTTCTTCAATGCTTTTGTCAAGCAATAATTCCAGTTGTTGCAGAGACATTTTCTCGTAGCCGGGGCTCTCCTTCTTTTCAGGCGCTTGTTCGTCCTTTGGTTGACTTTCTAAATCGGATTCTTCTTCTGATGAAATAGCAATTCCTGCAGAAGATAATATAAACTCATAGGTAAAGATTGGGCAGTCAAAGCGCACGGCTAAGGCAATAGCATCGGAGGTACGAGAGTCTATTTCAACTTCACGGACGCCGTCTTCGCAAATGACTTTGGCATAAAAAATTCCTTCCAGGAGGTTGTATACTACCACTTCTTTGACCCGCACGTTAAAAGAGTCTGCAAATTTTTTAAATAAATCATGCGTAAGCGGTCTGGTAGGCACCATTTTTTCCATTTCGATGGCAATGGCTTGAGCCTCAAAACTGCCGATAATGATCGGCAGTCTGCGCTTTCCGTCCTTTTCGCCCAACACCAAGGCATACGCGCCGGTTTGGGTTTGGCTGTAGGACAAGCCTATGATTTCGAGTGGAATTTTGTTCATGCGCTTCAAGCCGTGGGGGTTTAAGTGCCAAAGGCACCGCCTAGCTCATTAGGCCGTGGTCTCTTTAAATTTTCGTATCGCTTCGTTGAGTTTAGGAAGCACCTCAAAAGCGTCTCCAACTACCCCATAGTCTGCGGCCTTAAAGAAGGGAGCTTCGGGGTCAGTATTGATTACCACGATGGTTTTAGAGCCATTTACACCCGCCAAATGTTGAATGGCACCGGAAATACCGGCGGCAATGTACAGGTTGGGGCGAATGGTAATTCCTGTTTGTCCCACGTGCTCATGATGTGGTCTCCAGCCAATGTCGGATACCGGACGAGAGCAAGCGGTAGCGGCATCTAAGGTTTTTGCCAGATCCTCAACAATCCCCCAATTTTCCGGGCCTTTTAGCCCACGTCCTGCTGACACTACCCGCTCGGCTTCAGGGAGGGGTATTTCATCGGTGTTTTTATGCACGGCCTTTACACGAACTCTTGGGCTGATATCTAATCCGGGATCGAAGGACTCCACTTGAGCAGCGCCCTCTTCTTTTTCAACAGGAATGCTGTTGGGGTTCACCGTAATTACTTTCGACTCGGTAAGCACCTCTACTTCGGCCAAGGCCTTTCCTGAAAATACATTCACCTTTACGGTAAAGCCGTTAGAAGTATCGGGCAAAGAAGTGGCTCCTGACACCAGTCCGGCATTCATGGCTACTGCAACAATAGGCGCAATAGACTTTCCGGTGTGGTCGAAAGGCAGAACCACCAAGTTAGCGTTTGCCTTTTCTGCCGCTTTGGCTAGGGTTTTTCCTTGAATTTCGCTGTCAAAGTCTTGGTAAGCCGGTCCATGGGCATGCCACACCTTGGATGCGCCGTATTGACCTAAAGCCTCAAGTTCCTCCTGAGGAACATCTCCGGCCACGAGGGCAATAATTTCTTGGCCGGGCTGTGCTTTCTTGGCGTAGGTAAGCGACTCGAAAGCGGATTTTTTTATGTGACCTTTAAAGGAATCAACAAATACTATAGTTGCCATACAAAGACATTTAATGCATTAATAAATTCAGAGGACTTTGGCTTCTTGGTTCAGAAGGCGCACCAGTTCGTCCATATTGTCCGGGTCAATCATTTTACAAGCTCCTTTTTCGGGTGGGAGGCTGTAGTTTTTGAATTTAACACCCGGTTGAGCATCTACAGGAGGGGTTACATGAATGGGCTTTGTTCGAGCGGCCATAATTCCTCTCATGTTGGGAATGCGCTGTTCCGCTAAGCCTTTAGTAGCAGAAGCTACAAACATGCCTTCCACTTCCACTTCTTCGGTTCCTCCACCGATGTCGCGGTGCATATGGGTTGTGTTTCCGGACTTTTCGAGCTTTTCGACCAGCGCCACATAGGGCACATCCAAATGAGCGGCAAGCATACCCCCCATTACAGAGCCATTGTAGTCGATGGTTTCCTTTCCTGTTAAGATAAAATCGACCGGATTCTCTTTAACCCAAGCGGCAATTTGTTTGGCAACAAAAGCGGCATCGTGCGCAGGCGCATCTATACGCACGGCTTCATCGGCACCAACGGCTAGAGCCTTACGAATAATGGGGTCATCTTCTGCCCCTCCAACGGTAATGATGGTTACCTTTCCGGAGCCTGCAGCTTCTTTTAGTTCTAAAGCCCGCACTAAGGCATACCACTCGTCAGAAGGGTTTACGATCCAAGTTACCCCGTTGGTATCAAGCCCGGAAGCGTCGGATAGGAAGCGGATTTTGGTAGTGGTGTCCGGCACCTTAGAAATACAAACCAGTATATTCATAATTCTTTTGCTTTACAATGAATTTCGCCCTAAACGCCTGCAAAAATAGACATAAAATGGGGAAACTCCTTACACGTGGAAACAGCTTGCTTTGCGCTTTTGTTTGAAACAAACGGAACAAATTCTAAGGGGCCTACGGCGCTAAGGAACAAGAGGCGGGAGCTTTGGAAAAAAGGCAGGTATACTTTCTCCTTAGGCTTATTTGACATGGATTCGTTACGTCCATTTTCTTGGGAATCCGGAAACTCAAGATTACGCTTAGAATTATGTACTTTTGCCCCGCTGAGTGCAGTTTAGACAGTCCGCTATCATGAAAGAATTACAATTCCGTGAGGCCCTAAGAGAGGCCATGACCGAAGAAATGCGTCGCGATTCTTCTATTTTTTTGATGGGAGAAGAGGTGGCCGAATATAATGGTGCTTACAAGGTTAGCCAAGGCATGTTGGATGAATTTGGGGCTAAACGGGTAATCGACACCCCCATTTCCGAGCTAGGATTTGCAGGTATCGGTGTAGGAGCTGCCATGAACGGCTTGAGGCCCATCATTGAGTTCATGACCTTTAATTTTTCCTTGGTAGCCATTGACCAAATTATTAACAATGCTGCCAAAATGTATCAAATGTCCGGCGGGCAAGTAAATGTTCCCATTGTTTTTCGCGGGCCTACCGGTTCTGCAGGACAATTGGCCGCGACCCATGGACAGTCTTTTGATTCATGGTATGCCAACACTCCGGGACTTAAGGTGGTTGTTCCTTCCAATCCAAACGATGCCAAAGGTTTGCTTAAAACGGCCATACGCGATAACGACCCGGTTATTTTTATGGAGTCGGAGCAGATGTATGGAGATAAGGGTTTGGTTCCTGAAGAAGAATACCTTTATCCTATTGGCAAAGCAAGAGTTGACCGAGAAGGAAAAGATGTTACCATCGTTAGCTATGGAAAAATAATTAAGGCTGCACAAGAAGCTGCTGAAGCACTAGCAAAAGAAGGTATTGAAGCTGAAATTATTGACCTTAGAACCATTCGGCCCATCGATTACGCCTCCGTTGTTGCTTCGGTGCGAAAAACCAACCGTTTGGTTTGTGTTGAAGAGAGCTGGCCTTTAGGGAACATTTCTACCGAAGTAGTTTTCCATGTGCAGCAAAATGCCTTCGACTATTTAGATGCTCCGGCGCTTAGAGTAAATGGTGCTGACACTCCCCTAGCCTATGCACCAACCATGGTTGATGCCTTTTTGCCCAATGCCGGACGTATTGTGCGTGCAGTAAAGCAAGTAATGTACTTGGACTAAAACATCGCGGTTAACGCCTGTCCAAAAACAGCTTGTTTCGGTCTGTTCGGGATTTATAGCTACATTTAGGCAACTATGCCAAAAAAGAAGAAGAGGGTAGGCATGCGCCTTAAAAAGGTGCGTAAAAGCCTAGTGAAAGAAATCCGTAGCATTTTTAAAGAAAATCCGGGCAAGGCTTGGAATCACAAACAGGTTGCGGCACGTTTGGATATAGATCCGGGCGACCAATACAACAGGCTTCTCGTGCAGGAATGTCTGGATGCCTTAGAGCATGAGGCCTTTTTAAAGCATGACGGACGAGGAAAGTATGTATATGAGGGCGTACGAGGAACAGCGGAAGGCCGTGTCGCCATGTTGCAGAGTGGAAATGCTTACGTTATTTCGGATTCCTCCGAAGACGACATTTACATTCCCTCACGTAAGCTTCGGTCCGCTTTGCATGGAGATACCGTTAAGGTGTTTATAGCTGCCAGAAAACGAAGAGGAAAACTGGAAGGAGAAATCCTGGAAGTATTGGAGAGGGCAAAATCGAGCTTTGTTGGTGTCTTGGAAAAGAACGAACAATTTGCCTTTCTAATTCCCGACAGCGATAAAATGCCCCAACATGTGTTTATTCCCCCACGCTATATGCATGGGGCCAATCACGGCGACAAAGTATTGGTTGACATCATTGAATGGGGACAGGAAGGGAAAAACCCCGTAGGAAAGGTTGCAGAAGTGTTGGGTAAACCCGGGGAGAATGAAACCGAAATGCATGCTATTCTTGCTGAATTTGGCTTCCCATTGTCTTTCCCCGGCGAGGTAGAAGCAGAAGCGGAAGCCATTCCAGACCGCATTGATTCTAAAGAAATTGAACGGAGGTTGGACCTTAGGGCCGTTCCGACCTTTACCATTGACCCGGAGGATGCCAAAGACTTTGACGATGCCCTTTCTATTCGCTTACTGGAAGAGGGGCTTTGGGAAGTAGGCGTTCATATTGCCGATGTGTCGCACTATATTGAACCCGGAAGCTTACTCGACAAAGAAGCCAAGCAAAGGGCAACCTCGGTGTATTTGGTAGATCGGGTGATTCCTATGCTTCCGGAAAAGCTATCAAACGGTCTATGCAGCCTAAGGCCACACGAAGACAAGCTTTGCTTTTCCGCCGTATTTCACATGAACGCTTTGGCAGAAGTGAAAAACGTATGGATTGGAAGAACCGTCATTCATTCGGACCAACGGTTTACTTATGAGGAGGCTCAGCAAATAATTGAAGGTAAAGAAGGTCCGACGCTAAAAATTGAGGCAAAGGATTTACTTCAATTGCACGAAATGGCCTTACGCCTGCGCAAAGATCGATTCAAACATGGCGCATTGAGGGTGGAGCAAAGCGAGGTTAAATTCCGCCTAGATGAAGATGGAAAGCCTCTGGGTGTGTATTTTAAAGAAAGCAAAGAGGCCAACCATTTGATTGAAGAGTTCATGTTGTTGGCCAACAAAAAGGTGGCCGAGTGTATAGGCCAACCCAAGGGCAAACAAGCTGGCCCAAAAAACTTTGTGTATCGAGTGCACGACAGCCCGGATTTGGAAAAACTCAAGGAGTTCAAGCGTTTTATAAGCACTTTTGGCTATAAAATAGACTTGAGTCATCCGCGCGCTATTTCCAAAAGTCTAAATCGATTATTGGATGAGGTGCAAGGAAAGCCGGAGCAAAATATGATTCAAACCTTGGCCATTCGAAGCATGGCAAAGGCGGTGTATACCACCCAAAATGTAGGGCACTACGGTTTGGCCTTTGATTACTACACCCACTTTACCTCTCCCATACGACGGTGGCCTGATGTAATGGTGCATCGCCTGCTGGCAGCCTATCTTTCCGATGCGCCCAGCCAAGCAAAAGACCCCCTGGAAGCGCAATGCAAGCATTCCTCAGAAATGGAACGCAAAGCAGCCGAAGCCGAACGAGCATCTACCAAGTACAAACAGGTAGAGTATATGAAAATGCATTTGGGAGAATCGTTCAAAGGAGTTATTTCAGGAGTAACAGAGTGGGGTATATTTGTAGAGATAAAAGAGAATAAATGCGAGGGAATGATTCGGCTAAGGGATTTGGAGCAGGATTATTTTTATTTCGACGAAAAGCAGTATTGTGTTCGAGGCAGCAAAACCGGCTTGGAATACCGATTAGGAGATGAGGTAGACATTGTGGTAAAACGCGCCGACTTAGAACGGCGGCAATTGGACTTTAATCTTTTGGTATGAGTTGGAAAAAATTAGCGTTGATTGGTTTCGGAGCATGGATCATTTTGGCCTCCTGTGGAGAATCCCCTAAAAACACGGATAATCCTCAAAATTCAGCCGATAGTGCACAAGCCCCTAAAGTACGAAACAAGCCCCTGCCCCCTATGTCGGTGGAGGAACTTTTGGAAACCCCGGCATTGGAAGGACGTGTAGCTAATTCAGAAGATGTCCGATCCGGTTTGGCCCATTTTAGTTTCAATCCGGGAGAAGGCACTTTAGTACACCAAGCCTTGCCTCTTCCTATGCCCTTTTTTGCCTATCGAAAAAGCGACCGCTTTATGGATACGGTTTTGGTGATCTATCAGGTGGAGCGATTGGGAAACGACACCCTTATGGCCTGGCGAAACGGTTGGAACGAACGAGGACAAGACTACGTAAAAGACTTGTTGGTTGGTACAACCGGCGAACCTTTCCAAGCTTCTGATTTTATTGGATATAGAGAAGGCCACGAGGAAAAGTTGGTTAAGGAACTGGAAAGAAGGGGTTCGTAAAGAGAGCGATAAGGGATTATTCGGAGCGGGGTTTGCGCCCCCGATGGAAGCGATAGCTTTTTCTATGCAAAGGCTTAGGCGGCCTTGGCGGCAGCGGCTTACGGCTCGGCCGAAAGACCCTGTACGCCCTAGGCCGAATGCCTTTGCAAGAAAAACTAAAGCTGAGAGCGGGAATAGGCGCCCAAAAAAACAATACACTAAGCTAATGTGGACACTTGAGAGGCGTACCACTCAATGACTTTGGGGTACCAATATTTCTCTAAGGCTTGAACCGAATGGCGCAGCGATTCTAGGCTACGTTCCGGGGGAACCGGACAAGAAAAGGAACAAAGGATTTGGCCCTCGTCGTAGCGTTCGTTTACCAAATGAATGGTGGTGCCGGACA
>CAZJFM010000002.1:43749-50286 GCA_964545365.1 uncultured Candidatus Competibacteraceae bacterium | reverse complement strand
GAGCCATTTCCGGAAGCGAAAATTAAGAGCCTTTGCATGGCCTAAAGTTAGTTGATATGGTGGTGTAGAAAAAGACCGTATTTTTGAAGGTATGGAAAGCACTAGGCAGCAAAAAGTAGCACGTTTGGTTCAGCGGGAGTTAGCAGACTATTTTATACGGCACGGCAGAGATTTTGCTAAAGGGGGAATGGTTTCGGTTACCCAAGTGCGGGTCTCTCCGGACTTATCTATAGCCCGTGTGTACCTTAGTTTGATGGGGGGAGGCAGTGCTGAGGAAAGCCTTCAACACATAGAAGACAGCAAGAGTAAAATTCGTTATTCGGTGGGGCAATCGCTAGGCAAAAGCCTGCGGATTGTACCGGATTTGCATTTTTTTCATGACGATTCAGCGGCCTATGCCGACCGAATTGAGCAATTATTGAGCAAAACGCGCAAAAACGAAGAGGACTCTTAAGCCATGCGTCCAAAACTAGCGAGTAAATTTGGCTTGCCTTCGTTTGTAAAAATGCTGGCTCAATCCGATGCCCGGCGGATACACAACATGTGGCGGATTTACCGTAGCTACCGCAAAAGCTTGGCTTCCGGAAAGTCACAAATGGCCGGATTGCCCTTTTCGGTTTCGGTGGAGCCAACAACCTCTTGCAATTTGCGCTGCCCGGAATGTCCTTCAGGGCTGAGGTCCTTTAGTCGGCCCACCGGCATGCTTTCTCAAGATCTGTTTCGGAAGTTTATGGACGAGTCGGCCTGGCACATTCAGTATTTGAACTTTTACTTTCAGGGAGAGCCCTTTTTGCACCCCCGTTTTTTGGATTTGGTTAAGGAGGCTTCTTCTAGACGTATTTTTGTGGCCACCAGTACAAATGCACATTATTTAAGCAAAGAAACCTCTGCACGTGTTGTAGATTCGGGTTTGCACCGCTTAATCATTAGCATGGATGGTGCAAGTCAAGCGCATTATGCGGCCTACCGCATCGGAGGAAAATTGGAAAAAGTGCTCCAAGGCATAAAGCATGTAGCAGAGGCCCGCAGGAACAAAAGGAAGCAATTTCCGGAAATTGTGGTTCAGCATTTGCTGTTGAAGCCCTCTTTGCATGAACGCTTTGAGGTAAAACGATTGGCTCTTGAGGCCGGCGCAGATCGGGTGGTTTTTAAAACGGCGCAGGTATATGATCCGGACACCGACCATCATTTAATTCCGGATGAGCCTGAGTTTAGCCGTTATGAGAAAGGGCCGGACGGCCGGTTTCGCATTCGAAATAAGCTGTTGAACCAATGTTGGCGGATGTGGAGCGGATGCGTCCTTACTTGGGATGGCAAGGTAGTTCCCTGTTGCTTTGACAAAGATGCCAGCCATGTTTTGGGCGATATTCAATCGCTAAGCTTAGATAAGATCTGGTACGACAAGCCTTATGAATCCTTTCGCAATCGGTTGCTGGTTTCGCGGAGTGAAATCGATATTTGCCGCAACTGTACCGAAGGCACAAAGGTTTGGGCATGAATCCGTAACTTGCAGTCTATGGCAAGGGCTCTGCTGAACAGGCTTAAATCGTTGGTTTCAAGGGGTAGGCACCATTACAGAATTCAGGTATTGGATGAGGCCGACTTTGGCTTTAAGCGGTCGTTTCGCCTTTCCTTTCTAAAGCTGGTGGTTCTTTTTTCGTCCATCATTATAGTTATGGTTTTGCTAACCATTTATTTGGTAGCGTTTACGGGACTTAGAGAATATATTCCGGGTTATTCAGACCCTGCACTTAAGTTAAAAACCCTTGAGTTGGAATACAAAACCGACTCTTTGGCCGATGCTTTAGACAGCAGAGATTTCATGCTAATTAACCTTCAAAAGGTGTTGAAAGGGGAAAAGCTTCCCGACTATTTGCCATCCTCTCAGGATTCTGTTTCCCAGGAACTTGCTTCCTATCGAAGGTCGCCGGAGGACTCCCTGCTACGTCTCGAAATGGAATCGCAAGATGTATTTATGCCGGTAGGTAAAGCCGAACGTCCGAAAAGCCTACCAGATGCCTTGCCTTTTCCACCTGCCAAAGGTTGGGTTACCGATAGTTTTGACCTGAGGAAATCCCATTATGGTGTAGATGTTTCTACCGAGCGAAACGAAGCGGTAAAATCTATGTTAGACGGCACGGTTATTTATGCCGATTGGAGTTTTGAATCAGGCTATACCTTGGTGGTTCAACATGGGTTTAACTTGGTTACCGTTTACAAGCACAATGCCGTTATGCTTAAAAAGCAAGGCGCGTTTGTTCGTGCCGGTGAACCCATTGGTATTGTCGGCAATTCGGGTGATCTAAGTAGCGGCCACCACATGCATTTTGAGGTTTGGTACGAAGGCTTGCCGGTTGACCCCCTGAGTTGGGTTAGCTTTTAGAGGGCGGAGCATTTCGTTGGGACAAAAAAGGTTGAATGCTTATCGATCAACGCCATGCGTTTGGTAAATCCTTGCAAGCGCTGCTTTGACCCATTCATCGTTGGGCGTAGACCGTTCTAAGCGGCTAAGCAGCATTAAGGCGGTATGCGTATCCTTTTGTGCTAAACGCTCCAAGGCATACCATTTAAAGCCTAGATGCAGGTCGGCCAGACTTACCCCGGGAATTTGATTAAGAAAATCTTGGACTTGCGCGTCCCTTCTAAAGGTGAGCAGGCTTTTTCCGGCGTCTGAAGCAAAAAACTTTCCTACGTGTTTGACCTCCGGACTAGTTGCCAAGCTGTCCTTAAAACCGGAAATTTTGAGGGGCTGCAAGAGCAAAGGAAGTTCAGAAAAGCCCATTTGCCTCAAACGAGGGTCTGTGAGGTCTTGGTGGTAGCCATCAATGATTTGCCAACGCTCCTCCGGAGTTGTGGTTTTTGCAAGCGACATAAAGGCTTGGGCGGCAATGTCTACACGGGTTGTTCTGTTCCAGCGGGCATGGTACAAAGAATCGACAGTAAAGCATTCGGTAACCTCTATCCATGGTCTGTCGTAGGAAATTAAGCATAGCTCTTGTTCCAAAAAGAACACCTTTTGAACATTTGAGGCATTGGTAGCTACCACGGGCACCCAACTTAGAGGTCTAAACGCTTGTTTGTTGTCGTAAAGCCCCAGCCAAACGGAGGATTTTTCCGGGCCTGTTTGCACAAACAGGTCAGCCTCGAGCTTAGGTTGCCACAATTGCTGAGCGTTTAACCCGGCTACAGAAAGAAGCGAGGCAAAAACAAATAGGTGCAGCCTAGGCATCCTTTTGCGGTCGCATTTGAGGGAAAAACAAGACCTCTTGAATGCTTCGGTGGCCGGTGAGCATCATAACCAAGCGATCGATACCAATACCAAGCCCTGAGGCAGGAGGCATGCCATATTCGAGTGCGCGCAGGAAATCTTCGTCTAGTGCCATGGCATCTTCGTCACCTCGATTGGCTAATTCCAGTTGGTCTTCGAAGCGTTGGCGCTGGTCTATGGGGTCGTTGAGCTCGGAATAGGCATTGGCAACTTCCTTACCGTTGATGAACAGCTCAAATCGTTCCACTAAACCCTCTTTATTTCGGTGCTTTTTCGCAAGAGGGGTCATGATAAGCGGGTAGTCTGTAATAAAGGTTGGCTGAATCAAAGAAGCTTCTACCTTTTCTCCGAAAATTTCATCGATAAGTTTGCCTCTACCCATTTCGGGGCTTACCTCAATGTGCCAGGCTTTGCATTGTTCACGAAGGGCTTGCTCATCCATTTGAGAAATGTCGACACCGGTGGCCTCTAAAATACTATCGAACAGGCTAATTCGTTTGTACGGGCCTTTGAATTCCAAGGTTTTTCCATCGAACTCCACCTGAGTTGATCCCAGCACTTCCTTGGCAATATTTTCTAACAATTGCTCCGTCATGGTCATCATCCAGTGGTAATCTTGATAAGCCACATAGATTTCCATAGAGGTAAACTCCGGGTTATGGGTTCTATCCATCCCCTCGTTTCGGAACATTTTGCCTATTTCATACACCCCGTTGAGGCCGCCCACCAAAAGTCTTTTAAGGTATAGCTCATTGGCTATCCGCAAATACAGCGGCATATCCAGACTGTTGTGGTGTGTGGTGAAGGGCCGAGCTGCTGCACCGCCATGAATGGCCTGAAGCACGGGGGTTTCTACTTCCAACCAGCCTTTGCTGTCAAAAAAGCGCCGCATGGAGGAAATGATACGACTTCTTAAAATGAAGGTGTCTTTAACCCCATCGTTCACCAACATGTCAACATAGCGCATGCGGTGGCGCAATTCGGGGTCAGAGAATGCGTCGTAGGTATTTCCTTCGGCATCGGTTTTTACCATGGGCAAAGGGCGCAGAGATTTTGCCAAAAGGGTAAATGAGGTTACATGAACCGTGATTTCCCCGACCCTGGTTCGAAAAACAAAGCCATTAACTCCAATGATATCTCCTAAGTCCAGCAGCTTTTTAAACACTGTATTATAGAGCGTTTTATCTTCTCCGGGGCATATTTCGTCCCTATTAAAATAGAGCTGAATACGTGTTCCCGAGTCCATAAGTACGGCAAAGGATGCCTTTCCCTGAATTCTTCGGCTCATAAGCCGGCCGGCGATGGATACTTCGGTCCAGCGTTCCGCTTCCTCGTCCTTAAATTGACTTAGAATTTCTTTGGGTGTATGGCTAATGGGAAAAGCCTCCGGAGGATAAGGGTCAATGCCCAAATTACGCAATTCAGCCAGAGCCTCGCGCCGAATTACTTCTTGTTCTGAAAGGTGTGGACCACTCATAAATAATGGAAAAGCAGAATAGGATTAAAACATGTTTTCCGGATCGGGCTCATCGTCTCCGGCATTATCTACCTGAAAAAGGCCGGAGCTTGAGGCCCTCACAGGATCCGGGTCGGCTTGTGGGGCGGCTGTGCCCTTATCGGTTGATGGCGATATTTTATCAGCCTCCGGTTCCGGTTGTGGTGAAGCAGGGGCAATTGTTTGCTCTGCTGCAGATTTAGAAGGCTTCTTAGTTTTTGTTTTGGAGGGTAGTGCAGGCATTTGAAAGCCGGCAAGCTCCAATTTTAACTCCCTCAAAAACATACCTAAAGCGACCGCTTTAAGCACTTCTTCTATTTCAAAAGTAATTTCCCACTCTTCGGCCATCCCTCTAGGCACTACACGAATGGTGAGTTTTTGATCCATGACATAAGCCAAGAGATCATCCATCTGGCGTTTCTTAACTACAACGCTGGGAAAATCATTCAGCATCTTACTCTTCAATAATGGTTACTTTTTCCATTACATCACCTCCTTGAATTTGATCGATGATGTTCACCCCTTCGGTAACTTTACCAAAGCAGGTGTGTACCCCATCCAAATGACTGGTAGTGGCTCGTTGGTGCACAATAAAAAATTGTGAACCACCGGTATCTTTACCTGCATGGGCCATGGAAAGCACACCACGGTCATGAAATTGGTTTTGCCCGGAGGTTTCGCATTTGATTTTATAGCCCGGGCCTCCGGTACCATCTCCTCTTGGGCAGCCACCTTGGACAACAAACCCCGGTATAACTCTATGGAAGGTAAGTCCGTCATAAAACCCTGACTTAGCAAGATTTACAAAGTTCTCTACCGTTTTTGGGGCGTCTTCGGAAAAAAATTCCAAATGCATATCGCCGTGTTTGGTCTTAATAATTCCTTTCATGATGTTTTTTTGAACGCTGCGTAAATTCTATCTTTGGGGCAAAGCTACAAAATTGACCCGGTACCTATTCGTTCTATTGGTGGGGAGTTTATTTGCCTCCTGTGCTTCAAAAAAACAAGCGTGCCACAGGGATGCCATGTTTGCATGGAGTGTGCAGCAAAAGTTTTACTTTTCAACGCCAGGTTTCTCCCCTGAAAATTTCACAAACCCGCTCGCCAATCACGAATGGAAAGCCGACAGCACTGCATTTATTCGCACGGTTGCTTATGAATTGCAGCTTCATGGGCTGGAAGTAACCGACGGTCTTTTTGGTGGAGTATTGGCCATAGAAATTTTGCGAAAACGTAAAGGTATGGCTGCGCCAAGCTACGAAAGCAAAGTGCCTGAATCTTGGCCTACATTCGATAAAATACCGGATGGTGCCTGGGTTTTGGATATGCTAAGTTTTGATAAAGAAACCCTACTCATGCGCTCTTGGGCACTTTCGGAAGGCGCCGATGACCCTACAGCCGCTATTCAACAAATTAAAAAGGCAGCTTTAAAAGCTTGCTCCTGTTACCCCTCATTTTAATTTCAAATTTCAGTTATGAAGACTTGTTTCTCTGTTCTTATACTCCTAATGACAAGCTTGCATGTGCTTAAGGCCCAGGAGCCCTGTGCGTCTCATCAGATTTTAGAGCATTTGGCACAAGAAAACCCGACGGGAGCCGCGGCTATCAAACAGTGGCAAGAGGAGGCTTATTCCCATGCCCGACAAAACGGTCCAAACAAAACCGCCCCCTTGTACCAAATTCCCGTGGTGGTACATGTAGTATATACCACTGCAGAAGAAAACATTCCGGACTCCCTTATTTATCAGCAAATAGAGGTGCTAAACCAAGATTT
>CAZJFM010000002.1:40786-43649 GCA_964545365.1 uncultured Candidatus Competibacteraceae bacterium | reverse complement strand
GCAGCCAACGGGCTGGATATGGTAAACCGCGGACGTACCTTAACCCATGAAGTAGGCCACTATTTAGGGCTACGCCACATTTGGGGCGACGGAGATTGCACCGAAGACGATGGACTAAACGATACTCCTCCGGCTTCCGACAACGCCAACCAAGTGTGTGATTTTACAAAAAATAGCTGCCAAGACCAGGGCGGCACCGACTTCCCCGACCAAATAGAGAACTTTATGGACTATGCCGCAGATTCTTGCATGAACATGTTTACCCAAGAGCAAGTGGCTGCCATGCAATACGTCTTAGATAATTTTAGAAACCCCTTGGTCGAAAGCGGAAATAATCTGACGCAAAATAGCATTCAAGCTCCCAATACCGGAATGCAGCTGTACCCCAATCCCGCCAAGGATATGGTCCATATCCGGTGGTCGGGCAAAGCAGCCTTAGGAGGACACTTGGCATTGCTCGATGCCCGTGGCGCTTTAGTTAAGAAATTAGAAATCCCTGCCTCTTCTTCCTACAGCATGAACATCCAATCTTTGCCTGCCGGTTGGTATATTCTACGGCTTAACAACAACCAGGGCGTCTTCTTTCAAAAATTACTGGTGCGCTAATCGCCAAACGCAGCCTAACATTTGCAACCGGGTTGTGCTTTCTCTTCCGTAATTTAGCCTTGTATGTGGAAACAAGCTAGTACTTGGTTGCTGTTGTCACTCATGGTCTGGAGCTCCTCCGGACAGGTGGTGTATGCCCACTATTGTAGGACAAAAAACAGCATTCAAATAGGCTTGGGTAACAGCCACAGTACGCTATGTGCACAGCAAAAAGGCTTCGTTGACTGTTGCTCTTTCTCCGAAGTAGAAAGCCAAAAAACAGAGTTATGTGAGCTATCAAGCAGGGAGCTTGGTTGTTGCAATTCGGATAGGAATACACAAGAGTCCCTAACTGCCAAGGAGCTTCGAAAAGAACCCGTTTGGAAAAAACATTGCTGCGACCAAGTAAAAAATTGGTGGAGGCCGGGTCTGGAACTTCCCAAGCCAATAAAAGATGTAAAAATTTGGTTTGCCCTTGGTTTTGTAGGCCTTGGTCCCACTGATTTCGAATCTCTAATTGGAAATAACAAACCGCCATCCACAAAACCCGGTGCGCGGACAAAAGCCGTCCCCCAATCCGTCCCCCATTTTTTGTCTCTGCTGCAAGTGTATCGCATTTGATGGGTCGTTTTTAAACGATACATCAAACCATGTAATACACTTTTGAAATGAAAACATTCTTTGGCAGCATTTTTGCCCTATTTCTAATCCCTAATGCCTTTGGACAAGTATTCAAGGGCACCTTTGTCGACAGCACAGGCCTTGGCCTTCCATCCGTCCGAATCGTATGGTTGATGCCGGAAAATGGAGGCATTGGTGGTGGTTTTTACACCGATTCCATCGGCCGATACAACTTTAGCGTTCCCAATAAGGCTATCCGATTAAAGGTAATCGCAGGCGGGCCCGCCTATGTTTCAGACACACTCTTCCTAGAAGCCGAAATACACGAGACCCACCGCTTGCGGCGCGAACAATTAAAGGCTTTTGATGTGGAAGAACAAAAATTCCGCAGCGGCATGTCCCTCGTAAATACCGTGCCTACCGAACATATTGGCGCAGGCGAACTGCGAAGAGCAGCCTGTTGCAATCTTTCCGAATCTTTCGAAACCAATGCAACGGTTGATGTTGGCTTTACAGATGCCGTAACCGGCGCTAAAACCATTCAAATGCTTGGCCTCGACGGCCGATACGTGTCCATAACCACAGAACTGTTACCCAGTTTAAGAGGTTTGGCCACAGGCTTGGGCTTGGACTTTGTTCCCGGCCCTTGGATGGAGTCTATACAAATTTCAAAAGGCGTGGGATCGGCAGTAAACGGATTCGAATCCATGAGCGGACAAATCAACTTGGAACTCCAAAAGCCTGAAACTGCTCCCAATTGGTACGTTAATGTGTACGGAAACCACATGGGACGTATAGAAGCATCGGTACACAAAGCCGTGCGCATCAATCCGCGCTGGTCAAACCTCACCATGGCCACCGGAAGCTATTTTAATGAGGCCATTGACGCCAACAACGATTCCTTTTTAGATATGCCCAAAAAAAGAAGTGTAAGTGCCCTACATCGTTGGAAATACAATGGAAAAAATATGGAATCTCAATTTGGTGTGCGCTTTTTTGGGCATCGAATCGAAGGAGGAAACGTTCAGACGCTTTCGCCGGGCATTCCGGGCGCGGCATTTCCGGTAGGCATGCGCACCTACCGGGGCGAAGCCTTTGCTAAAACCGGTTTCTTCTTTAAAGACAAACCCTACAAAAGCCTTGGACTCATGACCAGCTTTACCTTTCACGATCAATCCGGAGGTTTTGGGCTAAATCCCTATACCGGTAGAGAAAGCACCTTATACTTCAACGGTATTTACCAATCCATTATTGGAGATACCCGTTACACCTGGAAAGCCGGTGCCAGTTTTATGTGGGATGAGGTACAAGAAAATTTTGTCGGGTTTAATCCACAACGAAGCGAGTTGGTTCCGGGAGGCTTTGGAGAAATTACACTCAAGCCAAACGCAATTTGGGAGTTTGTGTTGGGTGGAAGAATAGATTATCATAACCTCTTTGGTTGGTATCCCCAACCAAGAGCACACCTAAAAGCAAGTCCGAGAGAAAATTTGGCCTTTAGGCTTAGCGGCGGACGGGCTTTTAGGACTCCAAACTATTTTGCGGACCGCTTGGGCGTGCTTACCACCTCGCGGCTCATTACTATTGACCCGAACCTTAAGCCCGAGGAAAGCTGGAGCGCCGGAGGAGGCATTCAGTGGAGCCCCAGGTTGTTTGG
>CAZJFM010000002.1:3169-40686 GCA_964545365.1 uncultured Candidatus Competibacteraceae bacterium | reverse complement strand
TACCGGAGCAAAGAGGCTTGGCCAGCCTTGGCTACGAAATCAAGTCTTGGGGACTCTTTCTTGATTTTACCGCCCAGTTGGTAGGGCCGTCGCGATTGCCGGAACTCAACGACCCGAATGTGAATCGACCCTTACGCAGCGATTGGTACGCGCTTTTTCTTGGACAAATCAGAAAAGAATTGGGCATTTTTGAAGTGTATATAGGAGGCGAAAACCTTGGGAATTTCACCCAAGACAATCCCATTGTGCAGCCCAACGATCCCTACAACAGCAATTTTGACGCAGGATTCATTTGGGCTCCGGTTTTTGGACGCATGATTTACGTGGGCGTGCATATTGAACCGGGGAAAAAACGAAAATAATAGGGCGGCTGCCTCGCCACTTCCAAATTTAGGTTTGCCAAAATAATTTGGGCGAGGCACCGGGCTTTCCGCTCATAGTCCTCGGTCCTGAACCAAGTCCCGCTACAGCTTTGGGGGCTTCCTTTGGTCGCCGCCAAAGCCTAGCGGGCCTAAGTTCAGACCCTGTGGGCTAACCGCTGCAATCCCTGCCGCAGATTGCCTTCCATAGGCCAAATTTGTTTGGAAGAGGATTTCGGCCCCCGGATTGAGGCGGTAGCCTGCCAAAGCCAAAAAGGAGCTGCTTTTGGGCGAGGCGGGCGGCGCTTTAGCAAGCCCCGACAAGCCCAAAAGCAGCCCTTTTTGGCAAGGCAGCTAAAGCCGAAAGCCGGAAAGGGCCCCAAAAAAGAAGGATTTAAAAAAACTGTAACAATGCCAAGGCTTTTCCGTTATAAACAATGCCTGAGGTGGGCGGTTGGTGTTGCAACAACTCGCCTTGGCTTCGATTTTTTGTTTGTATCAAGGACATGCGGGAGAAAGACGCACTTATAGCCAGGCTGGATGCTTTTATTCGAAAGTTCTATTTGAACGAACTGCTGCGCGGTGGGCTTATTGGTTTAGGGCTTTTGGTAGGTTACTTTTTGTTAATCACAGTTTTAGAATATTTCGGTCGCTTTTCCGGATTTGTGCGCATGGGCCTTTTTTGGTCCTTTGTTGCCCTCAATATTAGTGTCTTTGCTTGGTTTATTTTGCGTCCCTTGTTGGGATTGTATCGTCTGGGCAAACATCTGTCTTATGAGGACGCTGCGCGCTTAATCGGTCGCCATTTTCGACAAGAGGTGGACGATAGGCTGTTAAATACCTTAGAACTGAAGCATAGTGCGGGTGCCCATGCATCGCCTTTGCTGCTGGCGGCCATTGAACAACGCACGCAAAGGCTCCAGACCGTTCCCTTTGCCCAAGCCATTGACCTACGCGTAAATCGCAAATTTCTTTGGTTTACCTTGCCTGTTTTACTGACATTTTTGGCCCTATGGCTGGCTAAACCGCAAATTATTGCGGAAAGTACCACGCGTATCGTGTCCTACAACCAGACTTTTTTACCTCCCGCACCCTTCAGCTTTATTATTGAAAATGAGGCCTTAAAAACTGCGGCCCACGAAGATTTCACCCTGAAAGTACGTTTGGAGGGAAACGAAATTCCCGAACAGCTGTACCTAAACGAATCTGCGGGAATGTACCGCATGCAATCCGCGGGAACCGGGCTATTTATGTATACCTTTTCTCATCCCGCACAAACTCTTTCTTTTCATTTAAGTAGTGGTGATTTTCGGAGTCAAGACTACACCTTGCAGGTAGTGCAGAAACCTTTGCTAAGGCAGCTTAAAGCGCGTTTAACTTATCCTAAGTATCTGGATATGAAACCCGAATGGGTAAACGATAAGGGCGAATTGGTAGTGCCCGAAGGCACGCGGATTGACTGGGAAATGGACTGGCAAGCGACGGATGCAGTTGAGGTTATTTGGCCGGATACCACAAAAAGATACAGTCCCGACAGCCAAGGAAAATTGCGGTTCAATCGAACGGCCATGCAAGGCTTTGATTATGTGTTGATTCCGGAAAATAAAGACTTTAGAGGAAAAGATTCCCTCACTTACCGGGTATCTGTCATTGCCGACGAACATCCGCAAATACAGGTGGATGCTTGGAAAGATACAATTAGTTTTAATCGGCTGTTATTCAATGGATCAGCTAGTGATGATTACGGAATTACCGAGGTGTACTTCGCGTACAAAGTACAATCCAAAGGTTCGGATAAATCGGTTTATGAGCGTCAAAAAATCAGCATACCCAAGGGCCAACAACAAGTAAATTTCCAGCTTCCCTTTGGGCTCAAAAACCTGAATTTACAAGAAGGACAGGAATTGTGGTACTATTTTGAGGCTTGGGACAACGACGGAGCCGGTGGACGAAAATACAGCCGCACACCCTTAGAAAAGCACCAACTTCCCAGCAGAAAAGAGTTGTCCCAAATGCAACAAGAAAACAGGTCGGCCATCAAAGAGGGCTTACAGGAGCAGCAAAAGGCGGTAGAAGAACTGAACAAAAGCATGGAAGACTTTAAGCGTGACATGCTGGAGAAAAAGGAGCTTGGCTTTGAAGAAAAGCAAAAGCTTAAAGAGTTGATGGAGCGCCGAAAGGCCCTAGAAAAGTCTTTGGATAAAATGCAGCAATTGCAAAAAGAAAATAGCCAAAGAAACCAGGAATTAAGCCCGGAACAACAAAATATTTTAGATAAACAGAAAAAAATAGAGGAGCTATTTGAGCAATTAAAAGACAAAGGGATAGAAGACCTATTTGAGCAGCTGGATAAAGCCATGGAACAGATGGACAAAAACAAGCTGCAGGAGCTCATGGAGCAAATGGAAATGAGCCAAGAAGAGGTTGAACGAGAATTGGACAGAACATTGGAACTGTTCAAGCAGTTTGAGGTGGAGCAAATGCTTCAGGAGCAAATAAATCGATTGGAGGAGCTGGCCAAAAAGCAACAAGATTTGGCTGCAGACAAGGAAATGACAGCAGAAGAAAAAGAAAATGCCCAAGAAGAATTAAACAAAGAAGCCAAAGAGATTCAAAAAGAACTGGAGGAATTAGAAAAGAAGAACGAAGCCTTGGAGCAGCCCAAGGATTTGGAGGAAACCGGAGAGGAAATGGATGAGATTTCCAAGGAAATGGAGGAGGCCAAAGAGGAACTGGACCAGAAGAAAGAATCAGGAGCGCAAAAAAAGCAAAAGAGTGCTGCGCAAAAAATGAAGGATTTGGCTCAGAAAATGAAGGAGCAGCAACAAACAGCTGCGGCACAACAGCAAGGGGAAAACATGGAAGATTTGCGTGCCCTGCTCGAAAACATTGTACAATTAAGCTTTGATCAGGAGCAGGTAATGGAGCAGGCTAAGACTTCCAGAGGGAATGATGCAGTAATGCGCAACATTGCCCGGGAACAACGCAGAATTATCTCGGATGCCGCCAAAGTAGAAGATTCCTTGCATGCCTTAAGTAAGCGCGTGATTGAGTTGGAGAACTATGTTATGGAAGAATTAAGCAGGACTAAGCGTGGCATGGAAGGTGCTTTGGACCATTTTGCGCAACGTCAATATCCCTCTGCTTGGAGTCGTCAGCAAGAAGCCATGACGGGGTTCAACAATTTAGCACTGATTTTGAGTGAGGCTTTGGAACAAATGATGCAGCAAATGCAGTCCATGGGCAGTCAATCTGGAGCTCAATGCAATAAACCCGGACAAAGTAAGCCGGATAAAATGTCCGACCTTATACAGCGCCAACTGGGTCTGCAGAAAAAACTGGAAGAAATGGAGCAAAAGATGCGCGATCAACAGAAAAAGGGTCCGCAGCAAGGAAAACAAGACGGTGGTAAAGGAGAGGGTGGCCAGGGAAGTGGGGAACAGGCAAAAAGATTGGCCCAAATGGCAGCGGAACAAGAACAAATTCGCCGCGAAATGGAGGAAATGCTGAAAGACATGAGTGAGGAGGGCAGAAAACAGGCCGGTGAAGCCATTAAAAAAATGGAAGAAACGGAAACCGACATACTCAACCGCCGCATAAGTGCAGAAACGGTGCGCCGCCAAAAGGAAATTACCCGTCGTATGCTAGAGTCGGAGCGGGCTCAAAGAGAACAAGAGGAAGACGAAAAGCGGGAATCGAGAGAGAATGTACAAGAGTGGGCGATACCGGAAGACGTATTGCAAGAATATTTAAAGAAAAAGGAACGTGAGGCAGAGTTGCTTCGGACGGTTCCACCTGCCTTAAAACCCTATTACAAGCAAAAAGTATCGGATTACTTTAACCAATACCCATGACTGAACCTGTACAAGACTTGCCCGGAAAGCTTGAGCTTAGTTCCGAAATTCATTCGATTCGGTGTCTGGAATCGGTGATTCAACGCATATTTTCTGAGCACAACATACCGGAAGATTTTTTCGGAAGCGTATTGGTTGCCTTAACCGAAGCGGCCAACAATGCCATATTGCATGGAAACCGCTGCGATCCCCAAAAAAAGGTGGCTATTCAATACCGTTGCGATGGCACATTGCTTTGTTTTGAAGTAAGGGATGAGGGCAAAGGCTTTAATCCGGACAGACTGCCAGACCCAACAGATCCTGAAAACCTAGAAAAACCTAACGGTAGAGGAGTCTTTCTAATGCGCCAATTGGCCGATAGTATGGAATTTAGAAACGAAGGCCGCGAAGTTTGCCTTGAATTTCGTGTGTGTGCGCCATGATTTCGTTTTATTCAACCGAATCGGCTAAGGATTGGGTAAACGTGGAGGAGCGAAAAGCTTGGGTTCAAAAAGTAGCCGATTACCATAGTGTCTCCTTGGGAGTTCTTAGCTTTATTCTTAACTCGGATGCCGAGCTACGAGCTATGAACAAACAATTTTTGGCCCACGATTACGAAACCGATGTACTTACATTTGACCTTAGCAAGGAGGACAGTAATTATATAGAAGGCGAAATTTATATTTCGATAGATAGGGTTGAAGCCCAGGCAGCGCACTATGGGGTTTCAATCGATGATGAGTTGGATAGAGTGCTTATTCATGGCCTATTGCATTTGATAGGATTTAATGATATTGAAGCTTCGGATAAAGCAGCGATGACCCAAGCTGAGGATGAAGCATTAAGGTTGAGGTCATGGAATGGGTAATGGATTTGGTATGGTTGACGGGCTCCCTTTTTGTGCTTATACTGGGCCTTATAGGCTGCATACTACCTATAATTCCCGGACCTCCCATTTCATGGATAGGGTTGTGGATCCTTTGGCTCGGTCGACCCGAGATGCATCCAAGTTCCGCCGCAATGATTGGCACCGGAATTGCAACAGTAGTGGTAATGGTCATGGATTATATTTTACCCAGTTGGGGAACGAAAAAATTAGGAGGAACAAAGGCTGGAATTAGAGGTTCTACGGTAGGCTTAATCATTGGTTTGTTCTTCGGCATTCCCGGCATTCTATTTGGCCCATTCGTTGGTGCATTTATTGGGGAGCTAACCAAGGATTCAAAAGATGTATCTCGGGCCTTAACTTCGGCTATTGGTTCATTTCTAGGGTTTTTATTAGGAACCGGCTTAAAGTTGATGGTCTCGGGTTGGATGCTGTATCTTTGGCTGAAAATTACATTTACCATGTGGTAATTGTTCCACGTGGAACAAATGAAAGCTTATGTTGGATGCATACGATGTTATAGTTGTAGGTGGAGGTCATGCGGGATGTGAAGCAGCAGCGGCAGCGGCGCGTATGGGCTGTAAAACATTAATGGCCACCATGGATTTAGCAAGGATAGGGCAAATGTCGTGCAATCCGGCCATGGGAGGTATTGCAAAAGGCCAAATCATCCGGGAAATTGATGCCCTAGGGGGATTGTCTGGATGGGTATCCGATGCATCTATGATTCAATTTAGAATGCTCAACCGTTCCAAAGGTCCTGCCATGTGGAGTCCGCGAACACAAAACGATAGGGCTCTTTTTGCAGAGCATTGGCGTTTAAGCCTCGAACAAATAGAACAGCTTTCATTCTGGCAAGAACCAGTGAGGCATCTATGGATCGAGCATGGAAAGCTTCGGGGCGTAATTACCAGCATGGATTTAAAAATTGAGGCAAAGGCTGTAATCCTAACCTCAGGGACCTTTTTGAATGGACTAATCCATATAGGCGAAAAACAATTTGGTGGAGGTAGGGCAGGAGAACCCGCTGCTTTTGGTTTGACAGAGCAGCTCATAGAACTTGGTTTTGATAGCGGTAGAATGAAAACCGGCACACCTCCCAGACTAGATGGCCGTAGCATAAATTACGAAAAGACCGAAATACAATACGGCGACGAAGAAATACAGGGCTTTTCTTTTATGCCCTCTCCAAAACCTAAAAAACAACTTCCTTGCCATATAAGCTATACCAACCCAACGGTTCATGACATACTTAGAGAAGGTTTTGAACATAGCCCTATGTTCAATGGCCGAATTCAAGGTCTGGGGCCCAGGTATTGTCCTTCGATTGAAGACAAAATCGATCGTTTTGCGGACAAGGATCGGCACCAATTATTTATTGAACCCGAAGGCTGGAAGACCTGTGAGATTTATTTGAATGGTTTTTCATCCTCCCTTCCTGAGGACATACAACTTAAGGCACTTCGTCAAATAAAAGGCTTAGAACAGGTACGCATGTTCCGCCCCGGTTATGCTATAGAATACGATTATTTCCCTCCCACACAACTGAACACAAGTCTGGAAACCAAATTGGTTGAAGGTCTTTATTTTGCCGGTCAAATCAATGGCACAACAGGTTATGAAGAGGCAGCTTGTCAAGGATTGATGGCAGGAATCAATGCCGCATTAAAAATCCAAGAAAAGGAACCCATCGTGCTTTCACGTGATCAAGCCTACATTGGCGTGCTCATAGATGATCTGATTCACAAAGGTACGGACGAACCTTACCGCATGTTTACCTCACGTGCAGAGTATCGCATTCTTCTAAGACAAGACAATGCCGATGAACGTTTAACTCCTCTTGGATATTCCTTAGGTTTGGCTTCTGAGCAGCGTTTGAAACGTATGGAAACAAAATATGCCCAATCAAAGCATATCCAAAAGTATTTAGAAAACAATAGTGCAAATCCTGAAGACATCAATCCTCTTTTGGAAGAAAAGGGCTCTAGTCCTATCCAGCAAAAAATCCGGTGGGCTCAATTGTTGTCAAGACCACAACTGGCCTTGAACGATTTAAGGTCAAAAGATCAAGTGCTGGATCAAGAAATACATTCAATGGACTTAGGGGAGGAGTCCGCAACATCTGCCGAAATAGCATTAAAGTATGCCGGTTATATGGAGCGAGAAAAAGAACAAGCCTTAAAAATTAAAAAACTCGAAGATTTAATACTTCCCGAAAGCCTTGATTTTGATAAAATTCATGGACTATCCTCCGAGGCGCGGCAAAAATTAAAATCTCAGCGACCTAAAACCATAGGAAATGCGTCTAGAATCAGCGGTATTTCTCCATCAGACGTATCGATGCTCATGATTTATATGGGTCGATAATTTCAAGAAAATTGGCTCAAAAAACGCATATCGTTCTCATACAACAGGCGTATATCCGGAATCCCGAACTTTAACATGGCCAGTCGGTCGATTCCTATACCAAAGGCATAGCCTTGGTATTCTTGTGCGTCTATACCACAATTTTCCAAAACGGCCGGGTCCACCATTCCACAGCCTAAAATTTCCATCCAATCAATCCCTCCTTGGGCATTCCTCTTACCAATATCCATTTCAGCACTTGGTTCGGTGAATGGAAAATAACTGGGACGAAACCGAACCTCAAATCCTTTTCCAAAAAAAGCCTCGGTAAAATAAAACAAGGTTTCCTTAAGATCTTTAAAGGAAACATGTTTGTCCACAACAAGTCCTTCCAATTGGTGAAAAACCGGACTATGGGTAGCATCGCTATCGCAACGGTATACCCTTCCCGGTGCAATCACCCGAATAGGTGGCTTGGAGTTAAGCATCGTGCGCACTTGAACACCGGAAGTGTGTGTCCGCAACACACGCTCTTCTTTTGAGTCCACAAAAAAAGTATCCTGCATGTCTCTTGCGGGATGATTTTCAGGAAAATTGAGTGCAGTGAAATTATGCCAATCGTCCTCAATTTCCGGTCCCTTAGATAATGTAAAGCCCACAAAATCAAATATTTCCATCAACTCCCTTTCTACCAAACTTAAGGGATGAAGGCTTCCATATTCCATGGCCCGACCAGGCAAGGAGGCATCTTTCCATGGAACGTCCACAGCCCCTTGGCCGGCTTCTGAAGCTGCTTCATACAGTTCCTGAGCCCTTTGTTTTAGCGCATTAACCTTGGGTCCAACCAAACGCTTAGCATCGGCATCTAACTCCTTGAAACTTTTAAATAAATCCTGTATAACACTTTGCTTACCAATATATTGACGTTTAAACGCTTCTAGGTCAGTTATGGCATCTGGGCTTAACTTTTGCAAAGCATCCTCTATGGATTGAATCTTATCCTGCATATGGCAAATATACGCAGGCCATAACAAAAGAAAACGTACTAATCTTAAGCTCATAAAGCTTGACAAGCTATACATCTTGCGGAAACCAAAGCAAGGGCGTATATTTGATGAAGTATTGATTAGAAATTATGCGTATTCTACTTTTTACAGCTGTCTTATTGGCTGCAATTACAACAAGCTTAAGTTCTTGCTATTCTGAGCCTGAACCAGGTACCATTACCATTACTGTGTTAGATGCACAAGACTTTAGAGTATCTGAGGCAGAGGTTCGTTTTTTTCAGTCCGGCAATGGATCAGGTCAAATTGACGTAACCCGTTATACCAATACCGAAGGAGAAGTATCTTACACACATTCGGACCCTGTTTCCGGATTGGCATTGGAAGTGGTGTTGAATGTATCTGCCACACGCGGTGCAGCAACGGGTCAGACGGTGGTACGCATTATACCCGGAGAAACGACCAGAGAGACCGTTACTATTTATGAGTAAATAACCCCTTTAGGTTTTTCCAAGACGTACAACACAATCCCAAATGTTGTAATGCGCTAGCCTTGCTTCATAAAATCTAGATACAACAATACTTCATCGGGCAAAAGCCATTCGCCTAGTCTCAGAAAAATAGGAAGCAATTTACTTTCTTCAGCCCAGCTGCGCTGCAACAGATTAGGATTGTTCAGAAAAAAATCTAAAAAAACGACAGCAAAGGCTACTACCAAAAAACTTGAAGCAAAACCAAAAAGGCTTCCAAGCATTCGGTCCAGCCATTTTAAAAAAAACAACTTAAGTAAGGATGCAACCAGAGAGCCCAGCAACCAGGCCACAGCTAAAAGAGGAATCCAAACCGTAAGCACGGTGGCTAATTGGGCATGTTTGGGTACCAAACCCAAGGAAGAAAACCAATCGCCTAGGCCTCTTGCTACATCGGGATACAAATAATAAGCGAGCCCTGAGGCAATAACCAATAAAGAAGTACGCACGAGTCCTAAAGCATAGCCTAAAGCAAGACTACCAAATAAAAGAATCAAAAGTGCAATGTCTACCTTTGCCATGGCATAAAAATAAGCCAAACTATGGGAAAGCCTGACTTAGAGTTTCAAAGAGATTGGGCAGCTTTACAAACAGCCTTGGAAAAGCAGTTTGGTGAACCACCTGAATTAGAAGCCATATTATTGTTGGTAGGCATACAGGAAATAGGAAAAGGACCCATGCGCTTAAACAAACAGCAAAAAATGGACGCCTTACATGTGGCCATTTGCAGTTTACTCATACCTTACGAATACTATCGATTTGTTGGACGTGACGAAGACGGTTGGCCCCATTTTGAGGCGACCGAACACCTACCCGGACTAAAACCCATACAGCAACAACGATTGATTAAAGAAGCCCTCATCGATTATTTCAGTCCCCTGGAGACTGCCTTTAGTAAGGAAATCAAGAAGGATTAATTTTATGGACCCGTTCGGAATGACGCCCCCCCTCAAAGGCGGTATGTATAAAGCATTGTACCATTTCCCAGGCTTCTTCTACATTTAGAAACCTTCCGGGAAGTGCCAATACATTGGCGTTGTTATGTGCTCTGGAAAGCGTTACAATCTCTTTATTCCAACATAATGCACAACGAATGGCCTTATGCTTATTGGCTGCAATGGCCATTCCCTGACCACTGCCACAAATAAGGATGCCCATGGCTGCCTCACCATTTTCCATGGATTCAGCAAGTGCATGTGCGTAATCCGGATAATCCACACGCTCGGTACCAAAGGTACCGATATCTATGCAACCAATAGATTCGGATTGGAGCTGTTTTACCAAAGCTTCTTTTAAAGGAAAACCCGCATGATCAGAGGCGATGATTAACTGTATCATAGTTATGAACAATTGATGTGAAAATATAGGGAAAACTTGTGCTTAAAATTGCCATAACATACTTTGGTAAATAAAAAAGGTGCATTATACAAGCCTCTAATCTTACAAACCAAATACAAAAGCACAAAAAAGAACGCATTTTATCATCATGCTAATGCACAAATCAACAGGTACAGAAGCAAGTTATTTGTTAGGTAATAACTAAATCAACAACTCATGTTAATTGTTAATACTGCTTTAAATGAACACATTTTTAAGACAATAAAACTCCTTGCAATGTTAATAAGGAGTGTATAATCTTTGGTAAGCCAAAAAAACAAAAATAGAGCAAAGACATTACCAACAAATGAACACACTCTATAATAAACTGATATATTTTAAAAAAAGCTTTTATTTTATTTAAGCCTGTGGAAAACCTTAAAACCTATAGAAGTTGGGAGCTCCTTAAAAAAGGAAAAGCTTCCGATGCATTTAAAGAAACGACCAAGGATGCAAAACCGCTTGAGTCGGGAATGCTCAGAATTCGTGTGCATGCTTTTGGTCTGAATTATGCAGATGTACTTTCCAGAAAAGGTTTGTACAAGGATGCGCCACCTTATCCTTTTGTACCGGGCTACGAAGCGGCAGGAGAGGTAATAGATATAGCAGACGATGTGGACAGCTCCTGGCTTGGTAAAGCTGTCTTGGCTTTTACCAGATTTGGAGGCTACAGTCAAATAATCGATAGCTCTCCATTACTAGCGGTTGAAATACCTGAAAATTATAGCTTTTCTGAGGCTACGGCCTTAGGCACGCAGTACACTACTGCTTGGTGCTTATGCAAAGAATGGACCAGAGTGCAGCCTAAGGATAAAGTAGTGATTTTATCCGCTGCAGGTGGGGTAGGGCAGGCTTTAATTTCATTTTTAAAACCCTTAGGGACCGAGTTGTATTTGGGTAGCCGCAGCAAAGAAAAGGCGGAAGCCTTAGCCCAAGAACATGGGGCTTATCCTTTAGTGTATAGCCTAAAAAGACCATGGTATACCGGTATGCCACCGAAAATCAAAGCAGATGTAGTTTTTGACCCTATTGGCGGAGCATCTGTTGGGAAAGGTATTAAACATCTAGCTCCCGGGGGTAGGATCCTATCTTATGGGGTAGCTATGAGATCTGAAAAATTGAGTTTTTTGCGGGATGTAGCTATGCTTTGGGGCTTTGGTTTGCATCACCCTATTTCACTTCTTTTAGGTTCAAAATCCCTCCTCACCTTAAACATGCTTCGCATTGCGGAACAGCGCCCCGATTTGTTGGGTAACTGGATGCAAATGGTAGTCAAAGAAGCATCGAGTCCAAATTTTCCCAAGCCAAAAGTGCATACCTTTGCATGGAATCAACTGCCCGAAGCCCATGAGTTTCTTGGCTCCGGTAAAAGTATGGGGAAACTGGCAGTAGATTGCATCGGAACATAGCCTCCATATAAACTATCGCCATGGATTTTGGAATTTTTGCGGACTCATCGGCCTGGATATCGCTTTTAACCCTCACTTTTCTAGAAGTGATTTTGGGTATAGACAACATTATTTTTATTTCCATTGTAAGCAATAAGTTGCCTGCAAATCAACAACGTAAAGCCCGTAATTTAGGCTTGTTGTTGGCCATGGTATTTCGGGTAATGCTGCTATTGCTGATCAATTGGATTTTGGGTTTAACCAAACCCATATTTACCATTCCTGCTTTAGACGTTGCAGGAATACTCCAAACCGCACACCCTGTTTCGGGCCGTGATTTAATATTGCTGGCCGGAGGTCTGTTTTTAATGGCCAAAAGCACCACGGAGATATTTCATAAAATGGAAGGGAAGGATGAATTGCATGCCGATTTAAAGAAAAAAGCCTCCTTTTTTTCGGTGTTGGTTCAGATCATTCTTTTGGACATGGTTTTTTCCTTCGACAGCATTTTAACCGCCGTAGGTTTAACCGAACATGTATTGGTAATGATTATTGCGGTAATTATTTCCATTGGCATAATGATGCTCTTTGCAGGAGCCATAAGCAGGTTTATAAACAAGAATCCGTCTTTACAGATCTTGGCCTTAAGCTTTTTAATTTTGATTGGCTTTATGCTTATTCTGGAAGGATTCCACAAGGAAATACCCAAAGCCTACATCTATTTTGCCGTGTTTTATGCTTTGGTTATTGAGCTTATCAATTTGCGCCGTAGGAAAAGGGTTCAATAAAAGCCAACCGGTTATTGCAATGCATTTTTATACCTGCAAAGAGGTAGGCATGTTATTATTGCATCCAATTCCATTGAAAATAATTTCCTGCCATGCGTTGGACCATCCCTTTAAGTTCCATCATGGTGAGCAGGGAAGAAAGCGAGGAAACGGATAAGTCCAGCAATTCGGCCAATTCATCCAGATTGCATTGTTGTTTTTGCTGCAAAGCTCTGGCAATAAGTTGCTCCTGTTCGTCCAAGGCATCAAAAATATTGCTTTGCCTTGCCTGGTTAAGTTTATCCCATTGCATGCTTTGCTTTATATCGTCGGGTTCAAGAACGCACGATGCCTGACCTTCTTTCAACAGCAAATGACATCCCTTGGATTTTTCTGCATACCACAATCCGGGAAGAGCAAAGAGTGGTTTTTTGTATTCCATGGCTCTTTTGGCGGTAATCATTGCTCCACCTTTTGCGCCCGATTCAACGAGTAGTACCGCATCAGCCATGGCTGCAATAATGCGGTTGCGCATGGCAAAATAGGCCCTTTGTGGCTCTGTTCCTGCAGGATGTTCGCTCCAAAAAGCACCGCCATGTTCAATCAATGCCTGCCCTACATCTGCGTTTCCGGGGGGCTGACATTGTTCGGGTCCATGAGCCACTACTGCATCGCTCCTAAGTCCATGAAATATTGCTGCTTCGTGTGCTTTTCGATCAATACCTCTTGCCATACCACTAAGCACAGTAACGGGTAAACCACGCAAACCATGCATTAAGCGCTCCAAAAAGTCAAGACCATAGCGGGTAGCATTTCGGGTACCTACAATAGCCAATACTCTATGGTTTTGGGGCAAGGCTTTGCCTCGCATAAACAATAAGGGTGGCATTTCAGGTCGATGCCTTAAGTGTTTAGGATAGTCGGTATCGGTAAAACAAAGGGCTTTAACTCCACTATGTAAACCTGCATACAATTGACTCCGCCAATAATCTTTGCCTTTGGAACTCAAAGCAAACAATCTATCGGCATGAACAGGACCTAAACCCGGAAGTTGAGCCAAATCAGAAGCTTTTCCTTCAAAGAGATAATCCGTTTCCACAAGCTCTTGTACTATTTGTCTGGAAACTTTAGGTCCTAAACCTTGCAGATGCCGGAGCATAAATAAAATAATAGCTTGTTCGGATGGATTATGGCTCATGCTTAACGGCAGATTTTGAATAGAAACTTCTACAAATTTCGGTATTTAGCTTCATTCAGAATAGCCTCTGTAAATAACGAGGACATCGTTTTTTTGTGAATTTTCGCAAAAGCTTGTTAGGTTTGAAGTGCAGCAATAGGAGACTCAATGCCTGTTGGTGCATATTTTTATGAAACAAGCTGTCTTTTTATGCATTGTTTTCGGCTTTTTTGTTCATGGATTATGGGCTCAAAGTACCGAAGTAAAGGGAAAATTGGTAGATGAGGCCACGGGTAACTCCGCTGCCTTTGTTACGGTTTTGCTTAAAAACAGCACTTCAGGTACCAATTCCGACATCAATGGTAACTTTTCTCTCAAAGTAAATGCAGGTAAACAAACCCTGGTATTTAGCTCGGTGGAATTTCAGCGCTTCGAAACTTCCATTGATGTATCGGAGGGTGAAACCCTTGATTTAGGCACCATTTCTTTAAATGCAGCTGCGGTAAACCTCACCGAAATGTTGGTGAAATCCGACGGTAAATACGAGAAAAAGCTGGAGGAAGTTACTGTGACCATGGATGTATTGAGTCCTAGGCTAATAGAAAACAGAAACAATACCACCATTAACGATGCTCTCAATCAAGTGCCCGGCGTGAATATCGTAGACGAGGAACCACAAATTAGAAGTGGAAGCGGATACTCGTTTGGTGCAGGCAGCCGTGTTATGGTTCTTGTAGACGATATGCCCGTTTTGTCCGGTGATGCAGGTAGAACCTCCTGGGGTTTTATTCCTACCGAAACCATAGAGCAGGTAGAAGTTATTCGTGGACCTTCTTCCGTTTTGTATGGGTCTTCTGCCCTTAATGGGGTTATTCACGTAAGAACTACCTATCCCGGTTCCACACCCAAAACTAAAATTCAAACCTTTACCGGTTTTTGGGATTTGCCGGGCGATAAAAATTGGTCTACCAATAATCTGCCCTTCATGAGTGGTATTTCTGCCATGCACATGCGGCAAGCCGGGCAGTGGGATTTGGTTTTTGGAATGAATGCCCAAATAGAAAATGGCTATGCCGGACCACCCGGAGTATCCACGGCACCCGGCAACGACAGCATCATTACACAACCTTCAGATACCGTAAAACCCGGTCAATACGAAAATCGAATCCGTGCCCATTTCAATACGCGGTACCGTTTTAAGCATGTGGAAGGACTAACGGCCGGTTTAAACGGGAATTTTTTGTTTTCCCGATCAACTACCGGCTTTTTGTACCAAAACGACAGTACCGGCTTTTTTAGATATTACGATGGAACCGTTACCACCACCTTGCAACGTCAGTTTGCCATTGATCCATACATTAGTTATGCCGGAAAACAGGGAGCTGCCCATAACTTAAGAACCCGGGTGTACAGCTTAAACAACGAAAACGACAACAACCAATCCAATTCCAATGAGGTATTGTTTGCCGAATACCAATTCCAAAAACGCTTCTTGGGCGAAAAAGCCCAACAAAACAAATGGCTGCGCGACCTTAATTTCACTTCCGGCCTCATGTTCAATCAAGTATTTGCTCGAAGCCAAATCTTTGTTGGAAATGCAGGAAGCGCCGGCGATAACCAACAAACCAACCTGGCAGCCTACGCCCAATTGGAACAAAAATTTTTCAACCAAAAACTTACCGCCGTTGCTGGAATTCGGTTGGAATACTTTAAGCTAGGTGATTTGGACGCTACCCAACCTGTATTTAGAGGTGGCTTAAGCTATAAATTGGCCGAGCATACCTTTTTAAGGGCTTCTTATGGTCAAGGGTTTAGATTTCCTACCATTGGCGAGCGCTTTATTCGTACCACCGTTGGTGCAGTTCAAATATTCCCCAACCCCAATTTGAAACCCGAAACCAGCTGGAGCGCAGAAATTGGCGCTAAGCAGGCCTTTCGATTGGGAAAAAACTTTAGCGGCTATGCCGATGTGGCATTGTACTACCAGGAATTCAGCGATTTTGTCGAATTTACCGCAGGATTTTACGACAGTGACCTCACCAAGCCGCTCACCGAAATCTTAGGATTTATGTCCATCAATACCGGCGACGCCCGCATGTATGGCGTGGATTTTTCTCTTGCAGCCACCGGAAAACTCAGCCGAGATTGGACCCTAAGTCTCTTGGGTGGATACAACTACTCCTTGCCGCAAACACTCAACCCAAACCTTACCTATGCCACCGATAGTTTGGGCAACGATTTAAAATACCAAAATACCTCCTCCATTACCGAAACAGACGACAGCAGTGCTACCATACTTAAGTACCGCTTTAGACATACCGCCAAAATGGACGTGGAATTGACGTGGAAAATCTTAAGCCTCGGTTGCAGCTACCGGTACAATAGTTTCATGGAAAACATCGATCGTGCGTTTTACCGGCTCGATGAACTTGCGCTCAACACCAATTTAGCATCGTTTAGAGACAGAACCCGAGACGGAACCCATGTGGTAGACATGCGTGTAGCTGTTCAAATCACGCCATCTTCCAGGCTTTCGCTCATTATTAACAACCTGTTTAATAACGCATATTCACTCAGGCCATTGTTTCCCGAACCACCAAGATCATTTATTATGCAATATGCACTTACACTTTAATTAACTTTGTATTCAAATAAATACCTGTTTTATGGCCCAAAAACTTGATCTTCAGAGAGAACACTCTTTTTTTGAAGATGTGGTCAGCTACTTCGACCATGCCAGCCAGTTCGTGAAAGCCCACCCGGGTATCCTGGACCAGATCAAGTACTGCAATTCGGTGTACCGCATGCGGTTCCCCGTGCGTATTAAAGATGGCTTTGAAGTAATTGAGGCGTACCGTGTAGAACACAGCCACCACAAGCTGCCTACCAAAGGTGGGATTCGGTACAGCGAACATGTTAATCAGGACGAGGTGATGGCCTTGGCCGCCCTAATGACCTACAAATGTGCCATTGTGGATGTTCCCTTTGGTGGCGCAAAAGGCGGCGTTATGGTAAATCCCAGAAACTATTCGGAAGATGAATTGGAGCGCATTACACGTCGCTACACCACCGAATTGGTTAAGAAAAACTTCATTGGCCCCGGTATTGATGTGCCTGCACCCGATTACGGAACCGGTGAACGCGAAATGAGTTGGATTGCCGACACCTATGGCGCATTTTCTATGGGCGAACTCAATGCCCTGGCCTGCGTTACCGGCAAACCCATTTCTCAGGGCGGCATACGTGGCCGCCGTGAAGCAACCGGTTTGGGTGTATTTTATGGTCTACGCTACATGATGACCTTTGAAGAAGACATGGCCAAGCTTGGACTCACTACCGGAGTAGAAGGCAAACGTGTCGCCATTCAGGGGCTTGGAAACGTAGGATACCATGCTGCCAAGTTCTTTTATGAAGCAGGTGCGGTTATTACTGCTATTGGCGAATACAACAGCGCCGTTCAATCCGAAACAGGCATTAATCCAGAGGAAGCGTTGGCGCATTTCCGTAGCAAGGGCACTTTGGAAGGTTTGGCCGGTACTACACCACTGGCCAAAAATACGGATGTGCTCGAAGTGGAGTGCGATGTATTGATTCCTGCTGCTTTGGAGAACCAAATCCATAGCGATAATGCAGGGCGCATTAAGGCTAAAATCATTGGTGAAGCAGCCAACGGTCCGGTAACTCCACAGGCCGAAGCCATTCTCATCGAAAAAGGAGCCATTATTGTACCCGACATTTATTTGAATGCCGGTGGCGTGACCGTTTCTTATTTTGAATGGCTTAAGAACCTTTCTCATGTGCGCTTTGGCCGTATGGAAAAGCGCTACGAGAAGTCGATGAACAACAACCTCATTGAGGCCATCGAAAGTACTACAGGTAAAGCGCTAACAGATGTTCAACGCAACTTAATTGATCGTGGCGCCGACGAGCAAGATTTGGTGTACTCCGGACTGGAGGAAACCATGATTACTGCCTACGATCAAATCCGTGATACCTTTAAGCAACACCAGGGAATTAAAACCATGCGAACGGCTGCTTTTGTTACAGCCATTCAAAAGATAGTAGTTTCCTATGAAACCCTAGGTATATTCCCTTAAGGACAAATTCCACTTAAAGAAAAGACGCTTTCGGGCGTCTTTTTTTTTGGGTGGAATGGATTGGCTGAGACCGTTGGTGCGCCGCCATTATGACTGGGATTCTGCTCCTGACGCTGCGTACTGACGCTGCGGTCAGCATCTTTGAGTCAGGACAAAAAGCTTGAGAACCCAAGGCCTCAACAATCCCTCCTCGTAGTAAAAATTTGGTCTTAAAAACTTAAATTAAAAAAGCCCTTAATTAAGATTTCTTGCCAAATCTTAATTAAGGAAGGTTTTAAATTAAAGATTCGCCCAAGCGGTTTACTTAAATAAATCAATATACCGTTCAAACATAAACAGCTTACCTCGTTTTGCACCAGTAATTTCCTTAAGAATACCCATGTGCTCTAATTCAGAAATGAGGGTATAGGAAGAGGGTAAAGAAAGTCCCGTTAGTTCGGATACTTGCCTTACACGTATTAGGGGGTTATGATAAAGACGATGTATAACCACTTTGGCATTTCCTGCCCTTGCGCCTAAGCTTTGTAGTGTGGCATCCACCTCCTTTTGCAATTTCATGATTTGGTCAAATGTACGGATGCTTCCTTGTGCGGTTTCAATAACACCAACCAAAAAGAATTTGACCCACTGTTTTAAGTCGTTTGAGGTTCTTACCCTCATAAGATTATCATAGTAGAGGCTTCGATTCTTTTCAAAATAATCGGACAAATACAAAACAGGTTGCTTTAAAATGCCTTTTTCCACTAAGTAAAGCGTAATTAGAAGCCGACCCACCCTTCCGTTTCCATCTAAGAATGGATGTATTGTTTCAAATTGGTAGTGGATGAGCGCAATTTTTAGTAAATGAGGTAGTTGAAGCTTCGTATTGTGTGTAAACTTTTCCAAGTCCCCCATTAATCTTGGAACCTCAGTATGAGGGGGAGGAATAAATGCTGCATCTGAAAGACTTGCTCCACCTATCCAGTTTTGGCTATTTCTGTATTCACCCGGCGTCTTATGCTTTCCTCGAACACCTTTTAAAAGCTCTTTGTGGGTTAATTTTATTAATCTAGAGGAAATAGGAAGCTCTTTTAAGGAATCTATAGCCACCCCTAGTGCTCTGATGTAATTCTGCACCTCCTCCCAATCGTTTCGCTTTTCGTCATTCAAGGCCTCCTTTTCCAGAAGTGCTTCTTCAATGGTTGTTCTTGTACCTTCAATTTTATTGGATTGGGTAGATTCCTTTACCACATGCATTGAAATAAACAAATCAATGTTTGGGGTATGCTCCGAGTACATATCCAACCTTCCAAGTTCTCTATCTGCCTTGCTTAGTAGGCTTATTATTTCCATATCAATGAGCGGCCATTCTCTGTTTATTTCTTCCGGAATAAAGCTTTTGTAGCTTCCTTGCCAAACAAATCGGCCTGCGTTAAATGTTTCCATGGATACTTAAATTAAAATCGATTGAATTTAAGAAAACTATAGAAAACTTAAATAAAGGATAATAATATTTAAGAATTCCGTCAAAAATTTAAATAGTCAAACAGATATACAAGCAGCTATGCAAAAACCCCCACTCTGATTATCTGTTGGTTGTTTGAAATTGAGCGTATTACAAGCTTTACCCCAGTTTTTAAAGGGATCTTTTTTCAGTACTGCTCATAGGCTAAGGAGTTTGTTCCGTACCAAGTTCTAGGTAAAAAGGCCAATGGTGTTCGGGATTTCCCGCCCCGGGGCGCGCCGGTAGCCGGGCGAAGGGGCGCCATGCAGCGGCTTGGCGGGCGGAGGCGACCATAGAAGCCCACGCAGCGCCTAGCCGCAAATAGGCGGCCCAAGCACGCTAAAGGCAAGCACCGGATTAGGCGGCCAAATAAAATTAGATACGTTTCAAGCTTCCAGCGCCGCTACCCCCGGCAACACCTTCCCTTCCATGCACTCAAGCAAGGCTCCGCCGCCCGTACTCACGTACGACAAACGGTCGGCAATGCCCAACTGATTCGCCGCCGCCACCGAATCGCCGCCGCCCACCAGGGAATAAGCACCCGTCTCCGTCGCATCCGCAATCGCTCGGCCTATGGCCAGCGTGCCCTGCGCAAAACTGGGCATCTCAAATACGCCCAATGGACCGTTCCACAATATTATCCGCGCCTCTTTCACCGCTGCACTCAATGCCTCAATGCCTTTAGGCCCGGCATCCAAGCCCATAAATCCCTCAGGAATATCCATGGTAGGATACACCCCCTTTTCGCCCTCCTCGCCAAACACGCTGCTGCACATGCTGTCTTCCGGAATCAACACCCGGCGCCCTTTGGCCTTGCAGCGGTCCAAAAAGTCGCGGGCTACGGGCACCATATCTTCTTCCACCAAGCTGTTGCCGGTGTTGCCGCCCATGGCACGCACAAAGGTATACACCATGCCGCCGCCAATGATAAAACAGTCGGCGCGCTCAATCAAATGCGCCAAAATACCAATCTTGGAACTCACCTTTGCTCCACCTACAATTGCGGTAAGTCCACCTTCAGTTTTGAGAATTTGCGCCACAGCATCCAACTCTGCCTGCATGAGCAATCCCGGAGCTTTTTGCTCAAAAAACTGAGCCATAACCGTGGTAGAGGCATGCGCCCGATGCGCAGTACCAAAAGCATCGTTTACATACACATCGGCCAAGGCCGCCAGTTGTCGGGCAAAAGCCTCGTCGCCTTGTTCTTCTTCGGCATGAAAACGCAAATTTTCGAGCAAGGCCACCTCGCCTGCTTTCAGTTGTCCAAGGGCCTCATGGCAAGCCGCACTTAGCACATCGCCTGCAAAAACCACAGCTTGTCCCAAAAGACCTTCTATGGCCGGCACAATTTGCTTTAAACTGAATTCCGGAGCGGCCTTGCCCTTGGGACGACCCAAATGCGAACCCAAAACAACGGAAGCCCCCTCTTGCAAAAGGTAGCGCAACGTAGGCAAAGCTGCGCGGATTCGGGTGTCGTCCGTTACCCCACCCGAGGCATCCAAAGGCACGTTAAAATCGACCCGAACAAATACTATTTTTCCTTGAATATTAAGATCTTGCAATGAGTGCATAGCGGCATATTTTGGGCAAAAGTACCTTTTTAAGCAAAACCGAGCCTTTATGCATGAAATCCTTGTGGCTCCTATTTGGGTTTTGGTTTTGGGCGGCAGCCGGGCTGTCCCCGCTAGTCCTCGTCCCCAAACCAAGGCAGGCTAAGCGGTGCGGGGTCCCCCGAAAAACGGGGGCCTCCACCCGCCAAGCCTGCCTAAGTTCGGGGCCTGTGGGCTAGCCGGCTCCATCCCTGCCGCAGACCGCATTCCATAGGCAGTTCATGCGTCCAAAGTTTCATCCGGAAAAATCGAGTGCTTGCATGTAGCCTAGGAAAATGGCCGCCAACAATTACAACCAATCCCCTCGGGATTCCGTACTTTTATGCCATGCGTTTTAAGGATGTTGTTGGACACGGCGCGGTAAAGCAAAAACTTATTCAAGCCGCTAAGAATGGAAGGGTGCCCCATGCCCAGCTGTTTTTAGGCAACGAAGGCTCCGGAAACCTGGCCTTGGCTCTAGCCTATGCCCAGTATTTGCTTTGTGCCGATCCCGGTCCCGAAGACTCCTGCGGAAACTGCTCGGCCTGCAAAAAAATGGCGCAGCTGAGCCATCCCGATTTGCATTTGGCCTTTCCATTTGGACCCAAAGGACCTACCGACACTTCAGCGCAGTACATTCCGGAGTTTAGAGACTTTGTTCAAAAAATGCCCTACGGCAACCTGAGCGATTGGCAGCAGTTTTTGAGTACGGACAAGAAGCAATTGACCATAAATTCAGCCACCTGCCAGCAAGTGATTCAAGAAGTGCAGCAAAAGCCCTACGAGGGAGGCTTGCAGTTCATGATTATGTGGTATCCGGAGCGCATTACTCGGGGCATGGCCAATCGACTGCTCAAAACCTTAGAAGAACCGCCCCGTAAAACGGTATTTATGTTGGTGGCCGAACGCGAAGAGCAGCTGCTCCCTACCGTGGTTTCTCGATTGCAGGTAATTTCCTTGCCTAAAATTGCAGACTTTGACATGCTCGACATGCTTAGCTCTCGCTTTGAGCCACCTTTAGAAAGAGCCCAGGAGGTCGTTAACATGGCCGATGGAAATGTGCGCATGGCGGTGCAACTCATGCAAAAAGAAGAAAGCCGCAGCAGCTTTTTACCCCTGTTTCAAGAGTTTATTCGCGCTTCTTTTCAAGCCCAGTTTCATTTGGTAGAAAAGCAGGCCGAAGCCTTTGCCAAAATGCACCGCGACGGGCAAATCGACTTTTTTAGATATGGCTTGCATATTGTGCGGGAAACTCAGGTGTTTCACACCGACCCCCAACTGCTTCGAATAACCGAAAACGAGCGACACTGGCTTAGCAAATTTGCGGCTTTTGTACCTTTAGAGGTGGCTTATGGCTTGCAAGGCGTTTTGGAGGACTCCATTCGCGCCATTCAGGGCAATGCCCATCAAAAGACCGAATTTATGGGGGCGGCCATTGATATTTATCAGACCTTTAAGCAAAGAAAGGCGTAATTTAATACGATATACCAATATGGCTTGTTCAGGATGTGGCACTAGAGACGACGGAAGGGTACCGGCAGGGTGCAAGAGCAATGGGTCTTGCGGTACAGGCGGCTGCGACAAGCTCGAAGTGTTCGATTGGCTTGGCAATTTGCAAATGGTGGAGTCTGAGCCCGGATTTTCATGGGTGGAGGTACGGTTTAAAAGCACCCGAAAGGAATTCTTTTACAATAGCGAAAAACTTCCGCTGCAACAGGGCACTTTAGTAGCAGTAGAAGGAAGCCCCGGCCACGATATTGGCACCGTCTCCCTTACCGGAGAGCTGGTGAAGGCGCAAATGCGCAAAACCCGTTTTGACCCGGAGCAAGAAGCCCCACGAAAAATTTTTAGAATAGCTCGAGAAGCCGATGTGGACCGCTGGCAAGAGGCCATTGGAAAGGAAGACGAGTTCATGAGGCACGCACGAAAAGTGGCCTTGGATTTGAGACTCAGCATGAAAATCTCCGATGTAGAATGCCAGGGAGATGGCAGCAAAGCCACCTTCTACTACACCGCCGATGGAAGAGTGGATTTTAGGGAACTCATAAAAATTCTTGCAAGAGACCTGCGCGTGCGCATTGAAATGCGCCAAATCGGTTACCGGCAAGAAGCCGGAAGACTTGGCGGAATTGGCGTTTGTGGTAGAGAGCTGTGCTGTTCTACTTGGCTTAAAGACTTTAGATCGGTAACTACAGCTGCCGCACGTTACCAACAGCTTTCCATCAACCCACAAAAGTTGGCCGGCCAATGCGGCAAGCTCAAATGCTGCTTAAACTACGAACTCGACACCTATCTCGATGCCCTCCAAGGTTTTCCTTCCCCCCAGCTTAAACTCAAAACAGCCGAAGGAACCGCCGTGCATCAAAAGACCGATATCTTTAAGGGAATTGTGTACTACAGCTACCTTGATCGTCCCGAAATACTCATTCCATTAAGCCTTGACGCTATTGAAGAAGTGGCCCAACAAAACAAACAAGGCATAGTTCCCGGCAGCCTTGCCGACTTTAAAGTGGAAGTAAAAATCAACGAATCCTTAGACCAAGATTCCTTTACCAACGTTATTGAGGAAGGTTCCTTGGACCGTTTCGACAGAAAAAAACGCAACGGCGGACAGCGAAGACGTCCAAACAGTCAGGGCCGCAACAGAAATCAACGTAAATCAAAACCCCAATCCAATGCGCCTAAATCTTAATGCTTTGCTTTTAACTGGCTCCCTACTGCTTGCTTTTAGCGCTTGCGACTCCAATAAAGTGTACGAATCGTATACCTCTTTGCCGGACAAAGGCTGGCCTGCCGACAAACCGGTGACCTTTAAAGTGGAAATTGAGGATACCATGCAAGCCTGCAATGTGCACCTTATGGTGCGCCACATGCCGCAATATCCATTCCAAAACCTCTATGTGCTGCTCGATACCAAATTCCCCGACGGAAGCCTTAGCACAGATTCGGTGCAGTTCATGCTCTTTAATGCAGCCGGAGAATCTCTAAGCGATTGCGCCGGAGATCTGTGTGATGCTCGGTTTATGTTCCGCAACCACGTCCGCTTTCCTCAAGCCGGCAATTACGAATTCATCATGAGACACGCCATGCGCGTAGATCAATACCGAGGAGTTTTACCCTTTGTATTAGACGTAGGAATTAGGATCGAAACCAGCGAAACGCCAGCGTCATGAGCAAGGAAAACAAGTCCAAAAAGTTTCGTTTTTTGCCTTGGGTTTGGGTGCTGTTGCATGCCCCTTTATTGGCCTTTTATTTGGTATTGCTGCTTTCCGGATCCGGCGCATTGGGCAGCCTTCCTTCCTTTGAGGAACTTGAAGACCCCAGGTTCAACTTAGCTTCCGTTATTTACTCCTCAGACGGTGAGGTACTGGGCAAATACTACATAGAAAATCGGGTGAATGTAGATTATAGAGCACTGCCGGTACACCTCATCGACGCCCTTATATCTACCGAAGACGAACGCTTTTATTCCCACTCCGGAATTGATGCCGAAGCCCTTGGTCGGGTCATCAAAGGGGTGCTAACAGGCAATCGAAAAGGAGGAGGCTCTACCATTACCCAACAGCTGGCCAAGCTTTTGTTTCATGAAAAACCCTCGGGTATGGCCGAAAGGGTACTCCAAAAATTCAAAGAGTGGGTCATTGCCATCAAACTCGAAAAAAGCTATACAAAAACCGAAATCCTCGCCCTCTACCTAAACCGGGCCGACTTTGGTCGCCAAGCCTTTGGCATTCAGTCCGCTGCCCGTATTTATTTTGATAAATCGGTGCACGATTTAAGTTTAAGTGAGGCAGCTACCCTAGTGGGCATGCTCAAAGCGCCGGGAAACTACGACCCCATAAACCATCCCGAAGCCAACCAATCTCGACGAAATGTGGTGCTTGGACAAATGGTTAAAAACAAGAAAATTGAGCGCACTACCCAAGATTCCATTGCCGACCTCCCTGTAATTACTGATTACAGCAAGCTCCGCGAACGCATCCGTAAATCGGTGTACGGGCAAGGAGAGTTGGCGCCCTATTTTCTAAACGAACTTAGAAAAGACCTGGATTTGTGGTGCGACCAACATATCAATCCCGCTACCGGAAAGCCCTTTGATGTTTACCGCGATGGATTAAGGATCCACACAACCATAGATGCGCGTATGCAACGCTACGCCGAAAAGGCCATGAAAGAGCACATGCAAGAACTTCAAGCAAGCTTCTTTAAACGCAAAAAGGGCAAAAAAAATGCCCCCTTTTCCTTCCGATTAAGCGAAAAACAACGAGAAGACATCATTTGGCAAGGCATTCGCCGGTCAGACCGTTACCGAATCTTAAAGGAGCAAGGAAAATCCGACGACCAAATCAAAAAGGTTTTTGATACTCCCGTAGAAATGACCGTTTTCTCTTGGCAGGGAAACAGAGATACCGTCATGAGTCCTAAAGACTCGGTAATTTATTACAAATACTTCCTCCAAAATGGCCTCATGAGCCTCGATCCGCATACCGGACATATTAAGGCTTGGGTAGGCGGAATAGACATTCAGCATTTTAAATACGACCATGTGCGCGCCGGAAAACGCAACAGCGAATCCAACAAAATTCTTCCGGGAGGTGGGCGACAAGTAGGCTCTACCTTTAAACCTTTTGTGTATGCATTGGCCATGGAAGAGGGGGTTTCTCCCTGCAAACTGGTGCCCAACGTGCGCGTATGCATAGAAGAAGGACTCGAAAAGCCATGGTGTCCGGACAATTCAGGAGATTACAAAGAAGGCAAAATGATAACCCTTCGCGAGGCCTTAGCCAACTCTATAAACTATGTGTCGGCCTTGCTCATGAAGCAGTATGGCCCACATGCTGTAGTAAATATGGCTCGTCGAGTCGGAATAACAGCTCCCTTAGAACCCACGCCATCCCTTTGCCTGGGAACGGCCGACGTGTCTGTTTACGAAATGACCAGTGCCTTTGGAACCTTCTTTAATCAAGGCATGCATGTGAGCCCCATGATGATGACCCGAATCGAGGACAGAAACGGAAACATTTTGGCCGAATTTTCGCCCGAACGTAAAGAAGTTATGAGTGCCGAGTCGGCATGGCTTACCGTACAGCTCCTAAAAGGGGTAGTCCTAAGTGGCACCGCCATTCGATTGCGGTATAAGTATAAATTTACCGAGCCCATTGCCGGTAAAACAGGCACTACCCAAAACAACTCCGACGGTTGGTTTATCGGCGGAACACCCGATTTGGTTACCGGTGTTTGGACCGGAGCCGAAGACCGAAGCGTGCACTTCTACAGCACCGCCCTTGGTCAAGGAGCCAATATGGCACTACCCGTTTGGGCTTTGTATATGCGTCAAGTGTACGATGACCCAAGCATTACCATTAGCCGTGGGGATTTCCCAAAACCCGAATCCATGGCCGATATTTCTATGGATTGCGCTCAAGAGCTTAAAGAACAACGGGAAGCCATGCAACAAGGTGGCACACAAAACATAAATTTTGATCAATAACAAACCATAGCACATGCAAAAAGTATATGCCAATGCCGACGAAGCGATAGCCGATATCCGGGATGGGGCAACCCTTATGTTGGGCGGTTTTGGGCTTTGCGGAATCCCTGAAAATGGCATTGCAGCACTTGTTCGTTCCGGTGTGAAAAACCTTACCTGCATTTCCAACAATGCAGGGGTAGACGACTTTGGCATTGGACTCATGCTGCAAACCAAGCAGGTAAAGAAAATGATTTCTTCCTATGTAGGCGAAAACGCAGAATTTGAACGCCAGCTGCTTTCCGGTGAGCTCGAAGTAGAGCTTATTCCTCAAGGAACACTGGCCACACGATGCATGGCAGCAGGTTACGGAATGCCGGCCGTATTTACTCCCGCCGGGGTAGGAACCGAAGTCGCCGAAGGAAAAGAAATTCGAACGTTCAACGGAAAAGACTACCTAATGGAAATGGCCTTTGACGCAGACTTTGCTCTTGTCAAAGCATGGAAGGGCGATACCCACGGCAACCTGATATTTAAGGCCACCGCACGTAACTTTAACCCGCTTATGGCCATGGCCGGAAAAGTTACCATTGCCGAGGTAGAAGAACTGGTGCCCGCCGGAAGCTTGGATCCCGACCAAATCCATACGCCGGGCATTTATGTGCACCGGATTTTTGAAGGCACCAACTACGAAAAACGCATTGAGCAACGCACGGTAAAACCAAGAAATTGATGTTGACCAAAGAACAAATCGCACAGCGCATCGCTAAAGAACTTAAAGACGGCATGTACGTCAATTTGGGCATTGGTATCCCAACCCTTGTGGCCAATTATATCCCCGAGGGAATGACCATTACGCTGCAGTCTGAAAATGGCCTGCTTGGCATGGGGCCTTTTCCTTTCGAAGGCGATGAAGACCCGGACCTAATCAACGCCGGTAAGCAAACCATTACCACCATTCCCGGTTCGGTATTTTTTGATTCCGCCATGAGCTTTGGTATGATTCGTGCCGGAAAAGTGGACCTCACCGTACTCGGAGCTATGGAAGTAGCCGATAATGGCGACATTGCCAATTGGAAAATCCCCGGTAAAATGGTCAAAGGCATGGGGGGGGCAATGGACTTGGTGGCCTCCGCAAAGAACATTATTGTGGCCATGCAGCATACCAGCCGTGATGGAACTTCCAAATTGCTTAAAGCTTGCACCCTACCCATTACAGGGCTCCAATGCGTTACCAAAGTAGTGAGCAATTTGGGCGTATTTGATATCGAAGCCGAAGGCTTTGTGCTGCGCGAACGGGCTCCGGGTATTTCGGTAAACGAAATCGTAGCAGCCACCGACGGTCGATTGGTGGTCCCTAACGAAGTACCCGAAATGCAGTTCTAAATCCATGTGGAAAGGAACCGTGCCACAAGAATTGCGGACGCCAAAAAGAGTCTACCGCTTGGCTTGGGGCGCTACCCTCCTTTTTGGTCTGTGGTACGCCGCATTGAGCTTTGGAAACCACTATTATTTTAGAACCTTTGCCTTTGATTTAGGAATCAAAAACCAAGCGGTGTTCGACTATGCCCATGGTCGACACAATTACAATACCGTGCTTCCGGAACTTGGTGGTGAAGTCAACAATTTGGCCAACCACTTTGAGCCTATTATGGCAATGGTGAGCCCCTTGTATTGGCTTTTTGGCAACTGGACCCTCTTGTTGGTGCAATGGTTTTGCCTTTTGCTAGGTGCTTGGGGCATGTTTCGATTTGCACGTTGCGTAGCTCCTAATAAAGATTGGCTGCCCCTCGCTGCCATGCTTTCCTATTTTATGTTTTGGGGTGTGTTTAGTGCACTTTCCTTCGACGTGCATACCAACGTTATGGCGGCAGGCTTTCTACCTTGGTTGTTTGTAGCCTTTCAGCAAAAGAAATGGAGAACAGCTGCATTTTGGGCGCTGCTGATGGTGGCCAGTAAAGAAAATATAGCCTTATGGCTGGCCTTTATTGGTTTGGCTTTGGCATGGCATTACCGAAACCAAGTAGCGCAACGCAAAGCAGCCTTGGTGCTTTCCTTGGCATCGGTATGCGCCTTTTTGCTGATTCTTAAGTGGGTAATGCCCTATATGGCCGATGGCAAACTCGAATACTTGCACTTTAATTACAGCGCTTTGGGTAAGGACATGGGCGAGGCCCTAAAAACCCTATTGACCCAACCTTGGAAGGGCATAGAGCTGTTGTTCTTTGTGCCTGATAGTATAGACAGCAGCTTTGCCATAAAAGCCAAGGCCTGGACCTGGGAACTCCTGCTTATGTCAGGAGCCTGGCTGGCTGTATTTAGACCTGCAGCTGCATTAATGGCAATTCCTGTGTTGGCTCAAAAAATGTTCAACGACGACCCTACCAAATGGAGCCCTTTTTTGCATTACAACATTGAATTTGCTCCTATTTTGGCCTTTGCATTGGTGGTCTTTGCCGCCCGGTTAAACCCCAAAACCTATGTATTGATGGTTTCCCTGGTTTTGCTCGGAGGCGCTCTGGCTACCTGGCGAAGTTTTGACCTTTACCGCCCGCAAGCATATATGCCCCAGCAAGTAAAAGTATGGCATTCAGACCATTGGAAACGCAGTCCAAGGGCGGCAAAAATTCGAGAAGTTGTAGACCAAATCCCGCATGAGGCCTCGGTAAGTGCCAGCGCTGTTTTGGTCCCTCATTTGGCCGACCGCAAAATTATACGGACTTGGCCCGATTTTCGCGAAGACGATTTCGTGGTTTTGTTGGACGATGGGTATATGTATTATCCTCAGAATCAAGAGGCCTTCTTAGCTTCTGTCCAAAAGTTAAGAGAGATAGGCTCATATAGCTCAATCCATGAAGGTGAGGGCCTTTTTTTATTTAAAAAACAGCACTAAAAAGGAACGACTTTTAATCCGCAGCTGCTACCACCGACATCTCTACCCTTGCTCCTTTTGGCAAGGCCGACACTTCCACCGTTTCGCGTGCCGGCAAATGATCGCCCAGCCGTTCTGCATACCAAGCATTTACCTTGGGGAAATCCCGCATGTCGGTCAAAAAAATGCTCACCTTTAGCACCCGATGCCAATCCAATCCACAAGCCTTGAGCAAAGCTTCCACATTGTCCAATACTTGAGCAACTTCCGCTTCTAAGCTCGATTGCACCATATCCCCGCTGTTTGGATCCAAAGCTATTTGCCCGGAAAAAAAATGCAAGCCTTTCCAAGCGATGCCCTGAGAATAAGGCCCAATGGCAGCCGGTGCTTTGTCCGTGTGAATCTTTTGCATACAGCTAAGGTAGCGGTTTTTTAATGGTCGAGATGGGCTATTCTCCGGCAATGAAAGCTCTTCGCCCTTACCCATGGTTTAGCTAGCCCATGATTGAAATCGTGGCCTATGTAATATCGCCCCCCGGCCCCAACGGAGGGCCGCCCGCAGCCCCGGGCTAGCCGGCTTTGGGCGAGGAGGTGGTCCCTTTTTTTGGGTAAACCCCCGCAGCCCTAAGCCGGCTTGCCCGGGGCAAGGGAGACCGCAGTCAAGGGCCGGACACGGAGCATACGCTTCCTATGGAACCGGGGCCCACAGCCCACAGGGGCATCGTCCCCGCACCCTGCGCTCAAGCATTCCTCCTTTTTTCCTAAAAAAAGCTTAGTATTGGCCATGGTTTCTTTCTACAATTTGTCCAATGGCCGCCTAAAAGAGGCGGCTTCGGCACAGCGTTTGCCGGTCGAAAATCCGGCCCTGGCGCAAGTTTGGGGCTCCATTCCGGATTCCGATGCTGCGGATGTGGAGCTTGCGGTTCAGGCCGCCCGAGCAGCCTTTCCCGGCTGGAGTGCCCTTAGGGCCGAAGAACGTGCGGCCTGGCTTTTTCGCCTGGCGGAAGGCATTCGCAACAATTTTGATGCCCTTGCCGAAGCCGAATCCCGCGACACAGGAAAGCCGCTTTGGCTCACCCGAAAGGTAGATATTGACCGTGCTGCCCGCAATTTCGAGTTTTTCGCCTCAGGGATTCAGCATTTTGCGAGCGAAGCACATCCCACCGACGCCCAAACCCTCAACTATACGCTGCGCAATCCCTTGGGTGTGGTGGCCTGCATCTCGCCCTGGAACTTGCCCCTGTATTTGTTTTCGTGGAAAATAGCACCTGCTTTGGCTGCCGGCAATTGCGTAGTGGCCAAGCCTTCGGAGGTTACTCCTGCCACCGCCGCCATGTTGGCTGAAATTTGTGTGGACATTGGTTTTCCCGCCGGAGTGCTCAACATCCTGCATGGCAAAGGAGCCAAGGTGGGCGAGGCTTTGGTAAAACATCCCGACATAAAGGCCATTTCCTTTACAGGCGGCACGGCTACCGGAAAGGCCATTGCAGCATTGGCCGCTCCCGAATTCAAAAAACTGAGTTTGGAGCTGGGTGGCAAAAACCCGCATTTGATATTTGAAGACGCAGATTTGGAGCAAGCCGTGGACTCTGCCGTCCGCAGCAGCTTTACCAATCAGGGCGAAATTTGCCTTTGTGGCAGCCGTATTTTGGTTCAGTCTTCTATATACGAGGCCTTTAGGTCTGCCTTTGTGGAAAAAGTGAAAGCCCTTAAGGTGGGGCCACCCGATGCAGAGGACAGTTTTATGGGCGCACTGGTTTCAAAAGCTCATTTTGAAAAAGTGCAAAGCTACCTGGCCCTGGCCAAGGAAGAAGGTGCCCGCGTTTGGTGCGGCGATGAAGCCCTTGACTTGCCCCAAGCCTATCAAAAGGGCTATTTTATGCGACCGGTGGTGATGGACGGTCTTTCCGGCGATTGCCGCATTAATCAAGAAGAAATTTTTGGGCCGGTGGTTTCCTTAATGCCCTTTGCTAATGAGGCCGAAGGCTTAGCGCTGGCCAACGATAGCCGCTATGGACTGGCCGGGCAGGTGTGGACACGCGACCTTAACCGAGCCCACCGAGTGGCGGAAGCCTTGGAAACCGGCATTGTTTGGGTAAACTGTTGGATGGTGCGCGACCTACGGACGCCCTTTGGAGGCATGAAGCATAGCGGAGTGGGCCGAGAAGGCGGCTGGGAAGCCTTGCGCTTTTTTACGGAACCCAAAAACGTTTGTGTGCAGCTCAGCAAGGATTAGGACTAAGGGCAGCTGTAAATTAACCTAAACTTTACATCGCATTACGCTTGGGAATACCTACCTTTTTGCTGAATCAAAGCATTATGGTTTATGCCCAGAGCCAAAAAAAGTCCACCCAAGATTTTTGTCTTAGACACTTCGGTGATTTTGTACAACCACGCAGCCCTTACTTCGTTTGAGGAACACGATGTGGTTATTCCCATTCCGGTTTTGGAGGAGCTGGATACCTTTAAAAAGGGGAATGAAATCAAAAACTTTGAGGCCAGAGAGTTTATTCGCATTATGGATAGCTATTCCAAAGGCATTGCCCTAACGGATTGGATTCCATTAAACGGGAAAAAGCTGGGAAAAATGAAGGTGCGCATGGACGCAGCCACCAGCCCGGATGCCTGTAAGATTTTTGGCGCCGACAAGGCCGACCACCGCATTTTGAACGCTGCCATAGGTATGCAGCAGGAGTTTCCGGACCGCAGAGTGGTTCTGGTTACCAAGGACGTGAATTTGAGGATAAAAGCCCGTTCCTTAGACATTGCTGCCGAGGATTTTGAAACCGGAAAAGTTCAGAATGTTGAGGCCCTCTACAACGGCAAAACGGTGGTTGAAGATGTGGACCAAAGCTTGATCGACAGCTTGTATAACGAGGGGCGCATTCCAAGCAGCGCCATTTTTGGAAAAGAAAAGCCCTTGCCCAACCATTATTTTATTTTGCGCAACATAAAATCCTCCGTTTTGGCGTTTTACCATAAAGAGAGCGATTGTGTTTTAAGGGTGGAAAAACGCTCCGCCTTCAATATAAAGCCCAAGAACGCCGAGCAGGTATTCGCCTTACATGCCATGCTCAATCCGGAAGTGCAATTGGTAACGGTGCAAGGGGTAGCCGGCACGGGTAAGACCCTTTTGGCTCTTGCGGCGGCCTTGGAGCAACGTCGCGACTTTAGGCAAATTTACCTGGCCCGTCCCATAGTACCACTGAGCAACAAGGATATTGGGTTTTTGCCCGGCGACATCAAAAGCAAACTCAATCCCTACATGGAGCCCTTGTACGACAACTTAAAGTACATTCAAAGCACCTTTGACGAAAAGGAAAAAGAGGGGCGAAAAATCCAGGAAATGTTGGACAACGAAAAGCTGGTAATCACGCCCTTGGCCTACATTCGTGGCCGAAGCCTTTCGCAAATCTTTTTTATTGTGGACGAGGCCCAAAACCTTACCCCACATGAAATTAAAACCATCATTACCCGTGCCGGCGAAAACGCTAAAATCGTATTCACCGGCGACATATACCAAATCGATACCCCTTACCTCGATACCCAAAGCAATGGACTTTCCTACCTAATCGACCGGATGCATGGGCAGTCTTTGCATGCGCATGTTACTTTAGAGAAAGGGGAACGCAGTCCTTTGGCAAATTTGGCTAACGAACTACTTTAAGTGCGTTTTTGATTCAACAAAAAGGAGAGGAGTGTTTTTTGGGCGCCTATTCCGTCTCCGGCTGCAACTCCTCGCCGGGAGGTCATGTGCCCCTAAGTCGTGCGGGGTCCTCTCGGCCTCCGCCGACCAAGGGGCACAAAACCTCCCGGCTGTGGGGTTTCCGCCTGCGCCGGGGCGCAAATGGATACTATGACAAATCCTCTAAAGGAGTTACTTCAGCTACTCCGGCAATAGTAAATGCTCGTTGGCTGTGCACTTCTTTGCACAAATACCGGGTTCTGCGTAGGGGACCTTTTTCAAAGGTGCGTCCATCGGGCAAAGAAAACAATGCGCCCATAGGAAGGTCGTCTAAGTGAATTACCTGAACCTCGTCGTACTTCTTTAAGGCTTTGTAAAGCATAGGGTCGCTGCAGGAGGCGGCTTTCACTTGCAGCAGGGACGCTACAATTACTTCCGATAAATCCTTGGGAAATGCATTGGTTTTAAGGACTTCTCGCATCAGTTGAGCATAGGTCTTTTTCCATTCAGGACCGTGGGGAGCCGGCCCAAGACCATGCGCTTTCCACACCAAATAGTGTGCATATTCATGGGTGAGGGTCACCAAGAAAGCATAGGGATTTAGATTGTGGTTTACGGTAATTTTAGCCAGCACCCTGCCGCTACGCTCCACCGGAGGTCTAAAATCACCTAAACGGCTGCTTCTAGGTCTTTTGAGGTGAAGCGCCAGTGGCTCGCCTTTAAACCAGCGCACCACTATATCCAACGCCTGATCCGGCAAATATCCCACCAAGGCCAAACGAAAGGACTGAACTTTTGAAGACATGGTCAAAAATACAGAGTTTTTAAATGCTTGTCGGGGGGCATTTTTCCCCTTGGAGTCGGCTGCATTCCAACAGCCCATAAAAGTAAAGGTCAACCTTTTAGGGGGCTTTTTGGGAGGTTTCGGCTAAAAAAGATAGATTTGGGCTTAACCTTATTTTATTACAGCTATGAAACTGCTTGCTATTGCACTTGTTTGGATTTCTTTGGGGTCGCTTTCAGCACAAAACTTGGATAAAGAAACCCTACAGCAAATCTTTTTGGCCATGGTAGAGAAGAAAGATATGGAAGGTCATATCGACGAAGACGGGGATGTGGTGTTTAAAAAAGGGAAGTTTACTTATTTCATTAACGTAAACCCTGAAGACGAAACCTATTTTCAGGTGGTATTGCCTAATATTTGGCCTATTGAGTCAGAGTTTGAGCGCATCAGCGTATTAAAGGCCTGTGATTACGCCACGGCTAATACCAAAGTTACTAAGGTGTATATGGTACGCGACAATGTGTGGGTAAGTGCTGAAATTTATTCCGATGATCCGGGCAATTTCGAGCGGCATTTTATGCGCATTTTAAGCTCTATGGAGGTGGCCAAAGATAAATTCGCTGCCAAGATGAAAGAAGATTAATGCCGCAAAAATGTGGTAATTTTGTCTAATGGAAGCATTTAGTCTAGCAGGCAAAGTGGCTCTTGTAACGGGAGCTTGCGGTTTAATTGGAAGGCATCATTGCCAAGCACTTTCGGAGGCTGGTGCTCGTGTCGTAGCGATTGACCGAGACGCCTCCGCTACCGAAACATTAGCCCAAAGTTTAGGTGAAGGGCATTTGGGAATTGCCGTCGATGTGAGCAATGAGGAGGCTCTTAAAGCTTGCCGTGACACCATTCTAAATCGGTATGGAAGAATCGATGTTCTGGTGAACAATGCGGCCATCAACGATATGTTCGAAAACCCGGCACTAGCCGCTGAGCAGTCCATGTTTGAGCATTATCCGGTAGACATGTTTCGCAAGTCGCTCGAAGTAAATGTTACCGGCGTGTTTTTATGTGCCCAAGTTTTTGGTACCGTTATGGCAGAGGCAGGAGGCGGATCTATCATTAATGTGGCCTCCACCTATGGCATGGTTGGTCCCGATCAGTCCATTTATATAAATCCAGAGGGAAAACAAACCTTTTATAAATCCGCGGCCTACCCTGCCACCAAAGGGGCGGTAATCAATTTCACTCGTTTTTTGGCCGCCTATTGGGGTGCAAAGGGCGTGCGGGTAAATACCCTTAGCCCCGGCGGAGTAGAAAATGGTCAAGAGGACTGGTTTATTCAAAACTACTCCGCCAAAACCGTTTTGGGACGCATGGCACAGCCCAACGATTACAGAGGAGCTGTGGTCTTTCTGGCTTCTGAAGCCAGTGCCTATATGAGCGGCGCAAATTTAGTGGTCGACGGAGGCTGGACAGCCATGTAACGATGCAAAAGAAACGGGGCATAGCAGCTTGGAGCCGACGTTTGGTGCGTTGGTTTTTTCAAGGGTTGTTGGTAACTGCCCCCGTGGGTATCACCATCTACTTGCTGGTACTTTCGTTTAGCTTTCTCGATGGGCTGTTTCATTACAAATTGCCCGGACTTGGATTGCTTTTGTTGCTCATTGGCATTACCCTAATCGGTGCTTTAGGCTCTACCCTTTTAGCCAAGCCCTTGCTTCGGTACTTGGATCGATTGTTGGAACGTGCTCCACTCATTAAGGTAATTTACGGAGCGCTTAAAGATTTGCTTACCGCATTTGTAGGGGAAGAAAAGCGTTTTAATAAACCTGTGCGAGTAAAGTTTGGGCCGGAAGGCGCCTACCGCTTGGGCTTTTTAACAGAAACCCATACCGAGCCCTTTGGCTTAGAGCAAGGGTTTGTTGGGGTGTACCTTCCTCACTCCTATAATTTCAGCGGTAATTTTTATGTAGTGCCCGAATCTTGGGTGGAACCGCTAAATATTCCTTCTTCGGAACTAATGAAGTATGTGGTTTCCGGGGGAGTGATTTCTTTTTCCGAATTAGAACGCACTCAGTCCAAAGAAAACCGCACCGAAAACACATAGGTACGGGGAGACAAAGGTCCGTAAACATATCCGGCGTCTCGCTCGGCCCCGCTGTCAAAGTCCGATTGAAAACTGTTGAACAGATTGCGCACGCCGGCTTGTAAGGATAGCTTGGCCTTTTTGCTTAAGGCAAAGCTATAGGCAATGCTGGTTTGCACATCAAAAAACCAAGGCGTGGTTTTAAGTTCGGTATATTCCGATGCAACATCTACCACATGGGGCACCAACATGGGACCTGTCCATTGGCCGGTTACTACCCATTCCAGAGCTTTAATGGGGCGCCAGGCTCCGGAAAAGAAGCCAAAAAAGTCAGGAGTGCGCAGCCAACGGCGGGTAGACACCAAACTGTCGGCATTCCCACTTTCCGGCGCCCAAATTTCTTCCTGTTCGTGGTACCTCGCCTGCAAATAGGTGCCTCCAATGCTCAACTCCAAATTTTTTCGGGGCATCCAGGCCGCCTCCAAATTGACGCCCATACTATGTCCTCCTGCTCCGTTGCGCTTGGTAATTACGGCCACACCCGAGGGTAGCTCCGTTTGTCCGCTCAAAATAAAAGGGTTCACCAATTCCGTATAAAAGCCTTCGGCAGTAAGGCTAAATGCTTTTTTTAGGTTTTGAGGCATCCAGCTTAGACCTAGCGTAAAGTTGTTGGACCGTTCGGTTTCTAAATCCGGGGCAAATTGAGTGAAAAGGGCGGCACCCCCTACGGTTTCGATATGCAGGTCTTCATCGAAGGCCTGTGGCGCTCTATAACCTTGCGCAAACCCTCCGCGGAGGGTAAAGGCCCGGTGAAATTGCCAGCGAAACGATGCCCTGGGCACAAAGACCGGCAACCGTTGGTCTTGACTAAACTGCCCCAAGCTTTGTCCAAAGCGATACATACCAAACACATGCACCAAGTCGAACCTGGCTCCGCCAACCAAAGAGAATGTGCGCATGGGCTTCCACTCCACTTGAGCGTAAGAGCCCAACACCTGAACCTCTTGGTCGATTTGCCGCTGATACCCCGACATGCGGTCTTTTACTCGATTTCGTTGAAACTCCGCTCCGGCAATAAGCTCCAAGCCTTTGGCCAAGGGCCCGGAATATTGCAGGCCGCCCACCAAACTCAAATCCTCGCTTTTGCCATAGGCATTTATGGCCAAAAGGTCTGCTTCGGTTAAGCTGTCGCCCGGCTGCAACACCCTACCTCCACCGCCATAGTAACTGTCGCGAAACACACCCTGCATAGAAATATAGGCCGAAAACCGATGCCTAGGGTCTTTGAACAGGGTTTCCCAAGCCAATTCGCCTCCCAAAATGCGGTGGTCGAGCTGCTCGGTTACATCGGTTTGGTGCGGCTCCAGGTCGAATTGACTGCCACCTCTTCTAAACTCTTTGGTAAACCAAGCCCTTGCCTTTAATCTACCGGACTTGCCGGTTCGGTAAAATGCGTCCAAACTTGCCGTTTGGCTGTTCCACTTTACCAGCTCAGAGATGCCGTCTCCATTCGCATCCCAATAGTCACGGCTGCGGTTCATAAACATTAGGCGAACGCCTCCTTTTCCGTCCTGAGCAACCAAGTCGGCAAAACCGGTAGTGGCTATATCCGGAACTTCTCCGTTAATGAGCCGGACAAATTGCCGGAGCTCCACTCGGTTTTGTATGGGCTCTTGAGTAATAATATTCACCGTGCCTGCAATGGCATTTCCTCCATACAAAACAGAACCACCCCCACGGACCACCTCTACCCGGTCTATGAGCGACACCGGCAGCATATCTAAGCCATATAC
>CAZJFM010000002.1:0-3069 GCA_964545365.1 uncultured Candidatus Competibacteraceae bacterium | reverse complement strand
GGACCACCTCTACCCGGTCTATGAGCGACACCGGCAGCATATCTAAGCCATATACTCCGGCGAGGGCAGAAAAAATAGGCCGATTATTTATTAGAATTTGGGTGTAGGGGCCATCCAAGCCATTGAGGCGCACTCCGGTGAATCCGCAATTTTGGCAATTGTTTTCCACCCGAAGTCCGGGAGAAAAGGCCAAGCCCTCTGCCAAACTCAAGGCCTGTGCTCGGTGCAGTTGTTCGGCTTTGGTTTGGCTTACCCATACCGGAGCTTCGGATTGGTTTATTTCACTTCGGTTGCCGGTAACGACTACCGGGTTTAAAAACCTGGCTTTTGGCTTAAGCGAAAGGCTTAGCGGGCCCTCTTTGGGAAAATGCCGAATGAGGGTATCCAGTATTTCCATGGACAGGTGTTGCACCACAATCCGGCATGGGCATGCGTCCATCACATTCTTGGGAATATTTAGGCTACCCGAAAGGCCGGTAAGGTCCTTAAACAGTTCTTTTTCGCCGGTTTCAGACTGTATACTCACCTCCGCCAAAGGTAAAGGATAGTCTTGCTCTTGAATCAATAAACTCGTTTGCCCTCGGGTCAATAAAGGAGAGAGCCAAAGCGCAAAGTAAAAAAGCATGGGGCGCAAGCGCACCAAAGAATGGAGCATTTCCTAAAAATATTTAGCCAAAGGTAGCTAAATTTTTAGATGAGCCAAAAAATAACTTTAGAAGGAGTGGTCTTTCGGTGTCTGCTATACCTAAAGCGTACACCCCGTTTTTTAGTCCTCTATAGCTTCTATGGCCGCTTCCCAGTCTTTCATGGCTTTCTCCAATTCTTTTTTTAGGCCATTGTAGCGTTCAAAATAGGCGGCATCCTGACTCCGTTCTTTGAAACGTTCCGGGTCAAGCAATTCTTTATCCATTAGTGCAAGCTGGGCTTCCAATTTTTGCACCTTTTCTTCGGCACGTTTTAGTTGGCTCTGAAGTTTACGTTGTTGCTTCTCGGCTTCCTTTTTTTGGTGGTAGTCCGATGGCTCCGAAGGGCTGCCCTTCTTGGTTTCGGCGCTTTGCTTTTGTTGTTCCATGGTCCGAAACGAATCCAACTGCTTTTTGCTCAAAAACTCATCAATATCTCCCAAATGCGTTTTGATTCCCTCCGGCGTAAATTCCAAGGTCTTGGTGGTGAGCCCTTGCAGAAACTCCCGGTCGTGGCTAACCACAATCAAGGTGCCCGGAAAATGCTTTAGGGCTTGTTTTAAAACATCCTTCGAAATAATATCTAAGTGATTGGTAGGTTCGTCCAAAATCAAAAAGTTGATGGGTTCCAGCAGCAGTTTTGCCAAAGAAACCCGGGCTTTTTCGCCCCCTGAAAGCACTTTAATTTTTTTCTCAACCTCTTCGCCACTAAACAAAAAAGCGCCAAGAATACCCCTTACCTGGCTAAACCGGTCGGTTTGATTGGCCGCCATTTCCATTTCTTCCAAAATGCTGTGCTCGGCCCTCAAGCGCTCAGTTTGGTGCTGGGCAAAGTATCCCAAAGCCACATTATGCCCCAGCTCCAGGTGCCCTTGATTGTAGTCCAAATCGCCGGCGATTATACGACTTAAAGTAGTTTTGCCCATGCCATTTTTACCCACAAAAGCAATTCGATCGCCGGAGTCTACACTAAAGGTAAAAGGAGCAATGACTTTTTTGTCGCCGTAGCTTTTAGCGACTCCTTTGGCCTCCACCACCACTTTTCCACTGCGGGGAGGCTCCGGAAAACGAATCTGCATGGAGCGTATGGCCTCCTCGTCTATTTCTATACGCTCGGTGCGGTCAAGCTTTTTTTGCAAGCTTTGCGCAAAACTGGCCTTGGAAGCTTTGGCCCTAAATCGTTCAATATTGCGCTCCATGCGCGCAATTTCTTTGTCTTGGTTCTTTTTGGCATTCAACAATTGCTCTCTACGCTCCTTCCTCAGCACCAAGTATTTGCTGTAGGCCGCTTTGTAGTCCTCAATTTTACCGCCGGTAATTTCTATGGTTCGATTGGTTAAAGAGTCCAAAAACTGCTTGTCGTGCGAAATCATCATAATGGCACCCGGATAGGCAGCCAAGAATTGCTCCAACCAAATGATGGAATCCATATCCAGGTGGTTGGTGGGCTCATCGAGCAGCAACAAGTCCGGTTGAATGAGCAGCAATTTGGCCAGCTCAACGCGCATTTGCCAACCGCCCGAAAATGAACTCATGGGTCGGTCCAAATCTTCCTCCAAAAAGCCCAAACCCTTGAGCACACGCTCCAAGCGCTCTTCAATTTTATTTCCTTCCAGCAAATCGAAACGCTCCTGAACCGTATTAAGGTCTTCAATCAATTTTAAATATCCGTCTGATTCATAATCTTCCCGGGTTTGCAGCGCTTCGGTAATCTCTTTTAGCTTGGCATCCAGGGCCAGTACCTCAGCGAAAGCTTCAGCGGCTTCCTCCCGAACCGGTTTTTGGGATTGGTGGGCAAATTCTTGCGGCAAATAACCAATCCGAAACTCCTTGGGTTTATTTACGGAGCCTTCGCTAGCAACCTGAATCCCGGCAATGATTTTCATTAGGGTCGATTTTCCCGCCCCGTTTCTTCCCGCCAAGCCAATGCGGTCGTTGGTGTTCACCTGAAAGTTGAGGTCCTCAAAAAGTATGGTTCCTCCAAAATACACCGAAAGTTGTTGTACGCTTAACATGCCCCAAAGGTACATATACCCACGTTTCCGGCGCAGAAATCGGCACCCGCCATCTGCAACTATGCACCCAACGGCCAAAGCCGAGGCCGCATGGCCAAAACATGCGCTCTGAACATCCTTCGCCCTCGCAAAAATCCCCTATCTTTGAGGCATGAGTAAGGTACCCATGGACGATGAGCTCTTAGACCACCTGAGCCATTTAGCCAAGCTTCGCTTTTCCGGAGAAGAACGCGACCTCATTCGCCGGGATTTGGAGCGCATCCTTGACTTTATCGACAAACTCGAAAATGTAGATACCAAAGGGGTGGAGCCGCTTACCTATCTCTCCGACCGAAGCTATGTGCTGCAATCCCCGGAGGACCAAGTGCTGC
>CAZJFM010000001.1:22341-111479 GCA_964545365.1 uncultured Candidatus Competibacteraceae bacterium | reverse complement strand
AACCGTGCTTAAAAACAGTACAACAAGCCCTTACATGGACGCAACGTGACGTGTCAGTTGCGATTTCAAGTGCGCAGCTTTATTTTTATGGATTACGTTGTTCTTGGCCAGTTTATCTACCATAGAGGTGACCTTAGGAAGGAGATCTTCCGCTTCGTTCTTTGACTCAGCAGTGCGCAAGCGCTTGATGAAGGTCCTGGTAGTTTTGGCATAATATCGATTACGCAACCTTTTGGTTTCGTTACTTCTTATGCGCTTTTTTGCTGACTTAATGTTTGCCATCTTTGTTTGCTAAGATAAGTAGCCCATAGGGGAATCGAACCCCTGTTTCAAGAATGAAAATCTTGCGTCCTAACCCCTAGACGAATGGGCCTTTTTTGTGTTTCGGGTGGCAAAATTAACGAAAAAGAAATCTATACCAAATTCTTTTTTTCAATTTTACCCTCCGGGCCACAAAAATAGACATTTCCCCAAAACATCAACGGCATTGATGCAATTTTCTTTCGTCGGCTCCCCGCCAAAGGATTAGGTACAGCCACAACAAGCACGTATTTTTGACCAAAATTTTGAACATATGGCATTCATAGCTCGTATCCAAGGTCGACAGATTTTAGACAGCCGAGGCAACCCAACCGTAGAAGTAGATGTATACACCGACTCAGGTGCTATGGGTCGAGCTGCCGTCCCTTCAGGCGCCAGCACCGGCGTGCACGAAGCTGTAGAATTGCGCGATAACGACCCCGGAACGTACATGGGGAAATCGGTGCACAAAGCCGTAGAACACGTAAACACCATCTTAAATCAAGAGCTCTCCGGCTTTTATATCCACGATTTACAAGAAATCGACCAACGCATGCTTGCCCTTGACGGTAGCGAAAACAAAGGCAATATAGGCGCCAATGCCATTTTGGGCGTGAGCCTTGCCGCGGCCAAAGCAGCTGCAGCAGATGCCGGCCAACCGCTTTACCGCTACATCGGAGGAATGCAAGCCAATGTGCTTCCCGTTCCCATGATGAATATCTTGAACGGAGGTGCCCATGCCGACAATAAAATCGATTTCCAGGAATTTATGGTCATGCCTTTTGGAGCCGATACCTTTGCAGAGGCTTTACGAATGGGCACCGAAGTGTTTCACCACCTCAAAAAAATCCTCAAAGACAAGGGATTAGCCACCAACGTGGGCGATGAGGGCGGTTTTGCCCCTCAACTCGAGTCCAACGATCAAGCCATTGAACTTGTGGTTCAAGCCATCGAAAAAGCAGGCTTTAAACCGGGACAAGACATTTGGATTGCCCTAGACCCTGCCAGCTCTGAGTTCTTCGACCCCAAAAAGAACGCCTATGTGTTCAAAAAGTCGGACGGACGCGAACTGTCGCCCGACCAAATGGTGGATTATTGGGAGCAATGGTGCAACAAATACCCCATTGTTTCCATCGAAGACGGCATGGCCGAAGACGACTGGACCGGATGGAAAAAAATGACCGAGGTACTTGGCCATCGCATTCAATTGGTGGGTGACGACTTATTTGTTACCAACCCAAAACGCCTTATGCAAGGCATCGAAAGCCAAACCGCCAACGCATTATTGGTTAAGGTCAATCAAATCGGCAGCCTAAGCGAAACTGCAGAAGCCATAGAATTATCGCATAAACACGGCTACCAAACCGTCATGAGCCACCGCTCGGGCGAAACCGAAGACACCACCATCGCCGATTTAGCCGTGGCGTTCAAAACAGGACAAATCAAAACCGGTTCAGCTTCACGCTCCGACCGCACCGCCAAATACAACCAACTGCTCCGTATTGAGGAAATGCTTGGCAATCAAGCTCGATTCCCCGGAAAGGATTTTCCCTTTTTGAAATAAGATTTAAGTCCCTTCGGGGACTTTTTTTTTGGGGCGCCCGGGCGGGTGCTTCCCCCTACTCCCCTCCCCAAAAGGCAGGCAAGGAATCTATTTTATGCATTGTTTGTAGACCTAACTTGGGGAGTTTCTAAAAAGTGTATAGAAAGAAGACAGGCAGGAGAGTTCCGCAAAGCTTCACTTCCCTGCCTGTTCTTGCCTAGCCTTTTGGCTTCGGGGGGTATTCCTCCGCCCCCTGGCGCATTATTCTTTGAAGATTTTTAGCCAAATGCGCTTAAAAATACTTCAGAACATCCTCGTTTCGCTCTCGACTTAAGTACTCTCGAATCAAGTCAAGAGCAGATTCATATACTTCGGCCTCAGAAGTTCCCGGATCCGGCTCTCCCATTGCCTCTAAAAACTGAATGATGCCAAAATAGGCGCCCAATCGAGCAATCCACATGGGATCCTTTTGAAGTACCTCTTCAAAAAAGCTCAAATTTCTGCGCTTTGCCTCCAAAGGCTGATTGGCCAAGTACGAACCAAATGAAATCAAAAATTCGCTCTCTTCATTGGAATCAGTCAGTCGAGTAAAGGCTCCTCTAAACCACTCTTCGTAAGTCGCATCGGTTTGACGAGAAAAAATGTCTGCAATTGCAGCAATTTCGGCGGAATACTCCGATGCCATTCTACTTTTTGCCAAGCCTAAGGCTTTCAAAGAATCTCCATAGTCCATCCATTCCAGGGCGTTAAGCCTTACCGAAAGGGCTGGGTCATTTGCCCAAGCTTGTTCGGCAGACGCCATCCAATCTTCGGTCTCCTGCATTTCGACCAAGGCATCCAGAGCCGCATTTCTTACCTCAGGTTCTTCGTCCTTTAGTAAACCTTCAAGCTGACTTTTTGCCCAGCGAAACTCGCGCTCTCCACAAATATTGGCACACTTGGCGCGAATTTTATAATAGGAGCTTTCGAACCCTATATTGAGCATGGAGGTCAAAAGGCTTTCATACTCTTCGGAATTGCTGATGGCTATCAGTGCCTCCATTTGGTCCATGAACAATGGGGCATTTCTAAACTGATATACATACTGCTCCGGACTTTTTAAATCAGACTTTTCGCAAAGCAGCATTTTTTCTGCATCAAAATTTACGAGCAAGGGCTTTTCCTCAAATTCAAAAGCAAAAGTGTCTGCTACGGCATCAATAACCAGACTATATCTGAGAGTAGTATCTTGGAAATAAAAATCCACGTCTACGGGCATGGCATAAATAGGTGCTAGGTCCAGGTCTTGCACTTGGTTTACTATCAGGTATTGAATGCGTTTTTCCGGAATCCAACCTTGATTAATCTCAAGTTCTAAATGTCCTGCGGCCAAAAACCATTGATTAAAAAACCAGGACAAATCACGCCCCGAATATTCCTCTAAGGCCAGCCGTAAATGGTGCACCTCTACCGGCTTAAACGCGTTGGTTTTTAAATAATGGCTCAAACCTCCAAAAAACAGAGAGTCGCCCATTACCTCACGCAGCATGTGCAAAATACGTCCTCCCTTATTGTAGGAGTGCGCATCAAACATATCCTCTTTGTTTTTATAATCGTAGCGAATTAAATCTACCTGCTTTCCGCTGTTAAACTCAGAAAAATAGCCTTGCATTTCGTCCAGGTGGTGTTGGTCGGCAGCGGCTCTGCCATAGGCATGCTCCAACCACAAATACTCACTATAATTTGCAAAGGCTTCATTGAGTGGAATATGCGCCCAAGATTCGCAGGTAACCAAATCGCCAAACCAATGGTGAAAAAGCTCATGGGCCACAATCAGTTCATGGTCATCGCCAAGCGTTTCTGTTTCCTTCTTTTGCACAAACTCCCCAAAGATTACTGCCGTTGTATTTTCCATGGCCCCTGAGGTGTAATCGCGAACAAATATTTGATGATACTTATTCCAGGGATATGGATAATCCAGTAAATCGCTAAAAAAGCTTAGCATTTCGGGAGTCTTACCAAAAATCCGCTTTGCGTCTTCTTTGTATTCCGGTTCTACGTAGTAATGCACGTCCATGCCATTCCAACGGTCCTTAACAATTTCAAACGCACCGGCAGCCAGCATTACCAAGTATGGGGCATGAGGTTTATCCATGCGCCAAAAGTGAAGCTCCGTATCGCCTCCGTTTATCGGCTCTACGGAAACCAAGTGCCCATTAGACAAACTAGTCATTCCCTTAGGTAGTTCTACCTTTAAGGTGTGGGTAAACCGTTCGTTTGGGGAGTCGTTGGTAGGGAACCAAACCGAGGCGTCTTCGGGTTCTCCTTGGGTCCACAATTGCCTAGGCTTTGTAGGTGTAAATTCGCCCGGCTGAACAAAAAACATCCCTTGGCCATAAGGATCCAAAACGGGGCAGTGTATATACAATTCGGTTGGCCTTGCGATATAATCAATTACCACAGAAAAGGTATCCGTCGTTTGAAAAGTAGTATCTAAATCAATATCGATGGCGTAGTCGTTGTATTGGTAAGAAAGCGCCTTGGCACTGCCGTTGGGACCTTGGCGACGCACCGATTTAATAATCATGGCTTTCCCTTCCACTTCCACAGAGGAGAGTGGACTATGGTAAGGCGAAAAAAACAAGGTGGCTTCTCCATGAATTTGCTGCTTATCCCAATCAGGCCTAATGACCAAATCCATATGCACTATATCGTCGCTTATCCCTTCTGCCATGCGCCATAAAGGACGCTTGGGAACAGTTAAGCCCATATTACTTTCCACTTCTATTGGAGCCAATTGTACCGTTTTTTGGTGTTTATGTTGAGTTTCCAGGGTTTTACACCCTACAAAAAATGGCAAGGCCAGGCCAAATACAAAAAGGGAAGGAGGTCCAAAAAACTTGGTCATAAACAGGGGTATTACTTTGGGTATAAAAATAAAAAAGGTTCGATGGAAACCACCGAACCTCCTTTAAGTTTTCGATATTAGGTTAATGCACCACTTGGATTTTCTCAGTGGCCTGCCATTGGCCATCGGTATAAATACGCAAGTAGTAAGTACCGGTAGCTAGTTCGTTCACATGAATGCTTAAAGCGTCAGAACTTGAACTCATCTCGGTCTTAATCAATCGTCCGACTTGATCCATAAGCATCACCTTTAATTCATCATAGGCAACACCTTCCAGGGAAACATGCACCAATTCAGAACTAGGGTTAGGATACACTACCAAACTGGCTCCGCTTTGTCCTGCTAAGGTCAACGTAAAGTTAAATGCTGGAGACATGCGGGTACAGCCTGCAGGGCTAGTCACTTCTACACTGTAATTACCACCGGCAGTTGGGGTGTAGGTAGAGGAAGTAGCCCCTGGAATCGCATTGCCATTAAAATACCATTGGTAAGACATACCGGAAGGGCTGGCAGTCAATTGCCCATTAGACAAGCTTACAGAGGCCAAAGGTGTGGGAGATACGGTAATGGCATTGCTTTCGCTGTAAGTATCCGTAGCACCACCACTTCCTGTAGCCACGAGTGTCACATCGTAATTACCTGCGTTGTTGTAAGTAATGCTTGGGTTTTGTTGGCCAGAACTTGCAGGGGAACCGCCTTGGAAAGTCCAACTCCATGAAACTGCATTCTGGGAGTTATCGCTAAACTGAACCGTTTCTCCTTCGCAAATGGTATTGTCGTTGTAGTTAAAGTCGGCTGTAACGCCCCCGGGCAATGCTCCGCAAACACCTCGAATTTCTACATCATCAATGAACATGTTGTTTCCGTAATCGTTCACCGTTTCAAATGCAATACGCACGTTAGGAGCGCCATCGTAAGCACTTAAATCTAAAGTAAAGCAGGACGCACCCACATTTCCTCCAAAGCACCAGTCTGTAGACGTACTCGGGAAAAATTCTGAAGTGGTAGTGGAATTGGTCGCAAACGTACCTTGGCCTGATTCTGCATCAGCAAATTCAACATTCCAGGTAGTTCCGCCATCTGTAGAGACTGAAATACGTAATGAGTCGCTGTATGATTGGCTATATCGGCGGTGCGCATGAGAAAAAGACATCTCAATTTGCGTATTGTTGGAGAAATCCAGTTGAGGAGAAATCAAATAGTCTCTTTCTCCACCGGCATTGTCGTAGGTAAACAATCGAATTCCTGCAGAAGTGGTTCCTGAAATATTGCCACTGGTTTGAAAGAGAGACCAAGTTACATCGTTGTCCGGGTTGCTCACCGACCAGCTTTGTTGGGTAGGACTGCTGCTCTCGAAGGTCTCAATAAAAATAACTTCCGTTGCGTTAGAGCCAATACTGGCATACCCATTTAGTACTAAGGTATCGGCCCCAAAAGAGTTGGTCGTAATTAAAGAGACATCGTAGTTGCCTGCAGCCGGATAACTTACCACAGGGTTTTGAGCCGTTGAGGTAGCGGGTGTACCGCCTTGGAATGTCCAGCTGTAGCTGTTTGCAATACCGGCCGTGCTGCTACCAAAAAATTGAATACTTCCTCCTGGACAAGCCTGAGAAGCGTCAGAGCCAATATCAGAAACGGGAGGCGTATTGATGGAGGCCGCTACGCATTGCATAGCTGCAAAGGCATTGATACGTCCTGCGCCCATTTGGTTCTGATTGCTGGTGACGGGGTCGGCGGTGCTGTACAAGCAATTCTCTACTTCTTGCTGCGTCATGTTAGGATTAAGAGACAACATAAGTCCGCAAAGTCCGGCAACAATAGGCGAGGCCATGGAAGTTCCTTGCAAATCGGCATAAGTATTGGACATATTGCTGCCAATATAGGTAGCCCGAATTCCTGTTCCAGGAGAGGAGATATCGATCCAACTTCCATAATTTGAAAAGGAAGCCTTTTGGTCGGAAGTAGAAGTTGCAGCCACCGTAATCACTCCATTATAACCCGCAGGATAAAAAACTGAAGTAGAGTTATTATTCCCGGCTGCAGCTACCGGAATACTTCCAGCATTTCTTGCATAATCAATAATGTTTTGGCCGGTTTGTCCGCCACCGGTACCACCCCATGACATATTGATTACATGCGCTCCGGCATCAGCTGCATAGATAACTCCGGAATATCCATCGGTAATGGTTTGCACTTGGTTACTAGAACGTACAGGCAACAAAGAAATACCCCAACCGATAGAGGCTACGCCGATATTGTTATCGGTAGCAGCACCTGCACAGCCAGCAACGTGCGTACCATGGCTTTGATTAGACACATGAGGCATGGGGTTGTTGTCGTTGTCGGCAACATCAAAGCCACTTACATCATCTACATAGCCGTTGTTGTCATCGTCAATATTGTTGTTGGGTATTTCTCCGGGGTTGGTCCATAAGGCAGGAGCCAAATCCGGATGATCTACCTTGACCGCATCGTCAACAATCGCAACAATAATGTTGGAAGAACCCACCGATAAATTCCATGCATTTTCTGCCTGGATGTTATACAAGAACCATTGATCGCCTGAACCTGAGGCGGGTCCAATATCGTTAGGGGTAAGCGTAGGACGCATGATGGGTACTGCCTCGGCATATTCGACAAAAGGAAGTGCCTCTAACTCTTTAATGAGGGCTTCAATTTTTTGGCTCTCGGAGAAGTACAGCTGATAAATGTGAGAAACATCGGTAGTTTTAGCGCGGTAGAAGGGCTTACGCAACCGTTGTATACCGTATGAATCGATGGTGTTTGGGTCGAGAAATTCCGCTTCGCTTAAAGGTACATTTTCTTGAAAGCCACCCAAGTCGGGGTATTTTACCAATTTCAAGTAAATCTGTCCATCCCAATAGTCCGTGTGGACATTTTGGGCGGAAACGGCGTTAGAAAATGTAAGAACGAGTGCAATGACTGCAGAAAAAAGAGCTCTCATGTATAATGGCTTTGATTTACCAAAAATAAAAAATTACGAACTTCTAACAATTTAAAAGTCCAACATGTTTAAACATTCACCTGTAGTACTTCGGCCATCTTTTTGCCAATATCGGCCGGTGAACTTACCACATGGATACCGCAAGCAGCCATAATTTTCATTTTGGCTTCGGCAGTATCATCGGCACCACCCACAATAGCTCCAGCATGTCCCATGCGGCGTCCGGGAGGTGCTGTTTGGCCGGCAATAAAACCAACCACAGGCTTAGTGGCATTGGACTTAACCCACTCTGCGGCTTCAGCCTCCATAGAGCCTCCAATTTCGCCAATCATAATAATTCCGTCGGTTTCCGGATCATTCATCAACAATTCAACGGCCTCTTTGGTGGTAGTACCAATGATGGGGTCTCCTCCAATTCCAATGGCTGTGGTAATGCCTAAGCCGGCTTTCACTACTTGGTCGGCGGCTTCATAAGTTAAAGTTCCGGACTTTGAAACGATGCCAATATTCCCTTTTTTAAAGACAAAACCTGGCATGATGCCCACTTTGGCCTCATCGGCAGTGATTACCCCGGGGCAGTTGGGCCCAACCAATCTAGCGCTGCGTTGACTTAAATAATTTTTAACCTCAATCATATCGGAGGTTGGGATGCCCTCAGTAATGCACACAATCACTTCAATGCCTGCATCTGCCGCTTCCATAATGGCATCGGCAGCAAAAGCCGGTGGAACAAAAATGATGGAGACATTTGCTCCAGTGGCCTTAACCGCATCAGAAACGGTATTAAAAACCGGTTTCTCCAAGTGTGTGGTACCGCCTTTGCCGGGAGTTACTCCTCCGACTACTTGAGTGCCGTATTCCAGCATTTGGGTGGCGTGAAAGGTTCCCTCATTGCCGGTGAATCCTTGTACAATGATTTTCGAATGTTTATTTACCAGTACACTCATGGAGATATTTTTTTGATGCTCAAAGATAGTTGCTTTGCATTGTTCCGCAAAGCAATTGTATTGCCTTATTCCTTAAATAGCATTAAGCTTGGGTATCGCTTAGCACATACACCAAACCGTTGCGGCTTGACCTAAAGGCCAATACACCCCAGGAGGTTAACTTGGCCATAATTTGAACCGCTTTGTATAAAGGAATAGCCGCCAATCGACTAAACCTGCGAGGTGTAATGAACGGATTCTCCTGCAAAAACCGTAAAAGTTCTTGTTCAATTTCGGTAAAGGCCAGCACGACCGGCCTGGGATCTTGAGCAAATTTCCAGAGGTGCCGAACCACTTTGTCGCTCAAGCAATCTTCGTCATCAATTCTCAAATAAGAAACCCATGTTCCATCTTCCTGCTTTATGCGGTGCGGTTTATGACATGAAGGAGAAACCTCAACCTCCAAGACCACTTTGCCTTGCACGCGGTGCGCTTTTGCCCTAAAATCCACCTGGGGCTCCGTAAAGTATTTTGCAGCAGTATCTATCATATATATCTCCTCATCGGAACGAATACCGGAGATTTTGCCATTGTCTTTGACGCCTATCAACAATCGCCCACCATCGGTATTGGCAAAAGCACAAAGCGTACGGGCTATTTTTCGGCTATCGGACACCAAAAACTTAAAGTCCTGCCTTTGATGTTCGCCCTCTTTAATCCAATGCTCTACCGGATGCATGTACCCCTATTTTTAAGCCGTTGTACCCTAAACTGACGGAATTTTACCTATGGCCCCTCCTTGCTAATGTACTATTAGATTGTCAATAATCCTTACCAAACCTCTGCCTCGCTCGCTGGAAAATATTTTTTGAACAAACGAAACTCAACCGCCTATTATCCGTAATAGAGCCATGCTCATTCCATGCGATTTTTCGCAAAGGCTACTAAATACAGGCTTTTGCGAAATGATAACCAACCAAGGTTATGCCATACTGCCTCAATGGCTTCCCAAGGAGGAAACCCGCCCCTTAAGTGAGGCTCTAAAAACCCTTTGGGATAAGCGCCAATTAAAACCGGCCGCCATTGGTCAAGGCGAAGAAAAAACCAGACGCAGTGAAATTCGCGGCGACTATATTCTTTGGCTGGAACAAGAGTCTTTAAAAAGCACCGACAAGCTTTACTTTCCACTCATGGAGGCAAGTGCGTCGCTTTTGAACCAACATTGCCTGCTTGGCATTCGAGATTTGGAAGCACATTTTACCGTTTACCCTCCGGGAGCCGGGTATAAAAAACACCAAGATCGATTTAAGGGCGACGACACCCGAATCCTTAGTACGGTGCTGTATTTGAACGAAATGTGGCATGCAGACCAGGGTGGCAGCCTGCTGATTTACAGCGATTCGGGAAACATTGAAGTTATGCCCGAAGAGGGTACGCTGGTATTTTTTCTCTCCGAACTATGGCATGAAGTCAGACCGGCACTAAGGGAACGCAAAAGCGTAACCGGATGGTTTTTAAATGAATTGAAGCTATTCTAAGGATTTCCCGGGAAAGTCCAAGGCCCTTTTTAGCTTTTCTACTGTCCTAAACACAATAGGACACAGGCGGTACTGTTCCCAAACCTGTTTACGAAACCTAAAATGGGGGGCATCCAAATGGGGATAATCTTGGCAAGAAGCCGGCCGTTTGCTGTACACGGTGCAGCAATTCCCCTCCAGGTAGGGACAGGGACGGGCTTTTAGAAACCTTCTGCCTCTATGACTTAAGTCTGTCCTCTTTTCCAAAAAATCGTCTAAGGACATGGACTCCAACTTGGCTAAGCGCATGCTGTCCTCAGGGCCTAATTCCGGCTCCAAACTTCTACAGCAAGCCCCGCAAGCAAGGCAGTCTACTTCTTGAGCCGTTTTTTGGTACAGCTGAGCAACCAAAGGGTCGAGCTGCTTGGAAGAGAATTGCTTCAAAAACTTTCGAAAAGGCTGTACTTCTTCTTTTACCCGATTCAGGGCCAAAGAAAGGCTGGCGCTATCGATAGGTTCCATAAAACAGGTGCACTACAATTTGGGCATGGCACAGGGATGGAACGGATGGCCCGGAAGTGCCAAGCTTAGGAGCTGCCGGCCGAAGGAGGCGGAGCGCAGCAAGCCCCCGCAGGCCAGCAGATCCTTAGCTTGGCACTGAGGACCAGCAGAGACAGCCCGGGTGTGCCCCAAAAACATAATTAATCGATGTACTCAATGCGCACCACAGGTGCGGTAGGATGCGACTGACAGGTAAGGATATAGCCTTCGTTCACCTCGTCTTGGCTGAGGATGTTGTTTTCGTCCATTACGGCGGAGCCTTCGAGGACTTTGGCCATGCAGGTGCTGCAAATGCCGGCCTCGCAACTGAAGGGCGCATCCAAGCCTGCTTTGGTGGCCGCTTTGAGGATGGTGGTTTGGTCGTTAATTTGAACCTCGTGGGTTTCGCCGTACAAAGAAATAATGACTTTGCTGCCTTGAGCCGGCGCCTCAGGCTTGGGAGCGGTTTGGGTGGCGCCTCCGCTTACCGGTGCAGTAAAGTATTCAATATGAATTCTTTCCGGACTAATATTCAAAGAGTCGAAGCCCAATTTGGCTTGCTCCATCATGCCGCCGGGACCGCAAAGGAAATAATGCGTTTGGCTGTTGTCCGGAACCAGTCGTTTTAGGGTTTCGGCCAAAACGGGAGCGGTTAAAGGGCCTTTTTCGGCTTGGTTGGACCCAAAATCATCGTCTAAAAAGTGTTGAACCTGAAGTCGGTCGCCGTATTCTTGTTGCAATTCTTGAATTTTTTGGGCAAAAATGATGCTTTGCGCATTTCTATTGGCGTAAATTAAGCTCACTTTTGACTTGGGCTCATCCACCAAAACGGTGCGCAGAATGCTCATCATGGGTGTGATTCCGCTTCCACCGGCCACCAGAACGTAATGGCGTTCGGCCGAGGGATCGATGGGAATGAAAAATCGACCTTCGGGAGGCATTACTTCTATGGTTTGGCCAATTTGCAAATGCGCATTCAGGTGCGTAGACATGCGTCCACCCTCTACCCGCTTAACCGTAACGGTGAGGTTGTCGTCTTGCCTTGGTGCACTGCACAAACTGTAGGCGCGACGCACCTCTTCGCCGCCAATATTCATGCGAAGGGTTAGGTACTGACCGTGGGTATAGGCAAAGGTAGATTTAAGGTCTTGGGGTATTTGAAACGAAATAGAGATGGCGTCTTCGGTTTCGCGAATTTTGTTGACTACAGATAAAGGATAAAATTGAGCCATAGGTTCATTAGATTTACAGCCCTAAAAAGGGGGCGTGAATTCGGGCACAAATTAACCATAAATCATCATACATGAATCAAAATCGGGCATTGGTGGTGGGAGCCGCAGGGCTAACCGGAGGTAAGTTATTGAGCCTCTTATTGGAGTCCCCTGCCCACACAGAGGTTATTGCGGTGGTTCGATCGCCATTGGACCTGCAGCACCCTAAGCTAAAGCAGCTTGTTTTGGATTTTGAGGCAGTAGAGGAATGGGGAGAGGAAATTGCCGCCGAAGAAGTCTATTTGTGCTTGGGCACAACCATCCGTAAGGCCGGGTCTGTAGCCGCTTTTAGGGCGGTTGATGTTGAACTCACTATTGCTATTGCCCAACGCTGCCAATTGTTCGTGCACTCTGCCGTGGTGCTTTCTTCGCTGGGCGCTTCCTCGGCGGCCTTGAATTTTTACCGCAAGGCCAAAGGAGATATGGAAAGCAGGTTTATTCGCTTAGACATCCCCCGAAAGGTAGTGGTGAGGCCCTCCTTGCTGTTGGGGGAACGTAAGGAAAAACGTTGGGCCGAGCACCTGGGCAAGTTTATGCTCCGAATTTTTAGACCCTTACTTAGAGGGCGTTGGCAAAAATACCGTGCCATTGAAGCCGAAACGGTGGCGCGTGCCATGATGCATTTAGGCAGTGACCGAAACAAAGGCATTTACTTTTATGAATCCAACGATTTGGAACGTTTTGGGTCAAGGCCTTAAAAAAGCTTGGGCTCGTCGTCTAAATCAATGATTTTATCCTCACCGGGCGTTTCCGAAGTCTCTTGCGGAGTTTCTTCTTCCTCTTCAGGAACGGGCAAAGGCTCGCGCCATTGAAATTTCTTTATTTGCTGCTCCGGCAATCGATTTCCTTTGGCTTTTTCGCCTCGGACAGCCACCATTTCTGCAGGTTCTAGGAGCATATTGCGCTTTTCTTTTCTAGGCCCCCAAATATAATCTACCTCCAATACCGGTTTGGCATCCACGGCAAAGGCCTCGGCTCTGGAATCCTTGTGGTCGGTAATAACCAAGGTAGGCTTATCTTCTGTTTCGGGTCGGAAACGCTTTACCATGTATAGCTTCTTTTCCCCGTCAAAATAAACCAAGGTGGCACTTTGTCCTTGTTTTAGTTTCCCAATAAACAGCGCGTGGTCTTCAAAGTGCAAACTCAGATCGGGTTTTACCATGCGGTAGAACCCTTCTCGAGTAACTTCCAACAAGCGGTCGCCCGCCCTAAACTCGCCCAAGAACCGGCCTCTTTCATCGGCATTCAAGCGGCGTGTTTCTTCATCAAACCAAAACTTAAGCGCCCCAAGGGTGGACTCTCCTCTAGCCTTGGAAACAATTCTTCGAATCGCGTATTTGCTTACTTGATTGCCTTTGGCGTTTCGGTTTTTCACGGCCAAGCTACCCAAATCCAAGTCAAAGACCTGCTTCCTCAGTTTGGGGCGTGGTTTTAGGTAAATGGTGAGTTGCTCCGACTCCCCATTGGGATTCACGGAAAAGTAAAGCACTTGGCTCCCCGGCTTTTCGCTAATGAGTTGGTATTCTTTGTCGCGGGTAGCAGAAGTTACCTGAAAGCGTTTCATGAAGGTAGCTCCGGCACGGCCTTCCCGGTAAAGCAAATGATATACCGTTCGCTGATCATCGCGGTTCCACACCGCCAAATGCATAATTCCTTTGCCGACATACACTTTATCTGCCACTTTGGTTATGAGCAGGGTGCCGTCGTTTCGGAAAACAATAAGGTCGTCGATATCGGAACATTCAGACACAAACTCTGCGCCTTTTAAGCCGTAGCCGGCAAAGCCGTTTTCTTTATCCAAGTAAAGTTTCTCGGTACGTGCCACCACTTTGGTAGCTTCAATGGACTCAAAAGAACGGATTTCGGTTTTACGCTCTTTTCCGCTTCCGTACTTCTTTTTAAGGTTGGTGTACCAGGCAATGGCATAGTCTACCAAATGCGCCAAATGGTTGCGCACCTCGTTCAGCTCTTCTTCCAGTTTACGGAGCTTCTCATCGGCCTTAAAGCCGTCAAATTTAGAAATCCGTTTAATCCGGATTTCGGTGAGCTTCACCAAATCGTCTTTGGTAATTTCCCTGTAAAATTGAGGCTTAAAGGGTGCTAAACCGGCATCAATGGTTTCCAAAATGGCCTCCCAGGTTTCACACTCCTCAATATCTCGGTAAATTCTATGTTCAATAAAGATTTTCTCTAAACTGGTATATAGAATGTCTTCTTGCAGCTCTTTTTCACGAATCTGTAATTCTTGCTCGAGCAAACTTTTGGTGTGCTCGGTATTGCGCTCCAAAATCTCTTCTACAGGCAAAAAGACGGGCTTATTGTTGTAAATCACACAGGCATTGGGCGAAATGCTTACTTCACAATCGGTAAATGCATATAAAGCATCCAAGGTTTGATCGGGCGAAGTACCCGCCGGCAAATGAATCAGGATTTCTACATGCTCTGCAGTATTGTCCTCCACCTTTTTAATCTTAATCTTGCCTTTTTCGTTGGCCGATAAAATGGAGTCAATTAGGCTGCCCGTGGTAGTTCCAAAAGGAATTTCCTGCACCGACAAGGTCCGCTGGTCTTGAATGGTAATTTTGGCACGTACACGAATTTTCCCTCCCCTTAATCCGTTGTTGTATTTGCTAAAATCGGCCATGCCTCCGGAAGGAAAATCCGGGAACAATTCAATGGGCTTGCCCTTCAACACCGCAATACTGGCATCCAAAAGCTCCACAAAATTGTGGGGCATAATTTTACAAGCCAAACCGACAGCAATCCCTTCTACTCCCTGAGCCAGCAACAGAGGAAATTTAACCGGTAGGGTCACCGGCTCTTTATTTCTGCCGTCGTAACTTAAGTTCCATTCGGTGGTTTTGGGATTAAAGACCACTTCCTTGGCAAAAGGCGTCAATCGGGCTTCAATATACCTGGAAGCCGCTGCACTGTCACCGGTAAGAATGTTACCCCAGTTTCCTTGGGTGTCAATCAACAGCTCTTTTTGACCTATTTGCACCATGGCATCGGTGATGGATGCATCGCCATGAGGGTGGTATTTCATGGTATTGCCAATAACATTGGCCACCTTGTTGTACCTGCCGTCCTCCAGCTCCATCATCGAATGCAGAATGCGTCGCTGCACCGGCTTTAGGCCGTCTTCCAGAGCAGGTACGGCTCTTTCCAAAATTACATAGGAGGCGTAATCCAGGAAATAGGTTTCGTACATACCCGAGAGCCCCGACTGCTTTTGCTGTTCCGGCGTTCCCTCCGGCAAGGAAGATGTAGTATCCTGAGTATCCATTGACCTGCAAATATAACAAGTGAAGTGGTTTGTTGGGTTTTATTAGGGCCGCACGGCGTTGTAAGGTTCCAAAATTCACTTAAAAAAGCCTGTTGGCTACAATTTTTCTGCTAATGCATAGCCCAAAAGTCGCCTATCCGGCTGTCTGCGGTACGTCTTTTGTGCTCAGACCGTCCCCGCACTACTTTTCACGGGGCTTCCTCCGGTCGCCCGCAAAAGCAGGCGGTGACAGGCCTTCGCCCAAAACACGGTACCTGCTTCCATCCGGGCGGCATAATTCTTTGGAGCTATTTGACCCAAAAAGAGAATTCCGTATTTTTGTGGCCTCCTCTTGGCTTCCCCGTCCCCCGGGGAATTCCCGAAGCATTTGGAGCTTAAAACGCTGTGCTTATGCTTCAGGAAAAATTGCTACACTACGCATGGTATGTAAACCCTTGGACGGGACAAGAACTGCAGACGCTGCAAGGAAAATCCTTAGAAATTTTACATCCGGGACATCTAAACATCCATGCCGGGCCCGATTTTAACAATGCCCGGCTACGTATCGATGGGCTGGAATGGTCAGGACAAGTCGAAATCCACGTAAAAGCTTCCGATTGGTTCCGCCATGGGCACCAAAACGATCCCATGTACAACAATGTGCTGTTGCATGTGGTATACCAAAACGACCGAGAGGCGATAACCCAACAAGGGCGAATCTTACCAGTATTTGAATTGCACCAGCGCTTGCCCCAAGCTTGGCTTCAAAAGCATCAAGACTTAACCGAAAATTTGCACAGGCTGGCCTGTCAGCCCTTTTTTCCTTTACCATCACTCCCTGGAGACCTTTGGACCGAACAGTGGGTATTGCAGCGCTTGCGCCGCAAAGCCCACACCTGGCAAGAACGCTTGGAGGTGCTCCACCACAATTGGGAACAATTGCTTTGGGAGTCCATTCTCCGAGCACAAGGACAAGGATTAAACGGCTTGCCTTTTCAACTCTTGGGCAGAGCCTTGCCCTGGAAATTCCTAACCCGTTGGCGGTTTGACCAAGAAAAATTGCTTGCGCTACTTTTTGGACAGGCCGGACTGCTTACTGCTCAGGATGCTTATGCGCAAACACTTGCCAAAACGCATCGTGCGTTGGTTCATGCCCTTCCCGACCAACCGCTTCCCTCCTATTTGTGGAAATTTGGTGGGGTTCGCCCATCGGCTTGGCCAAGCATAAAGTTGCCCCGTCTAGCCATCATGGCGCAAGAGATACAGCCGTTAACGGAGCTTTTACAAAAACAGGCACCGGAAATTTTAGCCGCCACATGGAGTCAAGCCCTGCCGGATTACTGGCAAAAGCATTACCATTTTGCTAAGCCAAGGCAAACCAAAGCTTCAGGACAGTCAAACCATGCTTGGCACGGAACCCTTATCAACGGCATTGCCCCCATTCTGTTTCTGCGTGCCGAACTAAGAAACCAAGGTTTTGCCCATCAACAGGTATTGGACTGGTTGGCCCAATTACCACCGGAAAACAACCGAATCACTCGTTTGTGGAAAAACTCCGGAATCCCCATGCGTAATGCTTTAGACAGCCAAGCTGCGTTGGAACGCTACGAACGTGCCTGTCAAAAAAAAGCCTGCATGGACTGTGCCATAGGGAAACATTTGGTTTTTGGAATCTAGCAAACCTAAAACCATCCTCCAGCATCAACCCTTTATAAGAAATCAAGGAGTTTTTAATGAAATTGGGAATATAAAAAGGCCATATTTCGGGCAAAAGGTGCTAATATTGTGCATGAAAATTTTGGTAACCGGTGCCAATGGCTTACTTGGACAAAAACTGGTAACTAAGCTTATCGACCAACCCGAACACGACCTTCTGGCCACTGGTAGAGGATTTTGGAGAGGAGAGGAACATCCCGCACTGAACTATCAAAGTTTGGATATTGAGGACAGGCAAGCCGTACTCGATTTGCTCGAAAAAGAACGACCGGACACCATTATTCATACGGCTGCCATGACGCAGGTGGACTTATGTGAAACCGAACAAGAGGCTTGCCAAAGAGCCAATGTGGAAGCCGTAAAACACCTCTGTGAAGCCTGCCAAAGGTTTGGAATCTATCTGGTTCATGTAAGCACCGACTTTATTTTTGACGGAGAAGGTGGCCCTTACGACGAATCCGCCCAACCCAATCCCATAAGTGTATATGGCCACAGCAAATGGGAAGGCGAAAAGGTAGTTATGCAACTCGAACAGCCATGGTGTATTATTCGCACCGGCCTGGTTTACGGATTAACCCACCGCATGAGCCGCACCAATATCGTACTTTGGGCACACCAATCCTTGAAAGAAAAAAAAGAAATTCGGGTAGTTGACGACCAATTCCGCTCTCCTACACTATCCGAGGATTTGGCCGATGCATGCATCGCCGCAGCCCAAAGACAGCCTTGCGGTGTTTTTCATATCTCTGGCCCCGAAATCATGAGTGTCTTTGACATGGTCCAGCGCATCGCCGCCTTTTTTGGACTGAGCACAGACACCTTAAGCCGCACCGATTCTTCCAGCTTAAACCAAGCGGCAAAACGCCCGCCCCGCACAGGTTTGGTTATCGAAAAAGCCAAAAATGAGCTGGGCTATGACCCACATAAATTGGAGGAAGGATTAGCCATTGTGCAAGAGCAAATGCAAAGCATAAGCTTGTAAAGCTAAACTAGCGTTACCGGCTTTTGTTCTTTGGGTCTTCTTCAAGAATTGTATCTTCGGCTATTGCAACCTAAAGATTAACACTCTATTCTATGGCCAAACAAGAACAATGGGGCTCACGCGTAGGATTAATTTTGGCTATGGCAGGAAATGCCGTAGGTCTGGGCAACTTTCTGCGCTTTCCCGTACAAGCCGTAAATAATGGCGGCGGAGCCTTTATTATTCCCTACCTCATTTGTTTCCTTCTTATGGGCATCCCGCTCCTCTGGATGGAATGGGGCATGGGTCGATTCGGCGGCAAAATGGGCAACCACTCCACCCCATTCATCTTTGATACCCTCGGCCGAAAAAGACTCTGGAAATACTTTGGCGTCTTTGGCATCTTTACCAACATCGCCGTTGCTTCCTACTACTGCTACATCGAATCTTGGACCCTGTCCTACGTATTTCATTCCATTGGTGACACCTTCACCGGAGTAAGCCAGGCCGATACCTCCTATTTCTTTCTCCGCTACATAGACGTTAGCAAATCCACCACCGGTATTCCCTTCGAAGGAGTAATTTTCTTTGTGATTTGTTTAGTGCTCAACACCTATATTCTCTCCAAAGGGCTATCAGGCGTTGAAAAAGTAGCCAAAATTGGTGTTCCCATGCTCATTGGCTTTGGAGCACTACTGGCCATCCGCGGTCTCACCTTAGGCACCAGTGCCGCAAGCCCCGAATACCCCGAAGCCAACGCCTGGGAGGGCATCAATTTTTTATGGACGCCCCAATTTGACTCCCTCGCCAACCCTAAAGTCTGGCTGGCAGCCGCCGGACAAATTTTCTTTACCCTCTCCTTGGGCATGGGCACCATTCACTGCTATGCCAGTTATGTACGCTCCAAAGACGACATTGCGCTCAATGCAACCACCTCTGGCTTTGCCAACGAATTTGTGGAAGTAGTCTTGGGAAGCCTTATTGTTATTCCTATTGCAGCAGGTTACTTAGGCATCGACTGGGTGTTGGACAACGCAGGCTTTGGTATGGCCTTTCAAACCATGCCTTTCTTGTTCCAACAATGGGGCTTAGTCTTGGCCAAAATTGCCGGCGTACTCTGGTTTGGCCTTTTGTTCTTTGCAGGAATCACCTCCTCCCTGGCCATGGGCACCCCTTGGATTGGCTTCGTAAAAGACGAATTTAAACTGCCCCACAAGGTGGCCGCATGGAGCTTTGGCCTTATAATTCTTCTCTTTGGTCTGCCTACTGTACTTGGCTATGTAAGTGGCTACGACGAAAACGGAAAAATTTCCTTTTTGGCGCAACCCATTTTTGATGAGTACGACTATTGGGCCGGCACGGTAAGTTTGGTGGTATTTGCACTGGCAGAAGCTATCCTATTTGCTTGGGTATTTGGAATCAACAAAGGTTGGAAAGAGATCAACCGAGGCGCCGACATGCGCATCCCTGGCATTTTTAAATACATCTTAAAATACATTACCCCACTTCTCCTCCTGTTTGTTTTTGTGGGTTCCCTTATAACCCCACCTTCCATTACGGTGGTCAAAGCAGATATAAAGGACCCATCCAAGCAAGAATTCTTGCAGAACCAAATGGAGAAAGCTGGTTTTGTAGACATAAAAGTCAAAGGAAACTCGGTGCAGGGAGAAATGTCAAAGAATGATTTTAAAGCATTGTTCCCCGGAATCAAAGACTTTAGAGGCTGGATTGAAACCACAGAAACAGGCCTAACAAAAGAAAGCTACCGCCTCAACGACTACCAAGACTGGGCGCTGGAGTTCAACAACCTCATCAGTGGTAAAGGTTGGAACTTAGACAACGAAAGCCTCATCAAACGTGTAATGAATGGCGCCCAATACCAACGCATTCAAAAACACCAAGAAGATATGGCCAAACTGGGCGAAAGCGCAGAAGATTTAAAGGCCCGAGAAAACCACAAGGATCAAATCCAGTTGATTGAACAACAAATCATGTTGGCCAATATTGGGCGAACCCTGCTGGTGATTCTGTTTAGTGGCATCGCATTTTTGGTCTACATGGCCTACCTCAAACGCAAAAAAGAAGGACGCGCATGAATACTTCAGCATTGATTACCATGGTGCTTACCCACGGTACCGTTATTTCTCTTTTGATTTATTTTTCGCGAAAAGTCCTGAAGACGCCCCCGAAAGCCGAACAGGAAGACAACGAAAGCGAAAAAGCATAAGCGATTATTTGGTGTAGCTATGAAAATCATTTGCGTTGGCAGAAATTACGGACTCCACGCTGCCGAATTAGGCAATGAAGTACCCCAGGAACCCGTCTTATTTCTTAAACCCGATTCGGCGCTCGTTCCCAAAAACAACCCTTTTATTATTCCCGCTTTCTCTAAGGACATTCACTACGAATGTGAACTCGTGCTTCGCATTGGCCGTGCCGGAAAACACATCCAAAAAAAATTTGCCCACCGGTACATCCATAGCATTGGCCTGGGCATTGACTTTACGGCACGCGACCTGCAACAAGAACTAAAGTCCAAAGGACTCCCGTGGGAAAAAGCCAAGGCCTTTGACGGCGCTGCGTTTGTAGGCGACTTGCTTCCTGCAGCAAGCTTTGGCGATTTGCAATCCCTTCGCTTTCAATTGCTGAAAAACGGCTTACCCGTACAGGATGGATTCACCGGAGATATGCTCTTTTCCATACCGACCCTGGTGGAGGAAATTTCCCAATACTTTATGCTTAAAATAGGCGATCTTATCTTTACAGGCACTCCGGCAGGAGTTGGAAAAGTAGAGCCAGGGGACCAATTGGAAGGTATGTTGGAAGGCCAAAAGAATTTTAGCCTCAACATTCGTTAGTTTGCGTTACTCTATAACGGTAACTCCCGGAAAGTCAGATTCATTAAATTCAAATTCCGCCTCGCTTAAAGGTCCATTTGGCTTAAACTGGTGAATGGTGTAACTGTATAGGGTACCATTCTTACCAATCACTACGGCACGGGTAATCCGCATTTTTTCTTCGTCAATATCCAAGCGTACAATGGTATAATCCTTTTCCTTAGGTTCTAAAGGATACAAGTCCACCACGGTGATTTTCCGTCCATCCTCAACTTTTTCTTCGCGAATTCGAGACTTAAACCCTTCCTCATAAATAGTAAACATAGATTCAGGAGTAAGCGCATCCTCATCCAGCTCATCTACAGGAATCACCTGAGCCTCATTCATTTCCCGACTGTAACTGGTCACTTGCTTTCCATTGCAAACAATGAACAAACTGTCCATTTCAAGGACATACTTTTCGCCTTTCATTTTAAGCTTGCCCTTGCGTTCTTCGCGAATGTCTTGCTCTTTGTTGGTCACTAAAAAGCTAAACGCCACCTCTACCGTTTCGTAAGATTTAGTCTTCTCACTCAACTTATCCAACAGGGTCTTTGCTTCTCCAACATTCTGAGCTTCCGCAAGAAACCCAAAAAGGCTCCACATTCCTACCACCATATATACCAGGTACTTCATCTTGTCGTATTTGTTTTGCATAGTACAAAGAGCGTTCCAAAGGTAAGGTCTTTGATCGAAAAGCGATTCAAAAGACACATTAGATGCATGAATATTGGATTGGGCGGCCGAGCAGGCTTTCCGCTTGTAGTCCTCGTTTCAAGGCTAGGTTTTGCAGGCTTTCCGGGGAGCTTCCTATGGTCGCTCCCGGCAAGCCGCAAATACCAAGGCCTTGAAACTGTGGGCTACCGCTGCAATCCTTGCCGCAAAGTTCCACGTCCAAGAGCAAACGCTCCCCTGGTTCAATCCAAATAAATATCCAAACTGGCCTCATCTTTAATGAGCACTTCTCTAGGCTTACTTCCCCTATTTGGCCCTACAATGCCCACAGCTTCCATTTGGTCAATGAGCCTTCCCGCCCGATTATATCCAATGTTTAACTTGCGCTGCAGTAAGGAGGCACTTCCCTGTTGGCTTTGCACAATAATGGTAGCAGCCTCGTTAAACAAGCTATCTTTCTCCGATGGGTCTAGGCCTCCTTTAGCGCTTTCTTCATCGCCTTCATATTCCGGCAATAAGAAGGCCTCCGGGTAGCCTCGTTGCTCCCCAATAAAACGGACAATATCTTCAACCTCAGGGGTGTCTACAAAAGGACATTGCAAACGTACCAAGTCGCTCCCCAAAGAAAGCAACATATCTCCTTGCCCAATCAGCTGTTCTGCCCCTCCGGCATCTAAAATGGTACGAGAATCTACCTTAGAAGAAACCCTAAATGCCAAACGCGCCGGGAAGTTTGCCTTAATGGTTCCGGTAATAATGTTTACCGAAGGCCGCTGGGTAGCAATAATAAGGTGAATTCCCACCGCCCTGGCTAACTGAGCAATTCGTGCAATGGGCATTTCCACTTCCTTTCCTGCCGTCATAATCAAATCGGCAAATTCGTCTATAACCAAAACGATATAGGGCAAAAAGCGGTGCCCCTCCTCGGGATTCAACTTTCTTGACTTAAATTTACTGTTGTATTCCTTTAGGTTCCGAACTTTGGCCGTCTTTAGAAGCTCGTAACGGTTGTCCATCTCAATACACAAGGAATTCAAGGTGTGAATCACTTTTTTGGTGTCCGTAATAATGGGCTCTTCCTCGTCGGGCAATTTGGCTAAGTAGTGCTTTTCAATAATGCCATACAGGGTAAGTTCCACTTTTTTAGGATCTACCATCACAAACTTAAGTTCCGAAGGATGCCGTTTGTACAAGAGGGAAACAAGCAGTGCATTAATTCCAACCGATTTACCTTGGCCGGTAGCACCGGCAACCAAAAGGTGGGGCATTTTTGCCAAATCGGCTACATAAACCTCGTTGGAAATGGTACGACCCAAAGCAATGGGTAAATCGAATCGGGTTTGGGCAAATTTTTCACTTTGCATAACCTTGCGCATTCCCACCACAGCGCGGTTAGAATTAGGCACCTCAATGCCAATGGTTCCCTTTCCCGGAATAGGAGCAATAATTCGAATGCCATGAGCTGCCAAACTTAGGGCAATATCGTCTTCCAGGTTTTTGATTTTTGAAATACGCACCCCCGGTGCCGGCACTATTTCGTACAAGGTAACCGTAGGGCCAATGGTAGCCTTGATTTTTGCAATTTCTACCCCGTAGTTACGCAGGGTTTCAACAATTCGATTCTTATTGGCTTCGAGCTCTTCCTGATCCACCTTTAGCTCTGAATTTCCATGGTCGACCAATAAATCAAGCGGAGGAAATTTAAAACCACTCAAATCTAAAGTGGGATCATATCCTGTATCTAACCCTTGCCTAGGACTTTCCCCCTCACTCAGGTCGGCCACCTCATCTTGGGCCTCTGCAACTTCCACTTCCATGGTTAAATCCTCTTCGGGACCAGGTTTGGGAGCTTTTGGAGGGGCTTTAGGCACCTCAAAAGAAACCGTTTCTCCTTCCTGAGGGCTGTAGGTCTCGTCTACAGACTCTTCATTCCCCTCTCCTTCAGCAATAGGGGTCTCCACTACATCTTCTTCGTTTGGAGTCACATCCCTTACCAGCAAATCGTCCTCGGACACTTCTACATCCTCTGCTGGATGTACCTCATCTTCCGAGGCATCCTCAGGAATAGCATTTCGGTGGGTATATACTTCGGGCAGAGGAGCACTTTCTTCTTCATCAGGTATCTCTTCACCCACTTTTTGAGCCGACCTCCAGAGCCACCCGGCCACTAAAGGTTCATATAAGACCACATAGGCCAAAGCGGAGGCCAAAAGCAAAAGCCCCATGCCTAAGCTTCCCGCATACAAGGAGAAAAAGTGCGTCATTTTTAACCCCAAAGACCCTGCGGCCAAACCATTTTGCAAACCGGGCACCAAAAGTCCTAAAGTTGCAGACAGCCAGATCATACCAAAAACAAACCGGCTAAAGGGTAGAGAGAACCAAGCCAAAGGTCTTTGGGTAAACCACCTCAAGGCGGTGCGCCATAAAGGGGGAAATATCAACAAAAAGGACCAACCAAACCCGTGAAACATACACTGGTGCGCCAACCAAGCTCCAATAAAACCCAAGCTGTTTCTGGGGGGCTCAGACAGGTCTGCACCATGATGCAGCACCGATTGGTCAAACTCCCAATGCCTTAAGTACTCTATACAAGCGGCAAACAAAAAAGCAGAGGAAACAAGCAGCACGAGGCCGCTAAGCTTCCTGTTGGAACTACTGGACCAAAACCTTTTAACAAAATCAGGGCGACGCAATTTTAGACCCCTACTTTTGGGCCGTGGAGCCTTGCTTTTGGGCTTCACTTCTTCTTCAGGAGCATCCCGAAAAACGTTCTGTGGAGTTTGCTTTCTTTTTTTTTCTTTGGCCGCCATAAGGGGACTGGAAATTCCTGTTAAAAGTACGGGCATTTGTATGGCCTCAACACCTTGCTAAGGGTTATTTTCAACAAATAGCACTTAACAACCCCTATTAGAAACGTTCAAAAACTCCTGCTCCGTATAAAGCGTAGTCATATTTGCAAGGGTCAGCAGGATCAAAACGCCTTAATGTCAAGGTTAACTCTCGAACGGCCTTCCAATCGTCTTGCTTTCGATGCAGTAAACCCAAGGTTCGAGCTGTTTTGCCCGAGTGCAAGTCTAAGGGAAGGTGTAAGCAGGCTGGGCTCACTTTTTTCCAAATCCCAAAGTCAACACCTTCCGTCGCCGGACGAACCATCCAGCGCAACCACATGTTCCAACGTTTGGCAGCAGCTCCCTTTAAAGGGTTTGGCAAATGCTTTCCGGTGCGCCCCGGCTCCAGCTCACCGCAAAACAGCCTTCTAAACCTAAACCATACCGGTCCCAAATCCTCTTCTTCGCTCTCTTGGGCTTTTAAAAAAACCTGTTCCAAGCATCCATACCTTGTGTAAAGCTGCCGTAAACAGCTAAGGAAAAACAAGCAATCGGTGCCATTAAAGGTCCTATGAACAAAGGAGGAAAATGGCTTTACATCTGCCAGTGTATGGTGTAAGATAAAATCGTGTGGAGCATTATCCATCCAATCCAACAACCGTTGGGCATTTTTTAAAATCGTTGGGCGTTGGCCCCAGCTCAACGTGGCGGTCAAAAAGCCGGCAATTTCGCGGTCCTCTTTGGCCTTAAACTGATGCGGAATAGAAATAGGGTCGGTAGCTATAAAGTCGGGAGAGGCAAATTGCTTGAATTTGACATCTAACCAGTCTTTTAGAGCAGGCTCATCCATGGCTAGGCTCCTCATCTCCCGGCTCTTTGAGTAAAGGTGCTAAATTAGGAGGAGACCACCCTTTGCTTTTCAGAACTTTCCCATCCTCTCTAAAGATGGGTCGACCCTGAGCATCCAGCTTGGACATATTGGAGCGATGAATTTCCAAAAAAATGGTATCCAAACGCTCCATAAGGCCGTGCCTTAGAGCCGTTCCCAGCAAAACGTACAGTTGATCGCCCAGTGCATCTGCAACCCCTTCTAAGTCTTCTTTTCGGCAAGCCTCAAGGTATTCCTCGTTTTCTTCCCTCATTAGGGTATACCTCAAGGTAGCCTCCTGCAAAGAAAGCAAGTCGGGATTGCGCTTATTGCCAATGAGGAAAGCGGTGTGAAACTCCGCTACTTTTTCGCCTAAAAAGCGTAGGGTTTTTAAAGGTTTAGCCATGCTTTCCAAAGGGTTTCCTGAGCTTGGGTTGGGTTGCTCCGGCGCACAAATTCAATACCTGACACCCAAGCTACCGCTCCGGGCTTCAAGGTTTTTTGCTTGGATTTCATACCGGATTTTTTTTGCTTGCCCAGGCGAATATCCAAAGGCTTGTCTAAGGCAAAAGCGAGGCGCCCCTTTTTCAGCTTCGCCAAATCCTCTTTGTTTTTCAGGGAAATACCTCCAACTTCGAGAATATAGGTCCCCTCTTTTATCCCAAGCTTTTTCCCTAATTCGGTAACATCGCTGCTGCTGCTTACATAATAGGCCTGCGCAGAGCCATCGTACAGGAGCCGCTTTATATCAAAACCTAAGTCGCGCACCATGAATGTATCTCGGTTTCTAAAATCTACGCCAACCCAGTCAAAAATTTCTTTTAAGGGCAAAGGCGCTGGGCCGGCCACATGCCTTTCTAAAAAGTCTGCAGCATGTTCGTGGCCTAGGGATCGAATCAAGATGAACAAGGAATCGTCAGGGAAGGGACGGCTTGGTCCATACATTTCGGACAGCTGTTCAATAAGGTCAGGATATCCAAACTGTACATTGCCTCCCTTGTGCCTAAGCACCAAATCCAAACAGGCATTAATTAAGGCTCCTTTTTGATACACGTTTCCGTACTCCTCTTTGTGCTCGTCCAAACAGCCCTCAGAAAGTTCTGTAAATGGAAGATTATCGGAATGGGCAGTTGCTCCAACAACCTTTTCCCTAAGCCAATCCAAAAATGCATTACCGTCCATAAGACCATGCCTCACTTGAACCAATCCACTGGAGTACTCCGTCCCCCCTTCGTAAAGCCACAAATGCTTACTCATGGTAGGAGCGTGGTAATCGAAATAATGAATGTCTTCGGAATGCAGGTTCAGGGGCGTAACGATATGAAAAAACTCATGGGCCGCCACGTCTCGCACCATGTTTAGAAGCATGGATTCTGTGAGCACCGGCAAGTAATATACCGAGGAGTTTCCATGCTCTAAAGCACCGGCACCGGGAGACCTCATTTGATCCACCAGATAAAAGATAAAGGCATACTTATCAACGGGAAGGCTGTCACCCAAATAGCTATATATAGCTTCCATAACAGGAGAAACCACGCCCATAATTTTCTCGGCACTTATTCTTCCGGATGGATTGTAAACGGCTACCGTAACTTCTGCGCTTCCCAAACTTTTGGTTACCATATCGGGTTTGCAAAACATAGCGGGTCCATCCACCAGTTGATGGTAGTTTTGGGCGGTAAGCCGCACCCTGCCGGGAGAATTGTCTATAATTTCTAGACCGGTAGCCACCCTAAAGTCTGTCGGCACCCAACAGTTCACCACGTAGGGCATTTGGTGTTGAAACCCTTCAACATAGCCGACAAGCCCATGGAAATTCAGCAAGAAATTTTTCCCTTCTTCGAAATTGGTACCTGCAGGCTCAAAAACCCAGTTTTGGTAATTGGTATCGTCAAAAGTATCGTCTACCCAGTATACCAATGAATCGATGCTTTCTGAATCTTTTAATAGCCAAGTATTTTGATCTTCCTGTTCCGGGGTCTCGGGTTTGGCTCCTCGATACGCACGAAGGTCTTTAACAAAGCGGCCAAAATTATACACGCTGTAAGTTCCGGGAACCACGGCAGGCATTCTAAATCTTTGCTGGCCTTGCATGGAATTGGGTAGGTGCCAAACCACCCGAACACGGTCGTCGGGCGTTTGATTCATATGCAAATCTACAGCCAAGGTATCCAGGGCATGGATAGATGAGGCTCCCAAAAGACCTAAAAGACTAAGGGTAGAAAATGAAACCAAAGAAGTCATGTGCTTAATTAAAATTCCGGTGATTTTAACTCTTTAAAATGACCATTTAGGGAAATTCGGTGGCGCATTTCTTCTTTGTGCTTGACATCGGGGAGCATCTTTTGCAACATGTTAATAACCCAAAGCATACGCTCTGTTTCATTGCTGCAAAAAAGCAATTCATACTCTTGTTCCGGCGAAAAGCCCAAATAGTGAACCACCTTAAAAACCGCAAAATGGTTTTCCGAAGGTATAAAGTTTCTTGTTACTCCCAGGTGATGGCTCAGCTCAAATAGCGCTTCTCGAAAACGTTGCCACACTGAAGGTACAGCGGCAGAGTGTGCTAAGCCCGGTTGCAAATGATGCTTTGCGGTAACCACACCTGAAGGATATGCAAAGCGTTCGTTTTTTTGATCAAAATTAAGCAAGCGCACCACTTGCCTTCCGTGAGTGCGAATATCCATAGCTCCATCAGGATAGGTGCGGTATATGGATTTTAATTCCACCACGGTCAAAAAGTCCGTGGGACGTTTGTTCAACACAGGAAGCACTCCAAACAAACCATTATTTTCCTTCACATGATGCACAAGCTGCTTGTAGCGCGGCTCAAATATGTGGAGATTAAATACCTCTCCCGGGAACACCACCACATGAAGAGGAAAAACCGGTAGGAAAAAGACATCTGACTGTTGATTAGAATTTTCCATACACAAAGACAAGAACCTAGCAATACCAAAATTGTTTAGTTGTTGGAGATTTGTTAGAATGCGCACCTTTGCATTATGTATTCACATCGCGGAGATTTCTTAAGGCATTTGGCACAAACTAGTCCTGCACCCATGGGACTTGAAGTGGTAGCTGCACGGGGAGTGCGGTTGAAAGATGTGCAGGGCCGCTGGCTTTACGACTTAATAGGTGGCATTTCGGTGTGTAGCTTAGGACATGGGCATCCGGCAATACATAAAGCCATTAAAAAGCAACTGCGAAAATTCTCGCATGTTATGGTTTACGGGGAAATGGTGCAAGGCCCTCAAGTATTGTTTGCAAAAAAACTTTCTGAGTTTTTACCATCCCCCTTAGACTGTGTTTATTTTGTTAACTCCGGAACTGAGGCTACGGAAGCGGCTATGAAATTGGCCAAAAGAGCCACGGGGAGACCCAAAATTGCAGCCTTTCATGAGGCCTACCATGGGTCGTCTCAAGGTGCCCTTAGCCTTATGGGAAGCGAATACTTTAGAGGAGCCTACCGACCTTTGCTTCCGGGGATTACTACCTTACATTACGAACAAAAAGAAAGTTTGCAGCAAATAGACCAGTCAACGGCTGCCGTATTTTTTGAAACAGTAAGAGCTGAAGCAGGCACCCGCACCGTTTCGCAAGCCTTTTTAAACGCCCTTTGCGCGCGCTGCCGAGAAACGGGCACTCTGTTGGTTTTGGATGAAATCCAAACAGGGTTAGGCCGCACCGGTCCTATGTTTTCGACAAGCACTTTGGGTTTTGTTCCGGACATGGTACTCAGCGCTAAAGCTTTGGGAGGAGGAATGCCTATAGGTGCGTTAATTTCTTCGCCCCAATTGATGCGGCATTTTAGCCACGCTCCTATTTTGGGGCATTTAACCACCTTTGGCGGTCACCCTTTAAGCTGTGCAGCCGGTTTAGCCGGTTTAAAATATATTGCCAAGGAGGGCCTGGGAGAACAAGCCGTAGAAAAGGAAGCTGCTTTTAGGAAGTACCTAAACCATTCAAAAATTCAAGGAGTTTTTGGCAAGGGTTTGCTTTTATCCGTTGAGTTTGAGAGTGAAGCATTCAATTTTAAAGTCATTGAACAATGCTTAAAGCTTGGTGTGGTAAGCGACTGGTTTTTATTTAATGCGAAAAGTTTGCGCATTGCCCCTCCTTTAATCATGACCGAAAAAGAAATAAAAAAGATATGCGGCTTGATTTTAGAGGCTATAGATAGGGTTGTGGAAGCGGAAAGGAAAAAAACCAGCGGCTAATACCCGGCATTTGTGTTTTGTGTGGTTTACTTTGAAGCATAAGCGGCCCGGCGGAGGTGAAAAACCCGGAGGATGGCTGCCGCTTTGGCTTGGCGGGCGGAGGCGGAGTGGTAGCGAGCCCGCGCACCGCTTAGCCAAAGCAGGCAGGCAACCGAGGATTTGGAGCCGGAGACGGATTAGCCGCCCAAAAAATCAATTGGATCGAAGGTTAAAGGATTCCAAGCAAGATTTACAAAGACAGTCTACGTACTTTTTACGTAAAATGGAGAGGGCCTCTCGGGGCACCTGCACGGTTTCGCACCAGCAGCCAACCGACTCGTCGCAAACAAACCGTTGCTTGCATCTGGCACAAATTTTTGCTCCATGTATTGGTTTAAACTCCACGCATTTAAAAATCTAGCTGAACAGTCACGTCACTTAAGTAACTATCAAAAGGTGGATGTTGTTTTGAAATGCGGATATGACCTGAGGTGATTTTTGGAAAGGATTGGCTCAAAGCCTGCTGAATTCGCCATGCCACATGCTCCAGCAATCGAGATTTTTGCTCCATTTGCCGGGCAATAATTTCACGAGCAATTTCATAATTGAGGGTTTTGTCAAGCCGATCGGAGGCTAAGTCATCGGAGCTAGCGGACCAGACCAAGCGCAAATCGACCAAAAACCACTGCCCAATGTGTTGTTCAGAGTCATATACCCCGTGGTAGGCGTAAAACCGCATTCCATTCAGCTCAATGGAGCAGTTCATTCTTTTGATTTTACCATTCCAAGACCTTGTTCCAGTCGATTTAAGGTTTCTTGTTTGCCAAAAAGGTCCATCATATCAAACAGGTCGGGGCCGGCCATGCTGCCGGTGAGGAGTATGCGCACGAGCGGCATAACTGATCCGAAGCCCCAGCCTTTGGCCTCAAGGAAGTCCTTGGTGGCTTGCTTGAGAGCATCCGGGCTTTGCCAATCGGTTTCGTTAAGGAGCTGAATAATAGCATCCACCTTTTCGTGGCTGTCGCTTTTCCACTTTTTGGCAAGCATTTGCTCATCTAGGCTTTGGGGAGCAGAGAGCAGGTAGCTAAGGTCCTCTTTAAGCTCAGGAACAAAAGTGGGTCGATCTTGAACTAGGGCTATGGCCTTTTCGAGGTAGCTTCGACCTTTAGAGGTATCTACTTCGTTGGCAAGCATATCAGCCAAAATTGCTGGGGATGTCTGGCGCAGATAATACTGGTTAAACCAGCGGGCCTTTTCTAAATCAAACTTGGCTCCGGCTTTAGAAACGCGCTCCAAAGCAAAGGCTTGGATAAGCTCCTCCATAGAAAACACCTCGGTATTGTCGGAAGGATGCCAGCCTAAAAGCGCCATGAGGTTAACCACTGCTTGGGGGAACCAGCCATTTTCGCGGTAACCGGAAGCGGTTTCGCCGTCTTGGCCTTTCCATTCAATAGGGAAAACCGGAAAGCCGAGGCGATCGCCGTCGCGTTTGGAAAGTTTTCCGTTGCCTTCAGGTTTGAGAATCAGCGGCAAATGCGCAAAACGGGGCATGGCCTTTTCCCAACCTAAAGCTTTGTAGAGTAACACATGCAAAGGAGCCGAAGGCAACCACTCTTCACCGCGTATAACGTGTGTAATTTTCATGGAGTAGTCGTCTACTACATTTGCCAGGTGATAGGTAGGCATTCCGTCGCTTTTAAACAGCACCTTATCGTCTACATGGTCCGATTTTACAACGACCACCCCGCGCACGATGTCTTCTACCCTAATTTCTTGGTTTCGTGGGACATTAAGTCGGATTACGTAAGGGTCACCTGCGTCCAACCTTCGCTGCACCTCATCGGCGGGCAGGGTAAAGGAGTTTTTCATGTGTACCCGGGTAATATGATTGTATTGCCAGGTGGGATTTCCTCCTTTTTTCATGCGGTTTCGCATGTCTTCCAAATCCTCAGCAGAATCGAAGGCATAGTAAGCGGTACCTTCGTCAATCATTTTCTGGGCAAATTGAGCATAAATTTCTCTGCGTTCCGACTGCCTATATGGGCCGTAAGGTCCTCCTTTTTCTGGTCCTTCGTCCCATTCCATACCAATCCAACGTAAAGCTTCCATAATGTAGGCTTCGGCCCCCGGCACGTAGCGGGTTTGGTCGGTATCCTCTATGCGCAAGACAAAGGTTCCCCCATGCTTTTTTGCAAACAAATAATTGTACAAAGCAGTACGGACACCGCCAATATGGAGTGGACCTGTAGGGCTTGGGGCAAATCGAACGCGAATATCGGAAGACATAATTGGTCAAAATTTGGGCAAAGGTAATGAATACGCTAGCTTAAAAGGAATTGGCCCAGTTGGAATTGGAAAAAGAATCATTCCGCTTAGGCGGCGGACTAAATACGACCGAAATACTTACGCAGCACCCATTCGGCAAGCAACAAACCAGCAATAAGCAAAAGCCACCACAAGGCATCAAGCAAGGGGTCCAATTGCAGTTCTTTTCGTATTACCGTAGCAGATGTAGGGGTTTCTGACAGCAGTTGTTCCAAGCCTTTTGTATCGCCAAAGGCCAACATTTTTCCTCCGGTGGATTGGCTAAGCGTTTGGAGCACCTGAAGACGTGTACGGAGGTCGGAGATTTCTTGTTTGGAAGAGATTACCTGAATGCTACCCGTCCTAGGCTTGACCTCGGCTTGGCCTTCCCAGATGGCCTTCCACTGGTAAATCCCTTGAGGAAGCAATCCTGCATCTAAGCTGTACCCTTGTGCTGAGGCATTAAAATAAAAACTGTAATTGGCACCTGACTCATGGGTTAACTCCAAGGCCAGTTGTTGGTTGGGCAAAGGCTCCAATGCCTCGTCATATACCTCTGCAAAGAAACGGACATTTTGGTCTGAGGCAAACTTAGCTTTGGTGCGTACACGAAAACGGCTTTTGTCCTCACGCAAGGCCAGCCACTGGACTGCCTTGCGGAGTGTTGCGTCGAAGCCGGAAAAGCTGTTGTGATTTTTGTAATAATGCAAGCGCCAACGCCACAAACCTTCACCCGCCAACACAGCATGCTTCCAATCATTTAGGGAGGCAAAGCCCCAAAGCAGTTGACCGGTGTTGACTCGCCCAACTTTTCGTTGCATAAACACTTCGGTGGGAGGGAGCGCCTGATAGTTTCCGTAGGGACTCAACAAGGGAGGCCAGTCGGTAGGCTCCCAATCCGCTTCCGGCTGAAAACTTCGGAAATTTGGAGTCATAAGGCCGGTAACCAAGTCCGGTTCGGCATTGCTTCCGGTAATGCGAAGCAGGGTTTCCAAGGAATTAAATGCCTCCAATTGTGTTTGGCTGCCTAGAATAAACCAAGCGGGGATACCCAATGCTTTGAGCTTACTCAACCAACCCGGATTTATCTTAGGCAAGTTGTGTAGTATCACCAAACTAAACTTTTTCAGTCCTGTGGGATCTACCTCATCAAACATGCTTGTTTCTACCTCAAGGTCTGCACTTTGCCCCAATGCCTGTGCCAAGGCACCCAAATCAGGATGTGGTGCTGCGCCCACGATAAGCACTTTTTGTCGGCTATCGATAACCTCCACCACAAAATCTTCGGTATTGTTGGCCGGAAGCTTATCCGAATCGCTAAGGCTCACTTCCACCGAATACCTTTGCAAGCCTACATTTTTGGCTTCGGGTGTATATTCCAGACGAAAGGCATCGCGTGTGCCATTCACCTTCCATGAACTTTCCTCCACCAGTGCTCCAGCCTTAAGCAAACGTATTTGGAGGGTTTCTCCGGCAAGCCGATCGGCTTCCAGGAACACCTCCACGGGAAAAGTATTGCCAAGGTATGCGATTTCGTTGTGCCTAATGTCTACTACACGTGCATCTGCAAAGCGTGTAGTATCTCCTAAAGGCATGGTATACAAAGGAAATGGAAAATCAATTGCTTTAAATGCGGGGTCCATTCCCTGATTCACAATACCATCCGACAGGAGCAGCACCGCCGCTACAGATTGGTTGGCAAAACGCAGAGAAACCGCTTCTAATGCAGCCGAAAGGTTGGTTTGATTGCCTTGGAGCGAGGCGGGACTTTTTCCCGGCAGCACTTCTCTGTCAAAGCTAAGCCAATGGGTTTGATAGGTCTCTTCCATGGAGTTTAACCAAGGGCTAAGAGAGTCGTTAAGCCAGGCGCGATATGCATCTCCCTGAGGATGAGCCCCCATAGAGGCAGAAACATCACTTAGAACAACAAATTGTGGTTTATCGTCTACCTCCAACTGACGCCTCAAAACGGGTTCCAGAAGTAAAAAAGCGAGTAAGGAAACTGCCAAAGTCCTGAGTAAGCCAAGGCCCAAACGCTTGGGCTTGGAGAAAGGCGAAGAAAAGCCATAGGTCAGCCAGGCATAGGCCAAGCCAAGGGCAAGGCAAGCAGGAACGAACCACCAAGGATATGCCAGACTAAGTTGCATGCTTAGGGCTTAAATTTGCATACCGCCACAAACATTTATCACCTGACCGGTAATGTAGGATGAATCATCGGAGGCCAAAAACACAACCAAGCGAGCTACATCATGCGGTGTTCCACCTCGTTTGAGAGGAATATGCTGCAACCATTGTTCTTTTTGGGCGGCATCCAGCTCGGCTGTCATTTCGGTTTCAATAAAACCGGGTGCTATGGCATTGCAACGGATATTTCGGGAGCCAAGCTCTTTAGCGACCGATTGAGTAAAGCCGTTCATACCGGCTTTTGATGCGGCATAGTTCGACTGTCCAGGATTCCCTCCTTTGCCTACTACAGAAGATATATTTATTATGGAGCCACTCCGTTGCTTAAGCAGGGTACGTTGCACCGCCTTAGTAACATTAAAAACCGACTTTAAATTATTCTGGATAACCTCATCAAAGCTCTCTTCCGACATGCGCATGAGCAGATTATCGCGCGTAATACCCGCATTGTTTACCACAACATCCAGCCGTCCAAATGCCTCCAAAATTTTACCTACTACTTCTTCGGTTTGAGAGAAAGAAGCCGCATCGCAAGCAAAACATAAGGCTTGCACGCCTTTGCTTTCCAATTCCAAACGCAAAGCCTCGGCAGCATCCTTAGATGAGCGGTAGGTAAAGGCCACGTGAGCGCCCTCCTCGGCTAAAGTTAAGGCAATGGCGCGGCCAATTCCTCGAGATGCCCCGCTTACAAATGCAAATTTTCCTTCGAGTATTCCCATGAGTTATGTTTCCTGAATATTAAAATAATTTATGATGCATGACGGAAAGAGCTTATTCTCAACAGACATCTTACAAATATCCGATAATCCACGAAAATGCCTTGCAAAACAAGAAATATAGGCCCTAAAAAATAAAGCAGAGGCCAAGCAAAATAACGACCTTTGGGCATGGCTTGGCAACAAAGGTTTGGTTGGCTAATGATGGTTTGCTTCTTATCTGGGGGCATAGGAGCCTTTTGGCTGAGCTTTGATTACGATATGGCCAAAAACGTATTTGGAAATAAAGTTCAAGCGCATTCAGGATTAAGCGAGGGCTGGTTGCTTTTGGGTATCCGGGAAAGAGATATCCAAGGAGAAAGGTCCGATTTGGAAGCTATGCTGCAGGCATTACCTTACACCGACTCGGTTTTTTCGCTGAGCAAGCTCAAACTTCCATGGGGCCTTGGCCCATTAAGTGCCCAAAAAAGTGTGCTGAAACCCCATGAAAAGCATCCTCACCCCAAAGTGGCAAGCCACTTCTTGGTGGACCGCCGTGTATTTGATTACAGGGACAGCTCTTGGTTGTATTTGGCCAAACCCCAAGAAGGACTCTCTCAAGAAAAACACGAGCACATTTATAAGGCTTTAGTAGCCCTTAAAAAAATAGAGCCCGGTTTAAAAGCCATAGGAAAAAGTGTTTGGCAACATCATTTTTTTAAAGCGCTAAAAACCGACGCTCTTAGGCTAGCGTTTATAGGTCTTGGCTTGCTTTTGATTTTTTGTTGGAGGTTTATTCGACCGCTGCGCATGGTGGGGTACATTTCGTTGGCTCTACTTGCCGGTCTTTGCGCTTGGCTTGGACTTCTTTCTGTTTTTGGCCCGCCTATTCATTTGCTTTTGGCGGTTTCTCCAGCCTTAATATTGGCCTTAGGCATAAGTCAATGCTGGCACCTTTTAAATGCTGAAAAAAAGAGCGGACATAATAGTTTACAAGGTTTATGGCTATCCGGCGCAAGCAGTATTATAGCCCTCTTAGCTTTAACCACAGCGCCCGTACCTATGGTTCAAAGTTTTGGGTTTTGGACGGCCCTGGGCCTTGGCCTACAAACCCTTTGTATCGGCTTTTTTTTAGCCCCTAAGTTTTTTTCTAATAAAGCTACCTTTCGAAGACAGGTTCCTGCACTAAAATGGGTAGGCTGGTGGCCTTTGCTCCTTTTACCGACCCTAAGTATCGGACTCTTTTTTCTTAAAACCGATCTAAGCTGGCATAACGAACTCTATTCTAACCAATCATTAAAGGAGGAAGAACAGTGGTTTGAGCAGCGCATAGGAGGAACCATTCCCTACTTATTTTCTACCCAAGCCCCTGATGCTGATTGCCTACAAGATGCGGGCTGCTTACGTGCTTTGGAGTCCATGGAACAAGAACTTCAAAGCCATTTTACTTTGGGCCCGCTTTGGAGTCCACTAGATGCCCTAAGGCTTGCCTCACAGCAACTTGGGAAAAGCCCTTGGGGAAGCCGCACATTAAGTCCCCTAAGCCCGGAAGAACAAACGCTGGTGCCACGTTACCTTGAGCGATTGGAAAACCAATTGGGTCATCCTTTAAAAAATGAGCACCATTGGTTTTGGTTAGCTCCGGGACCGGCCCGAGGCACCGCCGCATTAAACGAACTTAACAGCGGCAAACTACCTATGCCACAAGGCTTATTTTTTGATGGCCCAAGCCATGCTTCTGACCTCATAAAAAGTTTGACCTACAGTTTGCCCTTGAGTTTTGTTGGCCTTTGGCTGCTTTTTTTGGTTGCTTTCGGCTTTAAAAACGGTAGTTTGGCTTGGTCCAGTAATGTATTACCCCCGGCAGCATTGGCAGGTCTTGCAGGATTGCTTGGCTTACCCCTCAACTTAGCCTTACTGGTAGCTTTGGTGGTGGTTTCCGGTTTGGCCTCCGACGATTCTTTGCATCTTATGGTTTCGTACAAAGCCCAAAAAAGAGACGGTTACCCCAAAAGCGCTTGGAAACGTGCCCTCTTACATAAAAGCAGAGCCATGTACCTAAGCAGCTTAACGCTTGGCATAGGCTTGTTGCCTTTGGCTTGGTCTTCTTTGCAAACCAGTGCTCTGTTTTGTCTTTTTATGTGGGCCGGAATGGCTTTGGCCTGGTTGGTAGACCAATGGCTGCTGCCACTAGTCTTAAAGGTTGGAGGGCAAAAGAGTTGATCTTACCTGCCGTAGGTTTCAATAAAAAATTGAATTTGTCGTCTTAAATCGTCCTTGTGTGTTTGGTTTAAATCCGCTTTAAACCTTGCGGCATCTTGACGATATTGCTGATAAACTACAAGATGTGCATTCACCTTATCGGCCTCTTTTAACCACTGCATATCTCCCAGTTCCGGATAGGCTGATGCCTGTGCATACCAAAAATTAAACCACTTCTTGCGCAGCATTTCAGTCTCGATTCGATGTGGCCGACCTCCCATTAAAAAGGCATAAAAACCTTTGGTCTTTTGCACCATAAAACCCATAAAAACCTGCCGCAAATTTTGACGATTCAAATACGTTTGGTAAGCCTTTATGGCGATTGTGTCGCCTAAAAAAAGTAGATAACGTTTTGCGGCCTCTTGGCCTACATGCTGCGCCAAATTCTCATTAAAGGCATCGTCTCCTGAGACATAGACATGCTGATGGGTAATTTCATGAAAAAGAATCTCGTATAAAACACCGGGCTTTTGGTCCAGCATATAGGTAGTAACCGGATCGGGCAAAAAACCCAAAGTAGACCATGCATTTACGGGTCGAATAGCAACAGAATAGCCCCTCTCACGCCATATATTGGCTTCTCTTTCGGCCTCTGAGAGATAAAAAAAACCTTTATACCCCAGGCTTCCTAAAACGGGATAGTACCACTCCAACCTTTGAAGAGCGTAAGCTTTAGAACCGCTCACCACATACAGCAAAGGGCTTTCGTGGTGCAAATAGCTATGGTATGCCCTACCCGGATTAAGCCCCAAACTATCTTTAGCAAAACTCAATGCGCCAATCACTTGAGTAAACCTTTCTTGGTAAGCCAAGGGTACCTCGTTCAATGATTTGGACGAAACCATGAGCTTAAGATTGCCCCTTGCTAAATGTGTAAAATAACTTATTGGCTCCAAAAAAAATATTAGTAATCCAAAAAGCAGTAGCCTTAGTATAAAAAGCAACGTTTTCACAGGCACTTTAATCTGAGGTTGTTCTTTAATTTATATTAAAAGTAGCCATTCCCAAATTACTTTTATTTTAATTTATAAATTTTTATTGTTGCTTTGTTACAAATTATGATTTATGAACGACTCTTCAGTTTTTAAAGGCCTGCTAAGCAAGGAAATTGAAAAGCGCGAACAAGAATTAAGCGCATTAAAAAGTGTTTTACAAAGCTTAGACGGTTCCACCTCTCAGTCCATAGAAGCAGGGAGCGCTAGCGCCGAAAGCGCAATTACAGCTGAATCAACATCTAAAACTCCTGTAAAAAAGGTTGCTAGAAGGCCTCTTTCTAAAAAGAGGAAAGGAAGCCTCATAGGAGTAATTATGAGCTTGCTTAAAAAGCAAAAACGATTTATGGATAGCCGTGAACTTAGCGATATCATAAGCAAAAAACACCCAAATTTAGTTAAAGACGAGGCTAAGTTTGAAAAGTATTTAGCTGTTGTGCTCAGCAACTACAAAAGAAAGGGAGAACTAAGTGGTATTAAAAAGAACCACAAAGGCGAAAAACTCACAAGAACCTTTTGGGGCATTTACAATTGGGTAGATACCGAAGGAAATCCTCTAGATACAATTGCCTTAGAGGCATAAACTTCAAAACTATTCTACCAGAAGCTCCCAAACCAGTACCTCTCCCGGGCTGGACCTTAGCACCTTTCGGGCTCTAAATTCTTTTGGCCCCGTCAACAACAAAACCGCCGTATTCGGAGCAACATCTCCTTCATTCAAAGGCACCACCCCCAATCGGTAGGTGCCTTTTTTTAAGGTCAATTCCGCAGAAATCCCTTGCCCTGTAATGGCCACATCCCCCATCCATAAGGTGTCGTTCAAATACACCGAAACACTATCTCCGTCTACCTGTTGCGCATCTCTCAAATTCAGGTTAAAAGTACCCTCCGGCACATCCGTTGCGGGCCACGGCCTCTGCTCCACCAGGCCCTTAGGCAATAAAACCACCTGATTATCCTTTACTTCTCCCACCGTACTGTCCTCCAAAACCAAAAGCTCCTCTTTGGGTCGCCAAATTTTAATTAAGCCATCCAGACCTGTAGTTACCAGCGCTTGCTCATCTGCCGGCATCCATAAAGAACGCACCCCACCTTCATGAGCTTTCCATTCGGCTAATACCCGTAAATCCTCTGCATGAAGCACATATACTTTACCTTGAACATCTCCGGTTATTAGCCAAGGCTTGCCGGGCGCCTTAAACAATCGGCAATACCCCAGCTCGGTAGGATACAACAAACGCGAAGCCTCCGGCATCTCTCCCGGAGCATCTATGGGCCAGCGATGTACCGTCCCCGAAGCCCAAACGTACAATTGATTTCCACTGACCAAGAGGTTGTTGCTAACGGTTGGAGAAAGGTACGTTCTGAGCAATTCCCCTTCCGGCAAGGACCGAACAAAAATCTGAAAACCATCGGCATACCACACCTCTTGTTTTGAGGCATCCAGCCAAGCATCCGTTATTCCGTAGCTGTACCCATTGGGATAAAACTTAGAGGCCGCCAATCGACGGACATCCCGCATGCGGTCGGGATTACCCACCCGAACCAAACCATCCGAAGTTTCCCTCAAATTGCTGTGGTATCCGGCAATGAGCAAACTGGCATGTTTGGGATTAAAGTTCACATAACAAACCACATCAAAGGAGGCAATAAAAGCTTTGAGCAAAAGCATGCCCGGATACCTAAACTCTCGAATGCGTCCCGATCCATCGGCAGAAAATATACTCGCTCCACCCGGAGCAACAACCAAAGCGTTGATTCCCGTTTGGTGTTCCTCCAGCCATTGGTCCTGCTCCAAAGAGGGCCAACCCCATACTACCATGCGGCCTTTATTATCTGCAGATAAGGCTTGCACACCACCGGGCAAACCTATCCATTGCTCTACTTCTGTTGCTCCCTTTTTTTGGTGGGCATTCAACACCGTGTCCAATTCAAATGAAGGGACCTGCCCCTGAAGAAAACCGAGGCAAGGCCAAACAAAACAGATCATTAAAACTGCCTTTTGACAATTGTTGACCATTTTTGTCTGACCAAACCGACTAAAGATGCTGTTGAGACTTTTCATTGCCATGTGGCTGTGTACTCCTATTCTTGTGCAGGCACAGTCTGCCGATGAGCTTACAATGTACTTAAAAAAATTTGCTCAACGTGAGGGAATGGCCGGTGCATCCTTTGGGCTTTCTCTGAAGCATGTGCAAACTGAAGAAATGGTACTTGAGTGGCAATCGGAAGTGTACTACACGCCCGCCTCTGTGCAAAAACTCATCACTACGGCCGCAGCAATGGATGTTTTGGGCCCCGATTTCCGCTTCGAAACTCAATTTTGGTTGCTGCCCGGAGAGGCCGGAGCCCAGCCCTCTTTGGTGATTGAAGCCGCCGGAGACCCCAGCCTCGGATCAACCTGGTTTGGACAAACCAACCCCGATATAATACTACGGGAAATACATACCTGGCTACTTCAAAACAAGGTGTCCCGGCTGGAAGCCATCTACGCAGACCTTGGAAACTTCTCCACCCAAGGCAATCCGGACACTTGGGTTTGGGCCGACCTAGGCAATTATTTTGGATGCCCAAATTCCGGTCTTTGTTTCGCCGACAACCGCACCGACCTGCACTTTCAATCCTATGCCCCCGGAAGTCCGGCCAAACTTTTGTCCGTGTATCCCAAAGTACCCGATTGCCGTTTTGAGTCTTTGGTCACCTCAGGACCTCCCGGTTCGGGAGATGAGGCCTGGGTATTTGGTGCACAAAACCAAGAAAATCGAATAGTTAGAGGAAGCATTCCGCCCAACAAAAACGATTTTGTGGTGCGGGCTTCCGTCCCCAACCCTCCCCTATTTGCCCTATTTCAGCTGCAATTAGGCCTACAAAACAAAGGGATAAGCTGTGGCTTTTACAACATACTTCCTTCGGAAGTTCAATACCGCGAAAAGGCGCGCTTGCTGGGCACCTGGAAATCGCCTCCTCTGCATGAACTGGTAACCGTAACCAACACCTTTAGCAACAATCTTTTTGCCGAACAACTGCTTTGGGCCTTAAGCCCCGAAAACGCAAAGGAAAGAGGAGGAGAAAGCGGTTTGGAGGGGCTTTTGCAATGGATTGCGCAGCAAATGCCACACACGGGAGGGATTTACCCGGTGGACGGCTCCGGACTCAGCCGACTCAACGGACTAAGCCCTGATTTTTTAACCCGATTTCTATGCCGCATGTCTAAAAAACCCTGGTTTGAGCGTTATTACGAAAGCCTTCCATTAGCCGGAAGCCGTGGCACCCTAAGCAGTTTCAATAGCGATGGGCTCAAAGGCAACTTGCGCGCCAAGAGCGGCTCCATGGAACGTGTGCGCGCCTACGCCGGGTACCTCACCGCAAAATCAGGCAAACAATATGCCCTGGCCGCCATAATCAACCATTTCGACACCGAATCTGCTCAAGCCCGAAGAGCACTCGAAGCCCTGTTTCAATTGCTGTACGAAACCTATTAGGCTTTTTTTGGGGGGCTTTCCGGCTCTCGGGCATAGTGCCTTTGGCCCACCGGCTGCGGCTACCGGCTCCGGGGTCCCCCGCTAATTAACGGGGGCCTCCTCGCTCGGTGCCGCAGCACGGTGCGCCTGCAGTCAGCTATGCTCCTCCATCCGGGCCCCGCCCACGCGCAAACCCCTTCCTTACTTTAACGCAATTTTTGTACCAAAACAGTCCAACAAAGCTAATCTACTAGGCTTCAACACTCCCTTTTTGTATTTTTGCACCATGAGGTACTTGGCCTTTGACATGGGAAGCAAACGAACCGGTGTAGCCGTAACCGATCCTTTAGGTATGTTTGCCCAAGCACTCACCACTTTGGAAACCCCCAAGGTCCTTCCCTGGCTCAAAAATTACCTCGAACAAGAAAAAGTTAAAGGCTTGGTATTAGGTTTTCCTCTGAACCACCAAGGCGAAGCCACCGATGCCACTGCCCTGGTTTTAGACACCCAAAAAAAAATACAATCGACCTTTCCCACTTTGCCCATCTTTCTGGAAGATGAGGCCTTCAGCTCCAAACAAGCCCTGAACACACTTATTCAAGCCGGAACCAGCCCCAAAAAACGAAGAGAAAAAGGGCTTATTGACAAAGTTTCTGCTGTCCATATTTTGCAACGATTTCTGCAAAACCAAACCACCGCTCTATGATTTTACCCATTGTGGCCTATGGCGATTTAAGCTTGCGCCGACCTACCCGAGAAATTGAACCCGAACACCCCAATTTGTCGGAGTTCATCCAAAATATGTGGGATACGATGTACCAAGCCAGCGGTGTAGGACTTGCCGCTCCCCAAGTGGGTGCATCCATAAGGCTTTTTGTTGTGGACGGCAGCAGCTTTGCAGACGAAGACCCGGAAATGGAACACTTTAAACATGTGTTTATTAACCCGGAAATTTTGGAAGAAGAAGGCCAAGAATGGGCCTTTAACGAGGGCTGCTTAAGCATTCCCGGCATACGCGAAGACGTGCAACGCAAACCCCGAGTTTTGTTGGCTTGGGACAACGAAAAGTTTGAGCCCCAAGAAGCTTGGTTTGAGGGCATGGCGGCACGGATTATTCAACATGAATACGACCATTTGGAGGGCATTCTGTTTACCGACCACTTGGGTCCATTGCGTAAAAAAATGCTCAAGAGCAAATTGGAACGCATAAGCAAAGGACAAGTCCATGCCGATTACCGCATGAAGTTCCCCAAAAAATAAACTCCTTAGGACTTTCCAAAATTATAGCCCCCTGTAATAACCCACGCGATGTTCTATATTTGCCGGCTTAATAGGGCATGTAATCTCTAAAACAAACCAAACGATATGGCGCTAAAATGTGGAATAGTGGGACTCCCAAATGTGGGCAAATCGACCCTCTTCAATTGCTTAAGCAACGCTAAGGCGCAGGCCGCCAATTTTCCATTTTGCACCATTGAACCCAATGTGGGTACCATTCAGGTTCCTGACCCCAGAATTCAACGTTTGGCCGATTTGGTAAACCCCCAACAGTTGGTACCTGCCACGGTAGAAATAGTAGATATTGCCGGTTTGGTAAAAGGCGCTTCGGAAGGCGAAGGTTTGGGAAACAAATTCCTAGGCAATATCCGCGAATGCGACGCCATTTTGCATGTGCTTCGCTGTTTTGACGATGACAACGTAACCCATGTAGACGGATCAGTTAACCCCGTGCGCGACAAAGAGATTATTGATACCGAATTGCAGCTTAAAGATTTAGAAACGGTTGAAAAACAAATCTCCCGTGTAGAAAAAATGGCAAAAATTGGCAGCGATAAGGATGCCAAAAAGAAACACGAACTGTACCTCCGTTTAAAAGACCATTTAAGCCAAGGTAAATCTGCCCGCAGCCTGGAAGTTAGCGAAGAGCAATCGGTTTTTTTAAAGGAGTTGTTTTTGCTCACCGCCAAACCGGTGCTGTATGTGTGCAATGTAGACGAAGCAAGCGCCACCACAGGAAACACCCACAGCGAAGCGGTAAAAACTGCCGTAGCCGGTGAAGGTGCCTCCATTTTGGTTATTGCCGTAGGTATTGAAGCAGAAATTGCCGGCTTGGATGACCCCGAGGAACGGCAAATGTTTTTGGAAGACTTAGGCTTAAAGGAGCCGGGAGTAGCCCAATTGATTCGAGAGGCCTACCACTTGCTCGAATTGCAAACCTATTTTACCGCCGGAGAAAAAGAAGTGCGCGCTTGGACCATTCGCAAGGGCATGTCTGCTCCGCAAGCGGCCGGTGTAATTCACTCCGATTTTGAAAAAGGCTTTATTCGTGCTGAGGTAATTGCCTTTGAAGATTACGATAGACTGGGTTCAGAAACCGCAGCTAAGGAACAGGGGAAATTGCGGGTAGAAGGCAAGGAATATACGGTGCAGGACGGCGACGTAATGCATTTCCGATTTAACGTTTAATCGTTCGGAGCACAAAGCGCCCCCGATAGAGGCAGGTAGCCCACAGGGCGGGGGCTTTTTTGGCCAAGCCCGGTGGACGTGGAGCGCATGCGAACGCTCCGGCGGGCTATGGCCAATAAGCCCCCGAACGAGGACTACCGCCGAAAGCGGGATAGGCGCCCAAATTTTAAACATGCTTCTACCCTTAGCTGGTTTAGCCTGTTCATAGGCCCTTCCCTCAAAAAAAAATCGTATTTGGGTTGAAGTTATTGATTAAAAATGGGGGTGCTTGCAACCAATGGCTGCGATTTTGTATCTTTAAAGTACAAATACTAATTATGCGACCTATTATTCTTTTCCTTTTGTTGATGTGCAGTTTACCTTCGATGGCGCAAAGCAATGATCCCATACATCCTGTGGGGCCGCGGCACAGCCTAATGGGAGGCATAGTGCCGGCCGGTTTGGGGCTTCAATATCAATACCGATTGTTGGAAGTGCCGGGAGTGCAATTATGGCTTGGCGGCAGTATAGGTACGACAAAATATACCTTTCTTTCAAGAACAGGAAACCATCAGGACGATTATGGCTTTGCGCTTTCGGTGACCCCTTCCCTTTTGTTGGGGAAAAAGCGGGGTAAATTGGAGTTATCTATGTCGGCCACCGCTTTTGGAAACCGCATTACTTCGCTATACGGCCCATCCCTTACTCAACAAAGGTCTGTAATGTTTAGCTCAGCAGCAGAGCTGTTTTATATAGGTTACAGGCTACAACCTTTAGAGGGTCGCGGTTTTACCTTTATGGGCGGCATAGGCATTGCAATCTATGGCAATTCCGGTAGTGTTCCGGTGCTTCCAAGCCTTCGTTTGGGAGCCGGATACTCTTTTTAGATTAGGGCAGCGCCCCAAGCTTTTGCTAACCAGGCCAAATGACCGGCGTGGCTGGCCTCGTGGCGTATGCAGTGGCCAATGATGTGGCGTCGGGTGTCCACTCCGCCAAAGGCTGTGCCGGTGGTGGTGGGCAAGCTCAGTTCCTCGCTGCTCATTGCGGCGATATGCGCGAGTGCCCTCGTTTGAATTTCGGCTAGGGCGTCGAGAACTTCCTGCAATGGAGGGCAATCTTCGGGGGCAGGTACGGTACTACCCAAACCAAACTGACGGGCCCAAGGCAGTTTTAGCCTGTCGCCGCCGGTGGCATGCAACAATAAGAAATTGCTGCTTACGGCCAGGTGAGCCAAAATCCAAAATGGAGAATTTAATGCTTTGCCTTCCAAATGGAGTCTGCCATGCAGGTTTTCGGTAGGGATTTTGTGGAAGTAATTTAGGCTTTGCTCGCGGGTTTGTTTGAGCAAAAGGTTGAGTACTTCTTGTTCGGACATAAAAAACTTTTCAAGGGTTCGAAGCAGGAATATGGGCAATTACTTGCATGCTCGTTCTAAAGGCCAAACATTGCTCTCCAAAGCGCGCCACATGGTCGGCTTGAAGCTTTTGGGCGAACTCACTTTGGTAGCGCTCCAAACTTTCTTGATCGTGCGCGGTGTACTGCACGCTGTAGGTAAATCCCCCTTGGGGTTCATCGAGCAGTAATTTGCTGAGTCGGGCATCGAGAAAACAACCTGTGGCAAGCACATCTGCCAAATGTTCGCCAAGCATATAATCCAACCATGCATTTTCTACCTGTTCTTGCACATGAACGGTTACGTTGTATACAATCATAGCTTGGAGTTCGTATGAACCATTAACAAGGCAAAAGCTTCTTGGGCTTGCTGTTGTTCCAAAAGCACTTTTGCCAAATGTTCGGCAGAAAGGTTTTTGTCATGCTCAGCTAAAAAGGATTGCAAAGCAGGACTTTGGCACATGTCACGGCAGCGGTCCATGGTAGGGAGTTCGGGCAGATTACCCAATTGTCCCAAATCGTTTCCGGTGAGCAGCTTTGAGTTTTTTATAGGGTCGGGAAGGGCATCTATACCAACGCCCCCTTTGCCGGTAGGTTTGGGCACTTCGAAAAGTGCTTCTCCTTGCGCTCGAACGTACCAGTTGCCACCGGCTCTGGCCACGGCGTCGAGTTTAAAAGGGTCGATGGCCTCTTTAGCATCCAACACCCTGCTATGAATGTGGATTAGAACCACTTCACAAACAATGAGGTTTCCTGCGCCTCCGGAGCTTCCGGTTTGAATGATTTCCCTAACCTTACATTCCATGTGAAAGGGAGATTCCTTAACCCTGGGTGGCGCAACCTTTAGGGAAGGCACAGGGTTAAATCCGGCCTTAATAAATTCGTTAATGCCGGAAGCATATTCCCCGCTGGACAGAGAAACTTGCTGTACCATATCGTAAGAGACGGTATGGATGACCACTTCTCCGGTTTCCTGAGCATTGCGTAAGGTATCTTTGGTGGTATTGTCACGCACCCTTCTAGCCGGCGAAAAAATAGCCAAAGGAGGATTGGAGCCGAATACATTAAAAAAGCTGTAGGGGCTCAAATTTGGATTTCCATCGCGGTCAACGGTAGAGGCAAAGGCAATGGGCCTTGGCGCCACACCACCGAGCATGAGACCGTGCAATTTAGGCACGGGCAGATCTTTGGGGTCGAAGGTCAAAAAATCACTCATGGTAAACTCCCATGGATTCGAATTTTGCAATGCGTTGCTTAATTCGGCGTTCGGAACTCATTTTAAGCAGCTTGGGCAAATGCTCGAGCAAGGTAGCTTTGACGGCTTCGAAGGCGCCTTGGTGGTTTCTGTGGGCACCACCCAAAGGTTCTTCAATGATTCCATCGATGAGTTTGAGGCGGAGCATGTCGTCGGCGGTAAGCTTTAGGGCCTGAGCGGCTTGCTCTTTTTGCTCCCAACTGCGCCACAGAATAGAGGAGCAGGATTCTGGAGAGATTACCGAGTACCAGGTATTTTCCATCATAAACACCTTATCGCCTATGCCGATTCCCAAGGCCCCACCGGAAGCGCCTTCCCCTATCACAATGCATACAATGGGTACTTTGAGTTGGAACATTTCGATAAGGTTTCGGGCAATGGCTTCGCCCTGACCGCGTTCTTCGGCTTCGATGCCGGGAAAAGCCCCCGGAGTATCGATAAGGCAAACTACAGGTAGGCCGAATTTTTCGGCGGTGCGCATAAGCCTCAGGGCCTTTCGGTAACCCTCGGGGTTGGCCATTCCAAAGTTTCGGTATTGACGCATTTTGGTATTGATGCCTTTTTGTTGGCCAATCATCATACAATTGAGATGCCCAATAGTACCCAAACCGCCAACCATGGCTTTGTCGTCTTTTACGTTTCGGTCGCCATGCAACTCTACAAACCTGCCCTCGGTTATGGCCTCCATATAGGCTAAAGTGTAGGGTCGATCGGGATGCCGGCTCAACTGTACCTTTTGCCAAGGGCTGAGCTCAGAGAAAATTTGGCGGGTAGTTTCCTGAATCTTTGCTTCCAGCTCAACAATGCTGGGATTCATATCTACTTGTGCCTTTTCTGCCGAGGCTTTTATCTTTTCCAGTTCCTCTTCCAATTCCTGAAGAGGTTGTTCAAAATCCAAATAATTCATAACGTTCAATCAACGTTGAGCAAATTTAGCCAAAATAAAAGCGATGACCACATAAATAAAGTTGGGAAGCCAAACTCCAAGCCAAGGGGAAATAACCCCATTAAGCGCAAAGCTCACGGTCACCTTTTGCAAGAACACATAGGCAAAGGCTAAAGCTACGCCAAAAGCCAATTGCAAGCCAATGCCTCCCCGTACCTTTCGGGCACTGATGGGAACAGCGATTAAAGTAAGGATAATGGCAGCAATGGGATTTGCTGACCTCCCAAATTTCTCAATTAGAAAATAGGGCAAAAAGTTTGACCCTCTTGACCGTTGAAACTCAATAAAATCAGCGAGCTCCTTGTTGCTCATGGTCTCCACAATTTTTACATTACGTATAAAGTCGGCAGGTTTTACGTCAAGTGTGGTATCCATGGATTCCCCTTGGCGAATGCGCTCACCTTCAGGACCAATATGACGGGCCAAGTATTGGCGTAGGGTCCATACATTTCGGAGAGAATCGTAGCGCGCTTCATGGGCCTGAATGCGGTATACCAAACGCAAACCCTCCTTTTGGGTAAAGCAAAACTTAAGCGCAAGATTTTGCTGCAAATTAAAGGACTCGGCATAGACAAAACACTCATTACCAAGCGCAATATGCTCGTCGCCTGTACTCACACGCCCCCTTCTAAAGTACGTGTTCTCAAATTCCAGCCGCCCTTCGTTGGCTTTTGGAATCACCAAGTTGGTTAAGCCGTAACTCATAGCGGCCACCACTGTAGAAGCCAATATAAACGGCCAAAGCAATCGAGTATAGCTCCAACCGGTAGTAATAATGGAAATAATTTCGAGCCGGTAGGCCATTCGGCTAGTAAAGTAAATGACCGAAATAAAGACAAAGAGCGGGCTAAACAGATTAACGAAATAGGGAATGAAGTTGAAATAATAGTCGAATATCACTTCTCCAAGGGTAGGAATCTTGCCGTATTTACCCATGAAGCCATCGATTTTCTCCGAAAAGTCGAACACCACAGTAATGGCAATAATAAGGCTGATAGCCACCAAAAAGGTGAGCAAAAAATTCCGGATAATGTACCGGTCGATTTTGGAGAAAAAACGCATGCTATAAGCGTTGACCGAGCTTTTGAACTTGCTGATTTTTCCAAACAGAAAAATCACCTTGCAATATATGACTCCTTGCTTGGCGCATCAAGTCCAAATAAAAACCAAGGTTGTGCAAGGTAGCAATCTGAGCCGCCAAGCGTTCGTTTGAGGAAAACAAATGCCTTAAATAAGCTTTGTTGTAATGCGCATCTACATATACTTTACCATGGGGGTCTAATGGCTCAAAATCTCGCTCCCACTTTTTGTTTTTAATATTTATAATGCCTTCCCAAGTGAACAACATGCCGTTTCTTCCATTTCGGGCAGGCATTACACAATCAAACATGTCTATACCCAAAGCAATGTTCTCCAACAGATTAATTGGAGTGCCCACGCCCATCAAGTAGCGAGGCTTGTCTTTGGGTAAAATACCGTTGACCAAATCTACCATGGCATACATATCCTCGGCAGGTTCGCCCACCGAGAGGCCTCCTATAGCCACGCCTTCTAATTGGTCTAAGGCAGCAATATATTCCGCAGACGCAACCCTTAAATGAGGATATACACTGCCCTGAACAATTGGAAAAAGGGCCTGATGTTTTCCATACAATGGTTCGGTTTGATTGAAACGGGTAAAACACCGGTCCAACCAGTCGTTGGTAAGCTTTAAACTTTTGGAGGCATAGTCTTCGGTGCAAGGGTGCGGCGGACATTCGTCAAAGGCCATTATAATATCTGCACCGATTGCTCGTTGAATATCCATGACCGATTCGGGAGTAAATACATGCTTAGACCCATCGATGTGCGAACGAAATGTAGCCCCTTCGGGAGTAAGCTTTCGGATATCGGAAAGCGAAAAAATTTGAAAGCCTCCCGAATCTGTGAGTATGGCCCTATCCCAGCCCATGAACCCATGCAGTCCACCGGCATCCTTTAAAATGTCTATTCCCGGCCTCAAATACAGATGGTAGGTATTTCCCAAAATAATTTTGGCATCCAAATCCTCTTTGAGCTCCCTTTGGTGCACCGCCTTAACGGTACCTAAAGTACCCACCGGCATAAACACGGGTGTTTGGATGGTTCCCCGGCCTGTATGGAGGCTTCCGGCTCTTGCCGAAGAAGAGGAATCTGTACTTTCTATGTCGAATCGGTGCATATTCTCAGCAAAAGTCCGCAAATTTCGGCAATATCTATGGACTTGATTTCCTACTTGGTCGCACTTTGGGCTTTGGCACAGATAATTAGCCTTTTGCCTGTTTTCCTTTACCGGAACCGGAAAAGCCTAGGACAATGCCCCGGGCTGTCGGTGGTTATTTGCGGCCGAAATGCCCTAAGCCACTGGCAAAACAACCTTCCCATTTGGCTAAACCAACAAAACTTGACGGTTCCCGTGGAATTTGTTTTGGTGGACGATGCCTCTACCGACGAAAGCTTAGGCTATTTGCAAAAAATGGCAGCAGAAGATTCCCGCATTCGACTGGTTCATTTAAGCAAAAAAACAGGGCTAGGAAAGAGAACAGCGCTGTTGGAAGGAATGAAAACGGCCACACACCAACAATTATACCTGAGCGATGCAGACTGCCGGCCTGCCACGAGCCATAGTTTGGCAGCCCTTCTGTCCTACTTTGGAGAAAAACCCACCCTGTTTTTGGGTTACGGAGCCTACCGGACTAGAGCGGACTTATGCAGTAAATTTGTGTTTGCGGACGCTTGGATAATTGCCAGACAATACCTGAGCCTCGCCTCACTCGGCATAGGCAGCATGGCCGTGGGTAGAAATATGGCCTGTCCCAAGAAAGAAGGCATGGAAGCACTCCAAAAGAGCCATGTGGAGGGCTTACAAAGTGGCGACGACGATTTGTCTCTATTTTACCTTTGGAAAACCGTTGCGGCCAAGGCATGGTCTGTAGCTCCGTCCACATATACTCTAAGCGAGGCTCCCCTTAACCTTTTGGATTGGGCGGAGCAAAAACGCAGACATTGGAGCACTGCGCCGCATTACCCTAAGGGAATTAAAGCGCTTCATGTAAGCTATTTATTGCTGCGTGTGTTGGCATACCCTGCCGCCCTGTTGTCTATTGCGAAACTCCTTGCTCCGGCCGCTGCCATTATGACTCTTTTGGCCTGGCTTTGTCATGCAGCCGCAGCAATGGTATGGTCTTTGCGTACCGGAAATGCGAAGCAAGCCTATTGGCTTATTGCTGCAGATTTAATTTATATTTTCGTACATCCTATACTTTGGATTACTCAAGGTGTGGGCAGAGGAAAAACATGGGACTAGAAAACTTTTCGGACCGGGCCAAAGACGACTACCAATTGGTGCGCAAAGCAGTGGACGAAGACGACCAAACAGCCTTTGCAGAGCTCATGGAACGCTACCGCGAGTCCATCTATTTTATGTTCCTTAAAATGGTGCATAACAAAGACGACGCCGAAGATTTAATGATTGAGTCTTTTGGCAAGGCCTTTAAAAACCTGCACAACTACAAGCCCAGCTATGCCTTTTCTACTTGGCTTTACCGCATTGCCACCAACAACGGCATAGACTATATCCGTAAGAAAAGGGTCTCTACCACTAGTCTAGACAACCCATTTACCAACAAAGACGGAGACGAGCTGAATTTGGAAGTTCGCGATTTTCGACCCGACCCCGAAGAAGAGCTCATTAAAACCCAAAAGAAACATACCCTTCGAGAAGTAGTTTCTACGCTAAAGCCACGATACAAGCGACTTATTGAGCTCCGCTATTTTGAGGAGTTCAGCTACGAAGAAATTGCCGACGAGCTCAACATTCCCATTGGAACCGTAAAAGCCCAGCTTTTTAGAGCCAAAGAGTTATTATACAATATTTTAAAGGGAAAAAAGAACCGATTTTAATATGGAAAACCCGGGCATAGACTGGAGGCGGTGGTTCCCCTTTTTAACGGATCAACAAGTAAATCAGTGGCAAGCAGCCAAGGAAGCCTATTTGGATTGGAATCAAAAAATCAATGTAATTTCTCGAAAAGACATCGATTCCATTGATTTGCATCATGCCGCGCATAGTTTTTGCCTGGCCAAATGGGCGCAATTCAGTCCCGGTAGTCGCTGTTTTGACATTGGCACAGGCGGCGGCTTTCCCGGCATACCGCTGGCCATCGCTTTCCCCGAAACGGAATTTGTATTGGTCGACTCCATCGGCAAAAAACTCAAGGTGGCCGAGGCGGCTGCCGAGGCGGCCGGATTAAAAAACGTGCGAACCATACATACTCGGGCAGAACAGCTTCGAGAAAAGGGCGACTATATTACCGGCCGAGCCGTGCGGCCTTTGTTTGACTTTTACCGACAAGTGAAGCACCTTTTTCAACAAAATTCTACCGCGACAAAGGCTGGGATTTGGTATTTAAAGGGCCCGGAACCGGAACCCCTGTTTGCCGGATTTCAGCAGAAACCCCAACGGTATGAGCTCCACGACCAATTGCCCGTAGATTGGTTTTTGGAGAAAACCTTGTGGCACATTCCATTAGCCACACAACAGCCCCCCATTTCATGAATCAGAAACCGCTCATATTGCCGGTAAATGGACAAAGCCCCCAATGGGGAAGCGACTGTTGGATTGCTCCAAACGCCACCATAGTGGGCGATGTAGTTTTAGGAAATCGCTGCACGGTTTGGTTTCAGGCCGTAATTCGAGGCGATGTGCACCACATTCGCATAGGGGACGAAGTCAACATTCAAGACGGCGCAATTATACATGCCACCTACCAAAAGGCAGCTACCGAGGTAGGGCACCGAGTATCCATTGGACATAGAGCTTTAATCCACGGCTGCACCATCGAGGATGAAGTATTGATAGGGATGGGAGCTATTGTTATGGATCATGCCGTGGTACCTTCCGGCTGCATCATTGGAGCGGGAGCCTTAGTTTCAGAAGGTAAAATACTGGAAAAGAACACCTTGTATGCGGGAATCCCGGCACGGCCCATACGAAAAGTAAGCACGGAAGAAAGGGAGCGTTTAATTTCCGGGACTGCAGATCGCTACCCCATGTATGCCGATTGGTTTCCAAAGCCTTGATGAAGAAATAGGCTTAGGCCAGTCCGCTTGCGCCTTTATAACCTCCTACTTTCAAGCTTTTGGCTTAATTCGGCACCGCCTCTCCATAAAAGACAGGAGGGAGCAGCCATCTTAAGGCAGTACCTAACGAGAATTGTTTGGGAACAAAAGAGTCTTGCCCCAATTCTCCTTTTTCATACGCTCATCGGCAGGGGGTATAATGCTTGTGAAGAGAAGCTGCATTTTTTGAAGGGCTGCATTGGTTATTGTGCCATACGCCGGAGAGAAGCAGGGCTTCCAAAGCTCACCCCCAATTCTCGCGTAAGATTTGGGGTTCAAAATGGCGAATCCGCATCAGGCTGCTTACCTTTGCCCAACACCGAAGCAACATGCCAAAAGATCAATCCATAAAGTCCGTACTTATCATTGGGAGCGGCCCTATTGTTATAGGACAAGCCTGTGAATTCGACTATTCGGGAACGCAAGCCGCCCGCGCGCTCAAAGAAGAAGGCATTAGGGTGCTGCTCATCAATTCCAATCCGGCGACCATTATGACCGACCCGGTGGTTGCAGACCAAATATTCCTAAAACCACTTGAGCTAGAAAGTATTGTAGATATTTTGGAGTCGGAGCATATAGATGCAGTACTGCCCACCATGGGAGGACAAACCGCCCTAAACCTGTGTAAGGAATGCGCCGAAGCAGGCATTTGGGAACAGTTTGGCGTGCGGTTGATTGGCGTAGACTTGGAAGCAATCGATCGAACAGAAAATCGAGAGTTGTTTCGTCAACTCATGCAGCAAGAAGAGGTTCCCGTGGCCCCTTCGGAAACGGCGAACTCCTTTTTGGAGGGCAAAGATATTGCGCAACGCATTGGCTTTCCATTGGTTATTCGACCCTCTTATACCTTAGGCGGAACGGGAGGTGCCTTTGTGCATGACCGTGAATCCTTCGACGATTTATTGAACAACGGCCTCCATGCCAGCCCCATTCATGAAGTACTTATTGAAAAGTCCATCTTTGGTTGGAGTGAGTTTGAATTGGAATTGCTTCGGGATGCCAACGACAATGTGGTCATTATTTGTTCCATTGAAAATATGGACCCCATGGGCATTCATACCGGCGACTCCATTACCGTAGCGCCTGCAATGACCCTTCCCGACACCCTTTACCAAGAAATGCGCGATCTGGCCATTCGAATGATGCGCGCTATCGGCAATTTCGCCGGAGGTTGTAACGTACAGTTTGCCATTCATCCCGAAACCGGAGAAATGGTAGCCATAGAAATCAACCCAAGGGTTAGCCGCTCCTCCGCTTTGGCCTCCAAAGCAACCGGTTATCCCATTGCGCGCATTGCTACCAAACTGGCCATTGGCTACACCTTGGACGAACTGGAAAACCCTATAACCAAAACTTCGGCCTTATTTGAACCCACCTTGGACTATGTCATAGTCAAAATTCCCCGTTGGAATTTTGACAAATTCAAGGGTGCCGATGCTTCTTTAGGTCTTCAAATGAAATCGGTAGGCGAAGTAATGGGCATTGGCCGATCTTTTCAGGAAGCCTTGCAAAAAGCTTGTCAAAGCCTGGAGATTGGTAGAAATGGTTTGGGTGCCGATGGAAAGGAATTAAGCAACCGCGACCAAATCCTACAAAGCTTAAGCCACCCTTCTTGGAACCGGCTGTTCCACATCTACGATGCATTTAAGCTGGGCTTGCCCTTGTCTACGGTACAACGACATACTCAGATTCACCCTTGGTTCCTCAATCAAATCCGAGATTTGGTAGATTTTGAACAAGAGCTCACCCAATTCAGCATAGAAGCCTTGCCCCTGGATCTACTACGCCGAGCCAAACAAAAGGGATATGGCGATCGACAAATTGCACACTTAACAAATTGCTTAGAAAGCGAAGTATTTTCTAAGAGAGAAAAAGAGGGGGTGCATAGGGTGTGGAAGCAAGTGGACACCTGCGCGGCAGAGTTTGAAGCGTATACTCCCTACTTTTATTCCACCTTTGACGAGGAGAACGAGTCTACCACCACCGACAAAGCCAAAGTATTGATATTAGGTGCCGGACCAAACCGAATTGGACAGGGCATAGAATTTGATTATTGCTGCGTTCACGGGGTGTTGGCCGCCAAAGAGGCCGGCTTCGAGGCCATCATGGTCAACTGCAACCCGGAAACGGTGTCTACCGACCCGGATACCGCAGACAAACTCTACTTTGAACCCGTTTTTTGGGAACATTTATACGACATCATTCGGCACGAAAAGCCCGTTGGTGTAATGGTGCAACTCGGCGGACAAACAGCCCTTAAACTAGCCGAAAAGCTCGACCGATACGGCATCCCCATTTTGGGCACCGGATATGCCTCCTTGGACTTAGCCGAAGACAGAGGTCGATTTTCACGCCTATTGCATGAGCTTAACATCCCCTACCCCAAATTTGGTACGGTTAAAACCATTGACGAAGCCCTAAGCCTTAGTGGAGAACTTGGTTTTCCCCTTTTGGTGCGCCCCTCCTATGTTCTGGGTGGACAAAAGATGAAAATCGTGCTCAACAACGAAGAACTTGAATCGCATTTAATTGAACTTTTAAGAGACATTCCAGGCAACAACGTCCTGCTGGACCACTTTCTAGAGCGCACTATTGAAGCCGAAGCCGATGCCATTTGCGATGGAAATGAGGTGCAAATTCTTGGAATCATGCAACATATTGAACCTGCCGGAATTCACTCAGGCGATTCCTATGCCGTTCTGCCGCCCTACAACCTTGGAGCTTTGGTGATTGAGAAAATGGAAGAGTACACCAAAAAAATAGCCCTTGAAATGGGGGTTAAAGGCTTAATCAACATACAGTTTGCCATAAAAGACGACGAAGTGTTCGTCATTGAAGCGAACCCTAGAGCCTCACGTACTGTCCCCTTCATTTGCAAGGCTTACGGTCAAGCCTATGTAAATTGGGCGGCCAAAATTATGTTGGGCACACATACGCTTAACGATTTTGAATACAAACCTAAGTTGGAAGGTTACGCCATTAAAATTCCTGTGTTTAGCTTCAACAAATTCCCCAATGTCAACAAAGAGTTGGGACCTGAAATGAAAAGCACGGGAGAAGCAATCCGATTTATCAGCAGCTTGCGCGACAGGTATTTCACCAAAATCTACACCGAACGAAACCTCTACCTCAGCCGCTAAGCCTATCTTTGCCTCATGAAAATCTGGGCCATAGCACGTACCGTTTTATTAGTGATAGGCATGTACTATGCCCTAAAATTTCTAATCCGTCTATTTAAAGCCCGCCAAGGAAGCAGCAACCCCAACAGCACAAACCGAGGCCATTCGGAGCCCCGAAAGCCAAAAGGCACCATAGAACTAAAAGCTAAGGGAAGCAGAAAAGACAAGGACGGCAACGAAATCATAGAATACGGGGAGTGAATTTGGGCGGGCCCATAGGGACGGGCTCTCACCTTTACTCCTCACCCCAAAGCAAGTCGCCCATAGGACTTGCCGTGGCTTGCGTTGCGCCGCCCGGCAAGCCCTTGCGCGTCATTGCTTTGGGCTTGTGGGGTATCGGCTCCATCCCTCCCGCTTAAGCTCCGTATTAAGACCACGCGCTAAATATAAAGGGCCCTATTCAAGCGATTTCCTTTTAAGAGAAAATCAAAGGAAGTTTTGAAAGCTGACCTTAGAAGGGTAAATCGTCTTCTCCACCACCACCGGGCATAGGAGGAGGAGGAGGGGCTGCTGGAAAGGGAGGAGCTGCGGCTCCGGAAGGCGCATTTGCTGCCGGCGGCGGAGCAGCAGCAGCATCGGCCGCTTGAACTTTCCAAGCTTTTACATCGGTATACCAGCGACCGTTATATTCCCGGCTTTCAACGTCAAAAGACACCTGTACTTTTTGGTTTTCTTGAATGGGGGCGCCGTCGATTTTATTTCCCCAAACGGCTATACACACATCTTTAGGGTATGGGCCTTCGGTTTGAAGAATAAACTCTTGTTTGCGCCACGGGCCATTGCGGCCTTCGCCAGTTTGTAGGGGGAGAACTTGCTTAATGGTGCCGGATAATTCCATAGAATATGTTGAATTTCCTACAAAGATACAAAGCCTTCAGGTTTCTCAACGAATCATGTTTACTACGCCGGTATATTCCCATTCCGATCGGCAAGGGGAGGTATAAATGACCTTATACACATAGGAACCGTCGTCGAGCTTATTGGCACCGGAAGGATCTAATCCTTCCCATCCTTTCCGAGGATCATCGGTTTGATACACAATTTGCCCCCAACGGTCAAACACAAGAAATTCAAAACTTAGCCAAGCCGGGTCAAGCCCGCGAATATAAAAGACTTCATTGAGTCCGTCGCCATTAGGAGTAAAGGTATTGGGTATAAAGAGGCCGTCTGTTTCGTCGGTATACCGCACAAAAATGGTGTCGGTGTAAAAATCTTCGCAATAATCCACGCGCACCACGTAGTTGTCCTCTCTAAATACGTAAGCGGTATCTCCTGTTGTACCATTCCACCAGAGGTATTCGGCGTCATCTCCCAAGTTTTCAATATAAATAGGAGCGAAGCCACTATCGCACACGGTAAAGTCATCACCTAGCGTTATTTCCGAAGGCAGGAGCTGTTTTATATAAACCGAGTCAGTAGTTTCACCGCATACTCCGCTCCAGGTGAGCGTGTACCAACCGCGTTCGGTAATCATAAGCGTATCTCCCGAGGAACCATCAGACCAAGTGTATGGAGCAACGGCACCCGAAGAGGTAAGGTAAGCGGTATCGCCGGGACAAACCAAGGAATCGTCGAGGATATTAAATTCGGCATTGGCTCCCATAACAAGGGTTACCGTATCGTAAACCGTACCACAATCGTTACCCACTTCCACCCAATAGGTTCCTGAGGCTTCAATAGTAAGCGAGGAGTCTGCTGCTTGGTCATTCACCAAGTAGTAGCAACCAAGGCAAGAGTAATCAATAAATAAGTCTGATGTATCGCAAACGAGCCGATCAGGACCAAGTTCTACAAAAGGTTGAACCGAGGAAGTAACGGCCACGGTATCGGAACCGACCCCGCACTGGGAAGTGACTTGCACCCAATAATTACCGGGTTGGGTTGGAGCAATAGACCCGGCAGTTGAACCAGTAGACCAAAGGTACGAGCACCCGGAGCAGGTAGCGTCAAGGATTGGAGGAATACCGGAGCAAATGAGTCGGTTGAGTCCTAGGTTGGGGCTGGGAATTGATATAATATCTACAAAAATAGTATCCCGAATTACGCAATTGCCCAAGTTAACTTCTACTGAATAGTCACCAGTATTAGAAACGAATATGGTATCAGTTGTCGCTCCAGTGCTCCAAGTATGTAAAAGTCCTTGATTAGATAATGGGGTAAATAGCGGTAATGGGCTGGAAGCACAAAGACTTGTATCATTAGGCCAAAAAGGCGAAGGAACATTGGAAATTGGAACTAACACAATAAAGCCTGTGTCACACTTTTGAAAACAATGATCGTCACAAACCTCATAAAAAATAGTGTCCTGATTTAAGAAAACATTTGGAAAAACAACATCAACCTGCGTACCATTAATTGAAGCTTGAACCCCTTGAGGAATATCAATAAGGGATAATGAAAAAGCAGTAAAGTTGGAATCCAAATCATTGATTAGTGGTGAAACCTGAGCCGCAAAACCTTGATTACACGGGACTATAATTGAATCAGTTATTGCAACAGGTTTGAAGTTCTCCAGAAAAAAATTAGGTAATCCAAAATATTCTTCATTGAACCCTTGGCCCAAATCAATACCAGAGGAAAGTGGGTTACAGGCTAGGCCGGCAGCATTGGGGTTTTGGATAACACCCAAATAACGATACCCATTTGTCGGCTCCCGGTGAACAAAGTAAATTTGCTTATTAGGCCCTCTCCTCAAACCGCTAACAAAATCATTATTGCCACCCATATTATCATACACTATTACGGGTGGGTTTCCTAAATTTGATAAGTCAACTTGATATATCTGCCCACCCGACCCTGCGCCTGGGTTGCGCATTTTTGAAACATACACTTTAGTACCATCAAATGAAAACTCCGCATCCAAATTTCCGTCAAAAAAATTGTTACTTGCACCAAATGCTGGGATAGCGATTGGGTTAGAAAGAGCCCCGATAGCAGGATTAAAGTCAATAATATAGGATGGGTCAGACTCAACACCACTAACCAAGAACACTTGTGTTCCTAATCGATTGGCTCTTATTGTTCTTATGTCGCCTAAAGCTGCTGGCAAAGGAAATGAACTGGAAAAGTTAACACCTCCAGCAGAAATATTGAATACCTCAATCGAAGAGCCGTTTCCATTTCCTATTAAAAGCCAGTATGCATGATTACCAACACTTTGAATAACTGTAAAACCTTCCCAAGAGGGCTGATAAATAGGAACATCCTTTTGAGCCATTACAACTTCGCCAAGTGGATTGCCTGGAGTGCCATTCCCTTGTGCTGACATGTCTATAATTGAATAAAAGACTCCTCCAGGAGCATTTTCTCTAACCGCGGAATTGTAGATATAGTAATATTGGTCACAATTAGCTGGATTTGGAACAGACCAAGCCGACTGAAAATTACCAACATTGCCTGATAACCCCGCACCATTTGTCATAGTCATCCCCGACGCATCGTAAAGTACAGTGCCATTCCCATAGAACAAAAGGTTTCCACTGATGGGGTGAGTGCCAACAAATCGACCTTCACGCCCCATCGGAACGGCATTACCTGTGGTAACATTAGGAACATAATTGGGCAAAGGAAATTGAACCCCCAAACTTGTAGCATCACCCAAATACCAGTTTACCCGTTCACTCTGAGCAAGTGCAGAAATGCCCAATAAGTATGGTATTAAAAGAACAAAAAATCTCAAAGCTTTCATGATTTAGAATTGGTAATCAAATTTAAGACAATTTAATTACAATCAACGGAACAGTTGAAAAGACTTAACAAGCCTAGTTTGGGTACCGGGGGAACAAGAGTCACCAAGAATAACTACACAATAGTAGGTCCCTTCTGGAACGTCCAAGTTGGGCTCCCATGGTGTCTTAAGGCTGGTTGAATGGAAAAGTTCAGAACCCCACCTATTGAAAATAAAGAATTCCCCGATCAAGCTTGAGGTACTAAGGAACTGTAGTGGAACAGGATGAAAAAAATCATTAATTCCGTCACCATTGGGTGTGAATACATTTGAAAGGATTGCATTTGAAATATCTTCGGTTATAGACTTTTTAAATAAATTAAAAAAGCGCACACTATCACAATAAAGGTAAGAGACCGTAATTGACTCGTTTTCCTTAATCCAAATCTCTGAATTAATATGGTTTCCAGTACTGTCAAAAACAACAAGAGCTTCAGGGAATTTAAATAGCAAAGAGTCTGAACATGAAATAATTACGCTATCAGAAGGCAATGGCTCCATCAAATAGCTAACGTTTATGAAGAAGGTATTCATTCCACATTCGTTGGATGCCCGAACTTCATTAAAAAAGTCACCAAGTACCAAATTGGTATCGCTCGGGATATAGGTATCGTTAACTGCCCAAGTTAAACTAGAGTCACTAGAATAACTTAAAGGACTAAATACGACGGAATCCTCAGGGCAAACAATTGTATCAACAGTCGCTATTGAAGGTGGCTGATTCCTTTTAAATACCTCGAAGTCCTGATAGGAAGAATCACAACTATTCCAAAAACTGAAGCGATAAACGCCATCTGTATTGGCATAAATTGTATCTGAAACGACCCCAGTGTTCCATTGATACGTACAAAGGTCGCATTCCAACTCAAAAAACAAAAGAAGAGAGTCTCCCTCACAAAATATTAAGGAAGTTGTATCTGGTTCCATCAAGCTTGGTGCGAAAAAGACAGAAATGGTATCACTCACAATACAATTTCCGTAATAACCTTTAACTTCTAATGAGCCAGCTGTATCGATGAAAATAGCAGCACCATTTGAACCATCTGACCAAATCAATGAATCCCAAGAAACACCATTGGTATCAATAAAAATTGAATCTGGTTTGCAAAGTATAGTTGTGTCCTGAAGAAGGGATATGCTTGGGCCTTGATCTGAAACCACAATAATTGCTGTATCGCAAAATGGACTACACCCCACAGTGCAAACTTCATAAATTAAGGTGTCTAAGGAATATGAACTATTACTAGCTACAAACAAGGTATCCCCACTAAATGTGCCTATAACGGAAGAAAAGTTCTGAATAACTGTGAAATTAAAATCAGCTATTGAGGCAACGATGTCGTCATTCAAAAAAGGGAATAAAGTATCAACTGAACTTAAGCAATTCAAGACAACTGAATCATCATTCAATTCTGGAGCAGGGAAAGAACTCAAAGAATTCGAAAACTTGTGGGCAGGACTAAAATTTTGACTAAATGATAAATTGGAGGCAACGTATTGAGGACTAGAAGAATCAGCATTCTGGATCTCACCTAAAGTCATTTGTGTCCCCCCATTCGAACCTTGATAGTCAAAAAACAAAATTTCACCATTGACAGTCCTTTTTAAATCAGTAACCCAATTATTGGAACCTCCTCCTGGGTTAGAATATTGTAGAGTTATTGGAACTGCCGGATTTAGTAAGTCGTACTGGTAAATACCGCCAGCAAGATTGCCATGCCTGTATTTTGCTAAATAAAGCCATCTTCCACTTGGCGACCACTCTACATCAAAAAAACCTGTCCAATAGAAGCTACTGGGCCCTGTTATTGACCCAGGCACTTGATTCACAGCCCCTACCGCTCCGGAATAAAGGTCGAAATCTATAATAATAACTGGCTTACTTTCTTGATTTGAAACAACTGCAAGTTTGGAGGACTCGTAAGAGAATACTAAAGATCTTATATCGTCATAATTGATGCCTAAGGGAATTGTAGACTGATTTATTATTCCACCTCCAACTGTAATTTTAAAGAGCTCTAAATTTCCACTTCCAACTACACCAGTAAATAGCCATGCCACTGTGTCCGAAGGGCCTTTTATAATCTCCAGACCTTCCACAGGGTTTGACATTACAGGAACATTTTTGTGGGTTGGGTCGAGGTCACCAAGTGGGGATGCGATACTACCATTACCTGGCAAATTCATATCTACAATAGAGTAGTATAAACTACCATTACCATTATTCTCAGCAACAGCTGTAGAATGAAACATCATGAAGCGGCCGCATTCACCTGGAATTTGGATGGTTTCACACTTTTCTGAAACTGAAGGGTTGGCAAGTAGCCCTACCCCATTTGGCATCACGTTATGATTTCCATCCCAAACCACATTTCCATTTGAGTAAAATAAAAGGTTTCCAATGATTGGATCAACAACAACAACACTACCCTCCTCAGCAAAAGGAGTTGCATGGGTTGATGTTACAGCAACTGAACCATTTGGAGAAAATGAAAGTCCATAATTCGTTTGCTGGGAGAAAAACCATTGATCATACCCCCCTTGGGCACTCAAGGTCTCACAAACGAAAAAAAAGACTATAAATGTGATAGTTTCGAGTGAAATTGAGGCATAAAACTTCATATTCAAAATTATCAAAAGCAATTGAAAGATTGAAGTAACTCCTCAACCAAGAAGAATTTGGTCATTTAAAGCAGGAAAGAAACTCGTCTTTCTTGCGGCGAGCTACAGGCAATTGAATACTATTTAAAAGCTCGACTTTAGCACCTTCAACCCTGTTGAAACCTGTAACATAAGCGAGGTTTATTAAGAAAGATTGGTGAATTCGAAAAAATCCATTGTTTGACAGCTCACTATCAAACTCCTTGAGGTGTTTTGTAACCCAAAGACTGCCTCCATCTTTAAAATGAAGTTTTGAATAAGTGTTCTCTGATTCAATATAGGTGATATCCATTAAGTCTATAAGTCGAAAACCGCTTAGAGAGGGAATAGACAGTTTTCCACTAGGAACAGGTATCGTACAAATCATCCTTTGTTTACCTTTTGATTTAGAAGAATTTGGGGCGGTTTCTTCTAAATAGTTGTTTAGCATCCCGTTCAAATCATCTATCTCAACAGGTTTTAAAAGGTAATCATAGACTCTTTCACGTAAAGCCCTTATCGCATAATTCTCATAAGCTGTGGTTATAACGATCTTTTTCACATCTCCCTTAATTTCTTCCATCAGGTCAAAACCTGATACAGCACCAATCTCGATATCCAATAAAGCTATATCATAGCTATTTGATTTTATCCTAGATATCGCTTTTAAGGGATTGGATTCAAGATCAAGTTCTACTACCTGTACGTCAACAAGTTCAAAAACTTTACTCAGCTGAGTAAGCGCCAGCTGCTCATCATCTACAGCAATTATCTTCATTACATTTTTTTCGCTAAGATAGTGATTTTCGATCCAGTGCAATGAAATTCAGTTTGAAAATGAACATCCCACCTTTTTAACTTTCGCAAAAGCTCTAGGTGCTCCTTAATGATTTGAAGCCCTCTACCTGAAAAATCTGACTCCTTTATTGGCTGGCTATTATTATCAGGGCCATTATCGGAAATTTCAACACAAACCCCGTTGGAGTCTGACCTATAAAAAACAATATCAATATGGCCACCACCATTTGGCCTCTTTAAAATGGCATGTTTGAAGCAATTCTCAACAAAAGGCTGAACAATCCCACTTGGGAATTCAAGCTCCGAGACATCCTCTCCAGAACGTATCGTAAATTCAAATGCTCCAGGAAATCTCATATGTTCTAAGCTGAGGTAATCCAATAAAAAATGAACCTCCTTGCTAACGGGAGTTGCGTCAGAAAAGGTTTGCTCAAGAAAACTGCGCAAAACCTTTGAAAACTTTGTTAAGTAAAAAGAAGCCTCCTCAGCTCTTCTACTTTCAACTAGCCCTTTTAAATTATTTAGTGTATTAAAAACAAAATGAGCATTCAGCCTGCTGCCAAAAACTTTACGGTCCAGCTGCATTAAACGCAGCTCGAGCTGTGCTTTAATGGCATAAGATTTAATCTTCCAAACCAATAGAAGCGTCAATATTAAAATAAATAATGACAAACTTATTACCCAGAAAGCTGGCGTTTGGTAAAATGGTCTTGTTATATGGACTATAAAAGAGTCCTTATCGATTTCATGCCTTGCAAAATGCTGGACAACTGAAATACGAAAACTCCCAGGCTTGAAACCGGTAAAGTCAATGGAAGACCCATCAAAGCTTTTCCACTCATTACTAACACCGTCCAACCTCCACATGAAATGAACTGAATCCATTGTAAGCATTGCGTTTGTTCCCAAAGAGAGATTTAATACTGGATTCTCTTCAGGAATAATATATTCTCCTTCTAAGTTAGTAGTATGAGATTCACCTTTAACCGCAATAAATAGGTCTTCCAAACTAAATGACCATAAACTTTCTCCTCTATGATTTTGGCGAATAAGGAAGACTTCATCGTCTACAATAGTTGCATCTTTTACGATTCCTGAAATTGAGGCCAAGAAAGAAGATTCTTCCCTAACAAAAACATTTTTGTTTATTCTCTTTAGGCGGTAAATTGTATTAGATGTAATCACATAATATCCCCTAATGCGTTTTGAATAACCAAAACACTTGACGACCTCTCCCAACCTAATATTGAGGTTAACAAGCTCTTTACCATTTGAGACAAAACACCCCCCCCCCTTCATTTGGAAAAAAGTCACTCCATTTAAAGACCCCATAAAATTAACGGGCTCTTCACTTAATCTTTCTGCGGGAAGAAATTTGGTTCCGGATTGTTCCGAAAACCAAAGACCAGAATTATTAGACAAAAAAATCCCATTTCCACCCAAAGATGCCTTACCAAAAGTATTCGGGGATATCTTGTACGAAGATATTGTACCATTAGGACAAAGTGTCAACCCAAAAGTACCCTTGTAAGTCAACATAACACCAATGCTATCCTCTGTCTCAATATACCTTGGGTTCACCCTCAATGACTCATAAGAGGTTGTTGCCCCCCCATCCCCCAATAACAACCACTCCTCTGATGCAATAAAAACTTGGTTAAATAAATAAACAACTTCAGATTCCCAAAGCTTAGGAAGTTCTTGCTTATAATTAAACTTTTTTGTTCTCTGATTACCCCTGAATACTGCAACTTCTTTACTTTCCCTATCGTGAGTAACTGCACCAAGGCCATTCAATAGATTAATTTCTGTTGAAAGTACCCCTTCCCCTGTATATTGATCACCTCTTAATTCTGTCAAACTGATATGTTGAATTCCATGATTTAGACTTAGAACCCAAAGCCCGCCCCCCAAAGAAGGAACTAGTTTCGTTGGTTGAAATCTAAAAGGGAGATGGTACTTGCCCCCAAACTCTCCATGCATATCAAACCACAACAATGAATTGCTACTCCTAAACCAAAGTCGATTATAAAAATGCCCTAAAAAGATTAAACCATCTTTTAATTCAGGAATCACACTTAAAGAAATTGATTGAGGATCAGCGGTCTCCCTTGAAATAAACCACACTTCATTAGGGTGAAAAGTATGGGTAACATAAATACCCTCTAAACTTTGAAACATTACATAGTTTCTAGATGACCGAGGAGGAGCATCTGCAAATTGTAAAATACTAGAATCCTTTTTATTGAATATATACAAAGGAGCAACAACAATCGTATCATTTAGATGCAGTAACCGAGCCTTTTCACTCAAAAAACGTATTGATTCAAAAAAGTCCTTTCGATCACCAAGCAAAGAAAGGTTTCCAGTAACTGTGGGTAGATAGAGTTCTCCCACTGGCCCTGAAACAACGCCTAGGCCAAATGAACCAAATGGGAATTGACCATCACTATTCACTACGGAAACTTTTGAAACGCCACTATGTGTAAATCGAATTAAATAGGGATTATTCCCAATTAACCACAAGACCCCTGTTGAATCTTCATATGCCTCCCAAAACTGAAATCCTTCATAGTAGCGCCTTACGTCCAATTGAATAGAATTTCTCCTTTTCGCATGCACTAAACCTCTGGAAGTCATTAAAAGCAACTCGCCTGCAATAGGTTCATGTAAATCATAGACTTCTTCATCAGCGAGTTTACTATTTAAAAGGTCTATTGATTGAGAAAATAAAGGTGTAAATATGCTACCTTGAAAAAAGCAAATCATTAAAAACATTATGGGAAGGTCCATCAATACATGAACCTTCCAAACATTCTTTCTAATTTTGTTTTGATGGCGATAAAGATGGTTCACAAGGATTTTTTGAGTGCTTTAAAAGTTTTGTATTTAGCAAAGCAAAAATACGCAAAGCACAATTATGAAAAGCTAAGTAAAGAGTTTGAACACTCACAAAGCCCATTATTCATATTGGGAAATGGGCCCTCACTTAAACACCAAGAAAATAAAATAAACGAGAATCGCCATAAAGTAAAGTTACTAACAATTAATCAATTCTATAAAGCGGATGCGTTTTGGAGATGGAAGCCTGAAATCCATTTGTTACAGGCCAACGAATACTGGTCCGATAATGTAAGTGATAAATATCAAAAACTCCAAAAGGAAACTATCGAAAACCTAATGAAGGTGACTTGGAAAATGTATATTTTTCTTCCACAGCTTGCCACTAAAAAAACCTTTATTAAAGAGATTTCGCAAAATCCGAATCTAGAAATAAAATTCTTTAACCAAGTACCTGTAGATGGGTCAGAAATAATAAACTATTATTTCTGGAACAAGGGATTGGGCACACCACGTATTCATAACACACTAGTTGCTGCGATTTACCTAAGTCTTATGCTTAAGTTTAAGCAAATCTTTCTATTTGGAACTGATCACGACTGGCATAAACACATTTCTTTGGACAATAACAGATTAAGAACATCCTACAAACATGCATTTTGGCAATCAAAAAACAACACAGTTGAAAAGCTTGATGGGACTGACTTTTTGCTTCACGAGCAATTTAAAAAACTTTATTTGACCTTTAAAGGATACCATGATTTAAAAATTCTCATTCAAAAGAAGGGGGCAGTAGTTATCAATACAACACAGAACTCTTATATAGATGCTTACACAAAAGATGAAAAATGGAATCTAACAATATAAAACTTCCTAAAGTAATAAGAGATTGGTTTCAGGTTAGCGAGGATAAACAGATTCTACTCCATGAACCCTACTTCAACCAAGACGAGGAGGATGAGTTGATAAATTGTATTAACTCTACTTATGTATCCTCCGTTGGACCCAATGTGGAGCTGACAGCTACAATGTTATCTACGTATTGCGATGTAACATTTGCAGTACCAGTCTACTCTGGTACAGCCGCTTTACACTTATCATTGATTGCTGGGAATATTGCCGAAGGTGATATTGTACTCACTCAAAGCTTCACATTTATTGCAACGATTAACTCTATCTTATACTGCAAGGCTACACCATTGTTTATTGACATTGATTGGAAGAATTTATGCCTTTCACCCGAAAAGCTACAAGAATTCTTAGAAACCGAATGCATTATTACAGAAGAGGGTACAAAACACATAACCACAAATAAAATAATTAAAGCTTGCATCCCAATGTATAGCTTTGGCATACCTGGAGACGCTTTCCTTATTAGGGATTTATGTCATAAATACAATATTAAGCTCATCGAAGATGCAGCAGAATCATTAGGATCAAAAATTGGCACTCAACACCTAGGAACTATTGGAGATATGGGCGTTCTATCATTTAACGGTAACAAAATCATTACATCGGGTTCAGGGGGAATGGTATTAACTAAGGATGAAGAAACAGCCAAGAAAATCAAACATTTGTCAAACCAAGCAAAACTTCCAGATCCAATTGAGTATTATCATGATCAACTAGGCTATAATTACAGACTTCCCAATTTAAATGCCTCATTATTGGTAGCACAACTAAAAAAACTACCATTTCTAATTTCTGAAAAACAGAAGTTACATAAATATTACTTAGAAACTCTTAAAGCAATAAAATTCCCAGGCTATGTTTTAACTGCGAAAGAAGGAACAATTTCAAATTACTGGCTCAACACCGTTATTTTTGAAAATGAAAGAGAAAGAGCACACAATATAAAAACATGTATCGATGCAAATATTATGGTCCGCCCTCCTTGGCAACCAGCGCATACATTTAAGTATGTCAAAGAAAAGAGTCTAATCTTCCAAGAATTGAGTAACACAATGCAGTTATCAAAAGTAGCATTGAATTTACCAAGTTCAGTGAAAAGATAAAAGTAAAAAATGAACACATTTGTAATTGCCGAAGCAGGTATCAACCATAATGGGAGTTTAAGTAACGCCTTAAAACTAGTTGACTATGCAAAGGAGGCCGGGTCGGATGCCGTGAAATTTCAAACTTTTAAAACAGAAAATTTAGTCCTGAAAGACGCCTTATCAGCACCCTATCAAAAGAAAGAAACAGGGCGAAGTTCGCAATTTAAACTTTTAAAAAGTCTAGAACTCAAATTTGAAGATTTTGAAGAAATTAAAAGGCATTGTGAAAACATAAACATTGAATTCATATCAACTCCGTTTGACATTGATTCACTTCATTTCCTCAATTCAATAGGCGTTAAAAAAGTCAAACTATCTTCAGGAGATTTCAATAATTTTCACCTCATAAAACATGCAGCAGAAAAAAACATTGGTTTAATTTTATCAACCGGAATGACCTCAGAAAAAGAAATAATTGAAACCTCAGACTTTCTGTTTAACAAATTGAAATTCGCACCGAGTAAAGCTACGTTTTTGCAATGCACAACGGCTTATCCAACTCCGTCAAGTGAAGTCAATCTTTCCCAAATATTTAGGTTAAAAGAAATACTTCCCTGCAAGGTAGGTTTGTCTGACCATACACAAGGTTATTACAGTGTAATGATGGCTGTTGCAATTGGCATTTCAATTGTTGAAAAGCACTTTACCCTTAGCAGAGAATTAAAAGGACCAGACCATAAATCATCTTTAGAGCCGAATGAATTAAAAGATTACGTCTCTAAAATTCGATTAGCAGAACAATTAATGGGCAATCAAACAATTAAACCAAGTCCAACAGAATTAGAAAATATAAACCATGCAAGAAAAGGCCTTTACTTTTCAAAGTCTATACCTAAAGGAAAGATTATTACTGAAACTGACATTCTAGTCAGTCGTCCCCAGAATGGAGTTTCACCAACACTTTATTGGTCGCTAATTGGCAAAACTCTAAAACAAGATGTTTTGAAATATGCCCCCGTAAAACTAACTCTATTTAAATGAATATAGGAATATTAAGCTCATCCAGGGCCGACATAAACATTTATACTCCATTACTTAAATCCCTTGAGAATGAAGAATGGATAAACGCCTCAATCATTCTATTTGGAGATCATTTTCTTTTCGAAGGTTGGGAAAATATAAAATTTAAAACTATTTGCTTACAAACAATACACACCAAGCATGATGAATTAGATTCAAAAACTGACTCCCTAAAGATTGCATTCTTTTTAAATAAGTTCAATGAGTTTCTCCAGACTAAATCAAAACATTGGGATATTATCATTTCACTTGGTGATCGATACGAAATGTTTGCTGCATCATTAGCACTTAAATTAGCCAATTTTGAAATCGCTCATATTCACGGAGGAGAAATTACATCAGGATCGTATGACAACTATTATAGAGATTTCATAACTAGGTTATCAAGCTTACATTTTCCAAGCACAAAAGAGTTTGGGAAACGAATATCTTGTATTACAGGAAGTAATGAGAATATTTACCCAGTTGGTTCATTGGGTATTGAGTATCTTAACAACTATAGAATAGCCACTCAAGCACAAGAAAAAAGAGATGTTGAAAAGTGCTTTATTGCAACTTTACACCCATATATTAATCAAACAAAAGAAGAAATTAATGATTTCTTTGAAGCAATTTTACAAAGTGGTTATAAAGGTATCATAACCTATCCGAACTCTGATTATGGTCGAGAAGAAATCATTGAAACTATCGAAAAAATTAAATGGCCAAAACATGTTCAAATAATACCCAACTTAGGTTCTAAGTATCCGGAAGAGTTCTTAAAAGCAACCTTAATCATTGGAAATAGTTCAAGTGGAATAATCGAAGCAGGAGCCTTTAATAAATGGGTAATTAACGTAGGTATTAGGCAAAAAGGAAGACCTTTTGGACAAAATGTCATAAACTTACCGTTTAACCACACGCTCATCCAAAATACCGTTAAAAAACTAATGAATTCACCCACATGTCTTAGTATGAATTCTCACCCATACGGTGACAAATGTGCGAGTAAAAAAATAATTGAAGTCCTAAAAAAAATACACCATGGTTGTTGATAATCATATTATAGGGAATAATCGAACGGCAAGAGAAGCCTTAATTCAATTAGAAAGGATCTCAAATAAGAAAGCTTTAGTACTCTTTGTTAAGGATAGTCAAAATAACAAAATTATCGGGTCAATAACGGATGGTGATTTAAGGAGAGGCTTAATTTCAGGCCTTAATCTGGAAGATAAAGTACAAGATTTTATGAAGAAAGAATTTGCCTTTCTTAAAACTAGCTCAAAGAGTTATTATAATGACTTTGAAACTTATAAGAAAAGAAACATAACTATTATACCTTTATTGAACAATGAAAAGCTTTTAGTTAAACTTATTGATTTAAATGTTACAAAAACGATATTGCCTGTAAACGTTCTATTAATGGCAGGAGGCAAAGGATCACGCTTGCGCCCTTATACATTAACCACACCTAAGCCCTTACTTAAAGTTGGCGAAAAACCAATTATTTGTCATAACATAGATTGGTTGAATAAACATGGGATAGATAATTATAATATATCAATCAGGTATTTAGGAGACAAAATCATCAAATCCTTAAGAGAAAGGTACAAGGGAAATATACATTTTAACTTTATTAAGGAAGAGGAGCCATTAGGAACAGCAGGAGCTTTGAACCTTATTGATGCAAAGCTAAATTATGAAGACACTATTTTAATGAATAGTGATTTATTAACCAATTTGGATTTCAGGGGCTTCTATGATTGCTTTAAGGAAAAAGGGTTAGATTTAGTAGTCGCAGCTATTCCCTACACTACAAAAGTTCCATATGCGATTTTTGATTTAGAAAACGGATTAATTACCAGCTTATCCGAAAAGCCAACTTACACATATCTGGCAAATGCGGGGATCTACTTAATGAATGAAAGAGTCAGGAAACTTGCTAACAGCTTTAAGTACTTAGATGCTACCGAATTAATTGAGCAATGTCTTTCAAATGGTTTTAAAGTTGCGCCATTCGAAATGAAAGACTTCTGGCTAGACATTGGGAATCCAATGGACTATGATAAAGCTAATCAAATAATTGATTCTGTAAACTTCAAATAACTTATTATGAGAAATATATTAATAACTATTTGTGCTCGAGGAGGGTCCAAGGGTATTCCCAATAAAAATTTACTACTTATCAATGAAAAGCCATTAGTTGTTATTACGATAAATCATGCTAAAGAGTTAGCCCAAAGAATAAAAACCTCTAAAATTAACGTGTTAATTGGCCTTTCTAGTGACTACGACAAAATACTAAATAAAGGCAATGGTAGTGTAGATTTCCTGAGATCAAGGCCTCAAAAACTAGCCTCCGACCAGTCAGGCAAAATTGAAGCAATAAATGATCTAATTCAATACTGTGAGGCAGAATCTAACTTAATCTTCGATACAGTTATTGACCTTGATGTTACTGCACCTGAACGCGAGGTTGAAGATATAATATCCGCCTTAAACCTTTTGGACTCTGATAAATCCCTTGATCTAATTATGAGCGTAAATCACGCAACTAAAAACCCATATTTTAATATGGTTGAGAAGGGGCCAGAAAACACTTACAAAATTTGCAAAGATTCAGATGGCTATTTACGGCGACAAGATGCTCCCAATGTATATGAATTGAGCGCAGCATTTTATATATACAGAAAAAAATTCTTTGAAATGGGCTACAGAAAAGTTACCGATGCAAATTTTTCGATTAAAGTCCAAAAAACTAAATGCATTGACATTGACTCAATTGAAGATTATCTCTATGTAAAATTTAAGCTAGAAAAAAGGTATGAAGTTTAAATCAATTGGAAACGGGTCGATAGCCCGAAAGCATATGGAAATACTTAAAAGCTTAAATCCCAAAATTTCCTTTGAAATTATTGACTCAAGGAGTGAAAAGGAACAGATAAGTCAAACAGACTTTTATGATGCTGTTTTAATTTGTTCCCCCACCTACCTCCATACCAAACATATCCTTGATAACCTTCATTTAAGTAATAACTTATTTATTGAAAAGCCAGTTTCCCACACCGTTCCAAATTTCACACGCAAACAAATAAAATGTTTACAAAACATCAACACATTGATGGGTTGTAACCTTCGATACCTTCAAATAATACAAAAGTTGAAAGAGTTTCTGGAGTCAGGGGTTATTGGTAAGATTTGGTCTGCGCATTTCGAGTGTCTTAGTTATTTACCAGAATGGAGAAGTGGAAATTTTAAGGAATCATATTCAGCCAATAGCAATAAAGGTGGTGGAGTCCATTTAGACCTGATACATGAAATAGACCTAGCTTATTTCCTATTTGGAATGCCTTGCAAAGTAATGTCATCGTTAGAAAACTGGGGTGAGCTAGAAATTAACTCGTTTGAAACTGCCTCTTATCATCTATTATACCACGACAAAATGACTGTCAATATTAATTTAAGCTACCTTAGCAAAACAAATAAAAGGGAATTGAAGCTTTTGGGTACTAAAGGGCAAATAAAGGCTAACTTATTAACTGGTCAATTAGAGTTAAATGATACTCTTATAGAAGTTTTCAATGAAACAATAAATGATACTTATGTTAGCCAATGGACAACCTTTCTAAATATTATTACAAAAAAACAGAAGTCAAATAATACTATTTTTGACGGCATAAAGGTTTTAAAGGTTTGCAATGGAGAAATCTAACACATCAACTTTTGCAGTAATTGGAGGAAATGGCCTAATCGGGAAAGAAATCACCAATATTCTTCTTTCAAAGAACCATTCTGTAATTTGTATAGATTTGGAAATAAGCGCTATTACCCATCCCAACTTACATTCAATAGTTTTTGACATAACCCAATTCCAAAATTTTGAGGATTTCCTGCATACAAACTTTTCAGAAGTTAAGCTTGCTGGTGTAGTAAATTGTAGCTATCCAAGAACTAAAGATTGGGGAGCTTCGCTTTCAGATATTTCCTACGGTTCTTTTTCTGAGAACCTTAACCTTCATCTCAATAGCTACACGTGGATATCAAAAATTTTTGGTGATTATTTTTCGAATAAGAAACAAAAGGCTTCTTTGGTAAATTATAGCTCTATTTATGGATTTCTTGGTCCAAACCCCAACTTGTATAATGACCTAAATATGGGTGTTCCATTTCCATATGCTCCAATCAAGGCGGGGATTATAAACGCTACAAAATATTTAGCATCCATTTATGGGCAGAAAAATATTCGATTTAATTGCGTAAGCCCCGGCGGTGTTTTGGATAAGCAAAATCCTAAATTTGTGGCACGCTACTCTAATATAACACCCTTAGGCAGGTTAGCTACTCCATATGAAGCAGCTGCCCCTGCAATATTCTTACTATCAGAAGAAAGCAGTTATATAACAGGACATAATTTAATAGTGGATGGAGGATATTCAATCAGATAAAACAACTAGTATCTGTATAGTAGGAGCTGGGAATATGGGTTATCGACATGCTCAATCCCTACTTAATACATGTAGCACACTCTATTTAATAGATCTCGATATTCAAAGAGCTGAAAAGGTTTCAGAACTATTAGAATCTGAAAATCCCAATGAGTCATTTTCAGTCATACCATTACAATCTATTCCAACCGTTTTTATTGATTTTGCAATAATCGCAACAGATTCTACAAGCAGGTTGAAAACCTGTCAGGAACTAATAAGAAAAACTTCGCCGGATGTAATTATAATTGAAAAACTGCTTTTCGACTCTTTAGACAACATCACAGAGTGGCAAACGATTAGTAATAATACCAATGCTTTTGTTAATACACCAAGAAGAGCTTATCCTATTTACAAGAAATTAAAGTATCTAACAACCGAATATTCTTTGAAAAAAGTCCTGGTAACAGGTTCTAATTGGAACATGGCAAGTAACTCTATACACTTTTTAGATCTCATCTGCTTTCTTGCAAACAATGGTATCGATGATAAGGTGTTAGTTGCTGATGCTAATCTAAATTGGTTCAAATCAATAAAAAGAGAAGGTTTCTACGAGGCCACCGGATGGATTCAGGGCTTTGTTGGTAGTACAAACTTCAAGTTTATAAGTAAGGAGGAATCTTGCAACCTACTCATCCATCTAGACTACGGTACTTTTGTCATGGAAATTAATGAAACAACTAAAAAAGTTAAGTTATTATCAAAAAAAGAATCCTATTTAGCAAATTTAATTCCCAAAAATATAACACTGCCCTATCAAAGTACATTAACATCAAATTATTGGAAAGAGTTCAAAGATTATAAAACAATAAACTCATTGCCGACATTAGGTGAATCATTAAAACAACATACTGCCCTAATTGAGGTTTTTACGGACACATTTTTGTCTTGTAATCCTAACCTGACCTTAAAAATAACATGATTATGAAAGTAGCTATCATTGGAGCAGGTAGAATGACAAAAGAGTACATAAAAGCAATTTTATACGCTTACCCAAATTGTACTATTGAGGTATTTGGGAATAGCTCTCAAAATTGTGAAAACATTTCCAACGAGTTTAAGGTCAAGGTAAGCTCTGGAGGATTTGAACAATATATTGACGTTCTAAACACCCACACACACTTAATTTTAGCAACACCAGTTGACAAAATAGAAAGTCATCTAATATTATTAGATAAAGCTTTGAATTCTAAAATAAAAATATTGGCAGAGAAACCTGCAATACTTAATATTTCATCTATCGGAAAACTTACGTATCCAGATAGGATATTTGTTGCCTACAACAGACGATTTTTACCTAGCGCCCTATACACTAAAGAATTAATCAATAACAACGGAATAATAAGTTGCTCATTTGATTTTACAGAATGGAGTTCTCGTGTTCTTGCTGCACAGAGTTCTAAATTCATATTAGCAAATTGGTTAGAAGCAAATTCGTCTCATATTTTAGATTTAGTATTTTTTTTAATCGGCTATCCAAAGGAACTCAAAGCATATACCTCGGGTCATTATAGTTGGCACAACCCTGTAGGTTTCACCGGCTCTGGTAAAACTGAAAAAGATACCCCTTTTGTTTTTAACTCTGACTGGAGAAGCGCAGGAAGATGGTCTATAGAAATAAAGTACGATGGAGGATCATGGCATCTAAGCCCAATTGAAACTTTGCAATCACAGATTAGGGAATGTTTAACAAAAGAAACTATTGAAATCCCCGAAAAATATCAAGAGCCAAAAAGCCTTAAACCAGGTCTATTTAATATGATTCAGGCTTTTTTTGACTCCAACCAATTAAATAAACATTTAGCAACTATTGAAAATCAAAAGAATCTTTTGCAGGTTTGCACAATGCTAAGAAACGGGTCTTAATGATTTTCAACTCATTAGAATTCATAATATTTTGGCCTATTGCTACCATAGGTTATTTCTTGCTGCGGCAAAATATAAGAATGACATTCTTATTAGGTTGCTCAGCGTTTTTCTATATGTTTTTTAAAGCGGAATACATTATAATTCTTGCTGCAACAATTATTATAGACTTCGCTTTAGGAAGACTCTTACATGAAACGAAATCAAACAAAAGAAAAAAATTGTACCTATTTCTTAGTTTAGGCACAAATTTAGGCCTGCTCACCTACTTTAAATATGCCAACTTTATTATTTCAAATTACAACTACATAGTTCCAAACGCCGAAATAAGCTATCTAAATATAATATTACCAATCGGCTTATCATTTCATGTATTTCAATCTCTAAGCTACATTTTTGAAATTTATTACGGTAGAATTTCTCCAGAAAAGTCAATCCTTAGGTTTGCTCTTTATGTCATGTTCTTCCCTCAACTAGTAGCAGGACCAATTGAAAGACCGCAAAACATTTTACACCAGTTAAGAATTAATTACTCCTTCTCTGTAAACAGAGCCTTCAGGGGAATAGAAATCGCAACATGGGGTTTTGTTAAAAAAATGGTTATCGCAGATAATTTAGCAACTGTATCTGATTATTACTTTAACAACCCCAATACAGAAAATTCCGCTTTTACACTATTTGCTATTATCGCTTTCACATTTCAGATTTACTATGATTTTAGCGGCTATTCAGACATTGCCATTGGGATAGCTAAAATTCTAGGAATAAAGCTTATGATAAACTTTAAGCAACCTTATGGAGCAACATCAATAAAGGCGTTTTGGGACAAATGGCATATTTCATTAAGTACTTGGTTTAGGGATTACTTGTACATACCTTTAGGAGGAAATAGGGGTTCAAAGTTATTATGGCTAAGAAATTTGTTCCTTGTATTTATTATAAGCGGTTTATGGCACGGAGCATCCTGGAACTTTATAATATGGGGTGCTTTCCATGGCATACTAATAATATCTTATCATTTCTTTTCTAAAAGAGAAGCTACAAAATTTTTATTTTATCTACCTAAGGCTTTAGGATTGACCTTCACATTTATAAATGTGTCAATAGCATGGATATTTTTTAGATCAAATACATTTAATGATGCCATCTTTACAATTAAGTCTTTATTCACAAAAGTACCTAGTGTAGTGGATTTTAATATCCAAAATTTAACGAAATACTTCTTCTTGCTATGCATATTCTTAATAGTAGAAACACTTTTTCAAAAAAGGGATATTAAAAAAGTTTTTATTCGCCATCACCTTCTCCGATTTGGTATATTCATTATCGGACTACAATTAATTTTCTTATTTTCAGCGACAGATAAACAACATTTTATATACTTCCAATTTTAAGAAAGATGAAAAAGAAATATCTCTTTTTTATTAAATTAATTATTGGACTTGCTCCTATTAGCATAGTATCACGATTTGATTCATTAAGTAATAATGAACATAGTGAGAGAATTAAACAATATTCAACAAGACAAGAGTTTTACAATACAATTTTGCTAGGTAACAGTCATACTTACAATGGCGTAATTCCAGAAATTCTTGACTCATTAACAGAAATGAAATCGTTCAATCTAGGCCTACCTTCTGCTGGTCCAGAAACAATAGATCTTTTAATAAAGGATTTGAGCCTACAACAGCGACTAAAGCCAGAAACTCTAATTATAAATATTGGGCCTGAGATGTTTACAGTTGGCGCCGACAACTTTGAATTATTTCCTATTCACAGACACCTTAAGAATCCTAAAACCCATTTTTTCATGTTTCAGAACGGAAGCGTATCATTCTCGCAGCTATTACCTAGTTATTTTAAAAGTTATAGAAAAGCTTTTTCATATTTTTTTAAATATGAGCCAAAAAATGGAAAACAAAATAGTCACATTTACAAAGGTTTTATTCCAAAAACAAAAATTTATAATAGCGAAAAAAATAATGCATATCTCGTTTATCGTAACGCAGAATTTGATTGGTTAAGTTTTAAAGGTTTCTGCGGGATCATATACAGACTCCTGAAGCAGGAAAAATTTGTTTTCATTCATGAGCCTCCAAATAATAAGCTGGGGCAATATTTCAATGCCATATATTTAAACAGATACGAAAAGTATAAAGGAGAAATGGTAAGCTTTTTTAACCCATTTCAAAGGTTTTCTTATTTCCAAACTTCAAAAAGCTCTTACACGAGTGATTATTTTGGCGACATTGATCATCTTAATATACGAGGTGCAAGAAAATACTCCTTATTTTTATGCAAACAAATCAACAGTCGTGCAAAAAGTATTTATTACAGGAAGTGAGGGTTTTATTGGTAGCCACTTGACGGAAAAACTTGTCAGGTCTGGATATGAGGTTACCGCGCTTGTTCAATACAATTCATTTGGCCAAGAAGGTTGGTTAAAAAACCTCTCTCAAGAGGTTCTTAACGAAACTAATATTTTGTTTGGAGATGTCAGAGATGGAGAGTTTATTAGAAAACAGACAAAAGGGTTCCAAAAAATATACCATTTAGCTGCACTAATAAGCATTCCTTACAGTTATAAAAGCTCAAAAAGCTACATTGAGACAAACTTAATGGGTACATACAATATCTTAGAAGCAGCACGCATCAACAACATACTAAACACTATAATAACATCAACATCAGAGGTTTACGGAACAGCTCGATACACACCTATTAATGAAGAACACCCCTTACAAGGACAATCCCCCTATTCTGCCTCTAAAATTGGTGCTGACAAGCTTGCAGAATCTTATAACCTCTCTTTCGATCTTCCAATTACCATAGTTAGACCATTTAACACTTATGGACCAAGGCAATCTCCACGTGCAATTATTCCTACAATTATTCTACAATTATTAAATGGAAAGGAAGTTATTGAGTTGGGTGATTTAAGTCCAACTAGAGACATGGTATACGTAAAAGATACGGCAGAGGGTTTTAAAGTAATTTCAGAAGAAGCAAAATGCGTAGGGCAAACCGTTAATATTGCCACAGGTCAAGAAATTTCCATTGGAGAAATCGCTAAAGCCCTTATTAACAAAATAAATCCTGCCGCCAAAATCAAGCAAGATCAGAAAAGAATGAGGCCGTCAAAGAGTGAAGTGAGGAGACTTTTGGGATGTAACAAGAAACTTGTATTCCTTACAGACTGGGTGCCATCGATTTCCTTTGATCAAGGAATTAAGGAAACTATTGATTGGTACACAGATGAAAAAAATCGAAATCATTTTGGACAAAGAGACTTTTACCTTTAAAAAGGTTTCTTGAATGGCATCAATTAAGCGCCAATCAGTTTATGGAATTGGCTATGCCTTAAGTGGCGTATTCTTAGGCTTTATTATTTCAGGAATTGCCCTCCCTAATTTATTAGAGAAAGAGGAAATAGGTTTCCTAAACCTAGTTGTAAGAATTTCTACGGCCGCAGCTTTTGTATCTAGTCTAGGTTTTTTAAGCCCTAGGTTCTTTCCTTATTTTGAAAAAGAAAAAAATGAAAATGGCTTCTTACTCTTTTCATTAACTATCTCCCTCATCGGATTTTTAGTAGTAAGTAGTCTCTATACATTTACTTATGGGTACTTTTTGGATGACCAAACAGTCCCAAAGGATGTTCCATTCAACTATTTAATAGTTCTCCCACTAACGTTTTCTTTTAGCTTATTCTATATGTTGGATTACTATGGAAGATGCAAAAAAAGGAGTCAACTTGGTATATCATTACGTGATTTTTATCAAAGACTTGCAATCCTTTTAATATCCCTTCTCTTCTTTTTAAATATTATTTCAAAGTCTTTCTTCATATTCAATTACTTTTTCATCCTCTTTTTAATGACACCTGTCCTTTGGCTGACTCTTTCATATAAATCAGGACTTCGCCTGAAACCCTTTAGCTTAAAAAAAATTAAACCTAGTTTGAAAAAAGAAATGTTTTCTGTAAGTCTTTTTTCACTAATATCTGGTGTGTCTAACTACTTAGTCACTACAGTTGACCTTATTTTTGTAAATCTCTTTATTGGTCTCCAAGCCACTGGTGTCTATTCTGTCGGAGCCTTTTTTGGTTCTTTTATTCTTGTCCCTGGTAGGGTAATTAACATTTCAAGCAATCAATTTATTTCTGAGTCCTTTGCTAATAATAACCATGTAAAAGTATTGCAGGTGTATAGAAAATCATGCGTTTACCAGGGGATTATCGGAGGAGCATTCTTTGGCTTAATCCTTATAAACTTGCCGATTGCTTTCTTGATAATTCCAGAATATACCTCCGCTGCCCCTGTTATTTTTTGGCTTGGTTTAGCAGCAGTTGCAGATTTAGTTTCTGGTATAAATACAACTATTATTTCGTTTTCTAAACTGTACAAATACAACGCACTTTTAGTGGTCTCATTTGGAATTTGCGTTATTATTTTTAACTATTCTTTTATACCCATCTACGGAATGACAGGAGGCGCCTTTGCCACCTTCCTTTCTATGGTAATCTATAATTTTGCTAAGTATTGGATACTTTTTAAGAAGTTTAATTTCAGCCCTATTAGCCTTAGGCTTGTATCTGTTGTTTCTATAATATTAATTTCTGGAATTTCCTTAAGTAAAATTAATATGGAAGGGAATCTTTTTCTCATACAGTCTCTTAAAACATTTGCATTTACATTAATCAATGCTATAGTAATTTTCAAGTCAAAACTTATTGATTGGAGCGACTTACTCCCCTCCAAAAAACCAACACCCCTCCAATAACCAACAACCACAATACTATACTACCTATCCTACTGTAACCCGCAGACCTATACACCGTCTCCGGATAAAAATACCAGCGTACCTCATGATTCCCCGCGGGTACCTTTAAGCCGCGAAGTACATAATTTACACGTATCGGGCTTGCCGGCATTCCGTCTATCTCTGCTTTCCAACCTTTGTCGTAATATATCTCAGAAAAAACCACCAGGCCTTCTTTGCTTTGGTTTACCTTATACTTTACTTCCTCCGGAGCCCATGTCAGTAGCTCTGCACTTCCTAGGCTATCCTTGCCAAAGCTTAATCCGCCAACTTCTTCAGAAAAGGATTCCTCAACCACCGCCACTCGCTTCAAATCCTCCCTCCGCATCACTTCGCCTATGGCTGCATCGGCATCCGTAACCATAACTACCGAATCTGCCAACCAAGCCGCACCGTATCTGTGAAGGTTCATAAAAGGCGCTGCTTGCTTATCATAAAGCAGGTATTTAGTATTCAACATATTCAAAGCTGCCAAGCCTTTAAATGCCTCGTTCTGCTCCCTTATATCTTTGGCGCGCTGCAATCGACTCACCAATACACTCAAATCTCCACCCAATCTCCGCTCTACCAAATCTTGGTAACGACGAATCTTGGCCCCATGATACCCACCTATGGAATGATGAAAAAACGAGGTGGTGCCATCGTTAAAGGTCGAAACAGCAATGCTCGCTACTCTAAATCCCTGATCCGGGTCATCATTAATCATTCGATCGGCCGCCCCAGCGGTCATCGACTCCGACTTAGGTTTCTTCACCTCAAATTTATCCTCGGTTAAATAGCGGTTATCCACCAAAAATAAATCAACTCCCACAATCAAACCCAAGGCTACACCGGCATGCAATGCCTTTAGTTTTCCTTTGAGATAGTAAAACAGAACCCCTGCACCCAAGGCAACAATCAAAAGGCTGCGGAGCAAATCGGCCCGAACAATGGAAGCCCTTGCCGACTCTACGGCATCCAAAAGCGCTCCCGTATTACTTCCTGCCACGCTTTGAATGGCATCGGCATCGCTGGAAGGAACCAAATCTTGGAACAAGCCGGGAGCCAACCAGTTCAACAGCAAAAATACTACACCCGCGCCTCCAATATAGAGCCCTAATTTCTCTTGTGGCATCTTTAAATAAGGAACCTTCTCCTTTAAGCGCTCTTTGTTAAACAATACCGTATCTAAGCTAAGTCCAAACAATACCGGCAAACAAAACTGAGGAACCACCATTATGGAGTTTACCGCTCTAAACTTGTTGTAGCCCGGAAAATAATCAATAAAAAAGTCGGTCAATATGGGATCGTTCTTACCCAAAGACAACCACATCGTAAGCACAGTGCCCGCAAACAAAGCCCATTTTATGCTCGAACGCACCAAGAACATGCCCCAAAGTGCCATCAAAAACACAAAAGCTCCAACATAAATGACTCCTCCGGCAGCATCTTGCTTTCCCCAGTATTGATCTAAATAAATACCCTGCTGAAAGGCTTGGCTTTGAAAACCCTGCAAATTCCTGACGTCCTTTGGGTTCAGCCGCTTCATGGCCTCCTCGTTATTGACCAAAGCACCATTACCCGGTCCCTTGTAGTTGGGAACAAATAGCGCCCAAAAATCTCCGGCAGCATAACTGTAGCCCGTTATATAGCTCCTCGGCAAACCACCGGTTTGTTCTTCCTCATCCACTACGGCTGCTCCGCTCAATTCCGATGGCGCACGCGTACTCACCTTTTGGTACTCCAAAATGGGCATGATCCGGTTCAGGTTAGCAGCTAGAGCAGCCACCATGGCAATGGCCAACACGCCACCTCCAATGGCCACATGCCTCACCTCGCCAGCTTTAATGGATTTAATGGCCTCAATCAGCGCCCAAAAGCTTACAAAAAAGGCTCCATAATAGTACACCATTTGATAGTGACCGGCCATTATGGCGCAGCTCATGCCAATACCGGCCAAGCCTGCACCGGCTAAGTATTTTTTCCGAAATACCCAGGCTACTCCGGCCAAAAACCAAGGCAAATAGGCTATGGTTAGCACCTTACCAAAGTGACCGGCACCCAACACCACCGCCACATAGCTGGTGAATCCAAAGGCCAAAGCCGAAGCGGCCGCAGTTACCGGCCGCAAACCCAAAGCCACCATGAACAAGTAAAAACCGGCCATGGACAGCCACAAGTACAAGGCCACCCTGGGCAATCCCAAACTTAACACCTGATGCACAATGGGACTCACATAATTGCCCTCTGCTTTAAAGTACACCAAATACATGGGCATGCCCCCAAACATGCTGTTGGACCATAAAGGAGCGGTTCCGTTTTCCTCCTCGTATTCCATGGCCTCTTGAGCCGCTCCACGCCACATATTGTCGTCGTGGGCCCTTAGCTCCATGCCTTGAAATACTTCTGCCCGGCCATACAATAACGCGGCAACCAACAGCACCGCTAATGCGGCCAAATGAGGATACAAAAAACGAAAACGGTCCATAGCTCTTTGTTTAACCTTGAATTCGGTCTGCGTCAGTCATGGCCGCTTGCACCGCCAAACTAACTTCATGACTAACCCGCAAGTTAAGGGTTTCGGGAACAATACGCTCTCTATCTAATCGATATACCGAGTCTGCAATGGCTTTGGCTGCTGCCAATTTCATAGCCGTTGTAATGTGCTTGGCATGCCCATCCAATGCGCCTCTAAATATACCGGGAAAGGCCAACACATTGTTGATTTGGTTGGGTAAATCGCTCCGGCCCGTACCTACCACGGCCGCCCCCCCTTTGTATGCTTCTTCGGGCATAATTTCCGGTACCGGATTGGCCAGAGCAAAAATGATGGCGTCCCGGTTCATGGTCTTAATATCTTCGGCATTCAGCAAGTTTTCCTGGCTAACCCCAATAAATACATCGCTGCCCGCCAACACATCTTTCAAACTTCCGGTTACATTGTTTGGGTTGGTCCAACTCAACAAGCTGCGCTTGGTATCGTTCAAATCTTCTCTGGCCTCATGCACTACCCCTTTAGAATCGCACATAATCACCTCTTTTACCGCCAATCCGCTTTGATTTTCGCCACGAGTGGCACTGTCGAGCAGTTTGGCAATGGCCACACCCGCAGCTCCGGCCCCGTTAATCACAATTTTAAGGTCGCGAATTTCTTTGCCAACCAGTTTGCAGGCATTAATGATTCCGGCCAATACCACCACTGCCGTACCATGCTGGTCGTCGTGAAACACCGGAATGCCTAAATCTTGAAGCCGCTCCTCTATTTCAAAACAGCGGGGTGCCGCAATATCTTCCAAATTAATGCCCCCAAATACAGGAGCAATCCTACGCACCGTCTCAATCACCTCTTCGGTATCTTGAGTGGCCAAGCAAATGGGAAAGGCGTCAATGCCGGCAAATTTTCTAAACAACATGGCTTTGCCCTCCATCACAGGGATCGAAGCCTCTGCTCCAATATTGCCCAAGCCCAGCACCGCCGATCCATCCGAAACCACCGCTACGGTGTTCCGCTTAATGGTGTACTTCCATACATCCATGGGGTTCTGATGTATACGCTTGCAAGGTTCGGCTACTCCGGGAGAGTATAACAAACTCAAATCGTCGCGAGAGGCAATCTCCATCTTAGGTTGTATCCGTATCTTGCCTCTTAATTTCTCATGTAAAAACAGCGATTGCTGAAAATAATCCATAGGGGTATTCCGTTTCGGTGACCAAACATAGGAATTTATACGCATGTCCGAACTTTTGCGCACCTACATATTTGCTGCTTTTTGCTGCTTTTTCTTTCTTCATCTACAGGCAAGAAATACCTGCACGCCTTGTTTCTTAAGCAATCCGGGCGACCAATGGCTTTGGAATCCTAGTCAAAACCGGCTTCAGGTGCAATGGCAAGGCAAAACCCTTAGCCGAAGCATAGATACCCTAACTTGGTTCGCCCGGAATTATCCCAACGCATCCAATGCCGATTGGGTGGCTTGGTTTAGCACCTTTACCTTACCACAACCCCTGCCCGAACCGCCCAAAGGCTTTAGAGTGCTCATAGACCCGGGCCACTGGGCCGCAAACCCTACCGATGCTAAACGCGAAGGACGACTGCTGCCCGCACAACTGCCCAACGGCAAACAAGACACCCTCTACGAGGCCATGCTTAATTTACACACGGCATTTTTACTCAAAGATTTGCTTGAAGAAAAAGGCTATCTGGTGCAATTAACCCGCGACAAACCGGGCTCTTCACTCGGCATGACCTTTATGGACTGGTTTCACCACCACCGCTTTCAAACCCTAGAACTGGCGCTCAAAGAAGGCATTGTAGATAAAATCACCGCACAACAACTCAAAAAAACCGCTCGACCCGACCGTTGGCACCCGGCACTCTTTCACCACATGGACCTGTGGTACCGCATTCAAAAGGCAAAAAACTTCCAGCCACATGTGGTTATCAGCATCCATTTTAATGTGGGCAACCAAAAAGCTATGGCCGACGGGAGCTATCCCTTAACTTCCGAAAACTACGCCATGGCATTTATTCCGGGGGCCATGCACCCCTCCGAAATTGAATCGCCCCTCGATATGGCCGCGGCCCTCCGCTGGCACAGCACCAAGCTTTTGGACAAAAGTGCGCAGCTCGCAGAGTACTTCCTGCAATTTACCAACGACAGCCTGGGTGTACACCCGGTATCGGACCAAAACCAGCTGTTTTACTTGGATAAATACACCAAAAAGGGACCAAAAACAGGTATATATCACCGAAACCTCGCCATTTTAAGGCATAGTCCCTATCCCATTGTGCTCATTGAGCCTTTGTTGCAAAACAATCAAAAAGAGTTCGAATCCTTAATTCTACAAAAGGCAGGCCAAGCGCCCTTTGACCATAGCCCCCGCCTTTGGGAACTGGCCCAAACGTGCTTTTGGACCATAGAAGCCTATAAAAATCAAACATTTTCCACAAATGAGTCTGGACCTTAGCAACATAGAAAGCAACATCAAAAGCAAGCGCAAAGCCAAATTCCAAGGTATGTTCCGAGCTCCGGGGGTTTTGGGAAGTCTCGCCTGCCTGGCCCTGTTCATGCCATTTGTACTTGAAACCTGCGGCAAAAGCACGCTCGAAAGCTACCATGCCTTCGATATTGCCACCACCAACACCCCACAAGCAGGTCCCAAACACGCCCTACTCGCCTGGGGCATCATTCTCCTCAGCCTCAGCATTTGGGCTTGGTACCTCCTCCCCAAAAACCTCCGAAAAGCGGCACCGGTAGTCAACAGCATTCTCGGCATTGGGCTTGCCACCACTTTGTGGGCCTCAATTCTTGTGAATCCCGGACCTTGGTTCAAAGACCAACCCGACACCAACGAAGAAAGCAACCACAGCATAGAAGCCGGCTTTGGCCTGGTAACCAACCTCATATGTCATGTAGCCTACCTTGGCTTTGGCCTTTGGTTGCTCAGTTCAGGGGCGTCAAAAAATAAAAAAGTATGAGGCCGTTGACGCGTTGTGTTTTCAAGACGAAGTCCCTGACCGAAACGTCAGGGAAGCAGTCCCTGACCGAAGCGTCAGGGGTTTAAGGCACGGACAAATCGAAAGGCCGGAGTTTACTGGTTGTAAATGAGGACCTTGAGATTTGGCCGTAACGCAAAGTCGCCGCCAGAATAGCAAGGCATCAACGGTCTCAGAGTGAATTTGGGCGGTGGCCGGGCCTTCCGCTTTAGTCCTCGGTTTGGAATCGGGCATCCCTAAGTCCCCAAGGGGCTTCCAAGGTCGCCCTTGGTGCCTAAGGGCTGCTCCGCTCCAAACCTCCGGGCTATCGCCTCAGTCCCTACCGCAAAATCCGCTAATCTCCGGCATTACAAGCTCAAATAAGAAAAATCTTGCGCATCCTCTATCCGCTTCACAGAGGCCATCAACAAGCGAATTACCGACTCCACATCCTCCATGGCCACAGTCTCTACCGTAGTGTGCATGTATTTTAAAGGCAAGGAAATAAGCGCGCTGGGAACCCCCTCGCCCGAATAGGCAAAGGCATCGGTATCCGTACCGGTACTGCGTTCGGCAACCTGCCGTTGAAAATTAATTTTTTCTTTTTCTGCTACATCAATCACCATGTTCAGCAAGCGGTTATGCACCGCAGGGCCATAAGTCAATACGGGCCCTTTGCCGCAGCGGATTTCCGGATCGTCCTTAGGATAACCCGGCGATTGATTGTCGTGGGTTACATCGGTAACCAGCGCCACATTTGGCTTTAAGCGTCGAGAAATCATTTCGGCACCTCGTAAGCCAATTTCTTCTTGTACGGCATTAACGGCATATAAACCAAAAGGCAATGCATGGCCTTCCTCCTTAAACCGCCGCAAGACTTCGGCAATCATGAAACCGCCAATTCGGTTGTCTAAGGCGCGTCCGCACAGGTAGCGCTCCTTGTTCAAGAACATGGGCTCGTCTTCAAAAGTAGCTACACAGCCAATGTGTATGCCCATCTCCTCTACCTCTTCTTTGGAATCCGCTCCTACATCTAAAAAAATGCTTTTCATAGAGGGAGCTTCTTCCTTGTCGCGCTGCCTCACATGAATGGCCGGCCAGCCAAACACGGCCCGAACTTCGCCTTTAGGGGTGTGAATGCGCACACGTTTCGAAGGTGCTATCACCGGGTCGCTTCCTCCGTTTCGCTTCACAGAAATGTATCCCTTTTCGGAAATGGAGCTAACAAACCAAGCGATTTCGTCGGCATGGGCTTCAATAACTACTTTATAGGGAGCCTCCGGATTAACCACCGCCGCTACAGAACCGTAGGGATCGGTAATGCAGTGATCGGCATAAGGTTTAATGTAATCCAACCAAAGTTGTTGACCGGAGCTTTCGAAACCGGTTGGGGAGGCGTTGTTGAGGTATTTTAGTAGGAATTCACGGGCTTGTGTATGCATAAGGCTTCTTTTCTAATGTTGAGAACAAAAAAAACGCCCCAAGGGATGGGGCGTTAAAGAATTATTAAGAAATGGACTATTTCTTAGGATAAAATTCATCGGAAACAGTGAGACGCTTCCGGCCTTTGCGGCGACGAGAAGCAAGTACTCTGCGTCCGTTGGCGGTAGACATACGCTTACGGAATCCGTGTTTGTTTCTTCTTTTACGAATGGACGGCTGAAACGTTCTTTTTGACATGGCCTATGAATTTGGGCGCTGTTGCGCTGATGTATCTTAACTGTCTTTTTTGAGGACTGCAAAAATAGTAGTTCAAGGCAATTAATCAAAACATTTGCACTCTTTTTCCGTATAAATGCACAAAAGAGAATCATCGGCCAGGGACCGGTGCGGAAACCCACCCTTGGGCTGCTTGTTGGTTTGGGGAGTGCTAAGCCCGGTGGCGCGCAGCAAACCCGGCTTAGCGCCGCCAAACCCAAGCAGCCAAAGGGTGCGTTGCAGCGAGGGCCCGTCCGGCCGCCAAATACATAGGATATGCCATCGGCAGATTGGGAAGTAGAAGGAATGAGTTGCAGCGCATGTGCCGGAGCGGTAAGGGAAGCTCTGGAAAAGCACCCCCAGGTCAAACATGCCGAAGTAGCCTATAATGCAGGCCGGGCAAGGGTTCAATGGGAAGAAATCCCTCCGGATTTTGAGGCTTTGGAACACTTGGTAGCAGAAGCCGGTTACCAACTCCGCCCCAACGAAAACAGCCTTGCTTCTCAAGCTTGGAAAGAGGCCGGAAAAAGACGTGAAAAAGCCATTCAAACGCGAAAAAAAGAAAGCTTTTTGGCCTTGGCTATTTCGGTTCCGATTATGGCAACGTCCATGTGGTTTCACGATGCTGCCGTAAGCGCCTGGTTGGGCCTGGTAGGTGCAGGCATAGTGTTGGTGCTGGGCCGAAGCTATTTTATTAAAGCGTGGCAACAACTAAAAAACCGCTATTTGGCCATGGATACCTTGATTGCTTTGAGCACAGGTATGGCTTATTTTTTTTCTGCAGCGCAGTTGCTGACCGGCAATCCGGAAATGCTGTTTTTTGAGTCGGCCGCCTTTATTATGGCTTTTGTGATGCTGGGAAAGTATTTGGAAGAAAAAGCAAGAGCTTCCTCTTTAGATGCCCTAAGCAGCATGGCGGAGTTGGAGGTTACCGAAGTACGGCTGCATCCCAAGGGACAAATCATTCCTTTGGAAGACCTTAAGCAAGGTCAGGCGTTTATGGTGAGCCAAGGCGCCCGAATTCCTGCCGACGGCGAGGTCTTGACCGGGCAGGCGGAGGCCAACGAACAATGGTTTACGGGAGAATCCGAACCGGTGCTCAAAACTCCCGGAGCTAAGGTGCTGGCGGGTAGCTTGCTCATTAACGGTCAATTGGTCATAAAGGCGAATCAAGTTGGGAAAGAAAGTAGCCTAAACCAAACCATGCAAGCTGTGTTGGAAACGCTAAGCAAACCCGCCCCGGCTCAACGTTTGGCCGATCGAATTTCGGCGCATTTTGTTCCTGGTGTCCTTGTTTTGGCCTTGGGGACCTTTTTTCTTTGGACTTTTCTTCCCAATGGAGCCTGGTGGATGGGGCTAAAAGCAGCCTTAACGGTTTTGGCTGTGGCTTGTCCTTGCGCTTTGGGCTTGGCTACCCCCACGGCCATAAGTGTGGCGGTAGGTTTGGCCGCTAAAAAAGGAGCCATTATTCAAAAACCGGAAATGCTGGAGTGGATGGGAAAAACCGACCTGGTCTTTTTGGATAAAACCGGCACCTTAACCGAGGGTAGACCTAAGGTTTCACATGCCCAAGCCGATTCCCGGCAAAGGGCTTTGGCAGGCTATATGGCGCAGCGCTCGGTGCATCCGGCGGCTCAAGCGGTAGCTGAATTTGTGGAAGAAAACGAAACGCCCAAGGATTGGGAAGCCAAAGTGGAGGAAATACCGGGCAAAGGCTTGCAAATGCAGCTTAGTACAGACGAAATATACTTGCTGGGTAAGCCCGGTTGGGCGGCGCAAAGCGGTTGGCCGGAAACCGAGGCCGGTTTGGTGGTTTTGGGCAATGGAACGGAAACGTATGCTTGGTTTGCATTGGAGAGCAAAGGGCGCAAAGGCATGCCAAAGGCCATAAAAGAATTGAAACAGATGGGCATCACCCCGGTTTTACTCACCGGCGATAGCATTGGCGCCGCCCGAGAAATTGCGGATCCCTTGGGAATACAGGAAATATGGGCGGAGCATAGCCCTTCACAAAAAGCGGAGAAAGTGCGGGCGGCCAAGGCCCAAGGCCATTGGGTGCTCATGGTAGGCGATGGCATAAACGACGCCGAAGCTCTGAGCGAAGCACAGATGAGTATAGCCATGCAAGAGGGCAGCGGGTTGGCCGTCTCCTCGGCAGGCATGC
>CAZJFM010000001.1:8723-22241 GCA_964545365.1 uncultured Candidatus Competibacteraceae bacterium | reverse complement strand
CATGCAAGAGGGCAGCGGGTTGGCCGTCTCCTCGGCAGGCATGCGTTTGCCGGCGGCACAACTTCCGCAATTGCCCAACTTAATACGACTGGGAAAAAAGACCCGTGAAACCATTCGTCAAAACCTGGCTTGGGCTTTTTTGTACAACCTATTGGCTTTGCCCATTGCTGCCGGAGCCTTATATCCCATTACCGGATACTTGATGGATCCCATGTGGGCCGGCTTGGCCATGGCCCTAAGTTCGGTTTCGGTAGTGGCCAATAGCATACGGCTTAGGTTTAGCTTTCGTAACTTTGATATCCGATGAAACTACCCATATTTAAAAAGCCCTCGGTTCCCCATCGCTACCGATTCAATACCAGCCTTAAGTGTGGAGGCTGCATATTGGAATTGGAAAAGGTATTCGAAGGGAATCCTAAGATTTCCCGCTGGGAGGTTAGCTTAAATCAAAAGCCCCTAATTTTGGAAATTACCAGCATGTATACTGCTGAGCAAGTTCAGGAATTGGTAAAGAAAGCCGGATATACCGCTGATTTAATTGAAGAATTACCTCTAGACGCTCTCAATAGAAAATGAGTCAAAACGCCCAAAACATCTTAGCAAAAGCGGGTTTGCGCAAAACCAATGCCCGTGTGGAGATTATTGCGTTTATGGACGAACAGGAGGGGGCTTTGGCTTTGGCCGACTTAGAGCGAAGCCTATTGCATTTGGCCGACCGAGCCACCTTATACCGCACCCTAAAATCTTTTGAAGAAGCCGGTGTAGTGCATAAAGTTGTGGATCCATCCGGAGTGCTGCGCTATGCCCTTTGCCAGGAAAGTTGCCAGACCGATGAGGCGCATCAGCATGCGCATGCCCATTTTAGCTGCACCTCTTGCGGAAAAATGATTTGTTTGGAAGAGCTGGACTTACCACCCATGAAACTTCCAGAGGGTTATTTGGCCAAAGAAGCGCAGTTGGTGTTTACCGGCATGTGCAAAAGTTGCCGTTAAGCCTTAGGCTTTGAACCAAAACCCTTGAAAAATCCACCAGCCAAATCTCACAATCATGGAAGCTTTTGCGGCCTCTCCCCGAAGCAAATAGCCCAGAGCTAAGAGCAAGGTTCCGGCCGATTTTGCAGTAAACTCCAAGTACCTTTTAAGTTTTGGCAGAAAAGGCAGTTCGGCTACTTCTAATTTTTCGCCCTTAGCAAAACCAAAGCTGAATTTTCTTAAATAATCCGGATTGAGCTTATGCTTATCCACCAAATGATGCACTACCAAATCGGGGTAATACCAAACGCGCATCATCTTTTCGCGGCCTTTGACCCTGCCAAAAAGCTCCTTTTCTTCACCGGCGAGCAAAATGGCCCCTTTTCGACCGAGATTTGTATTAAAAACACCGTAGGTATCAAAAAAACGGCGGTGGTAGGTCATATTGGAACCGCAGGGGAACTTGCCCCAAAATAGGAGCGGCCCGTCTTTTTCTCCGGGATCAAATTGACCGGTAACTCCCCAGTAATATTTGGTATACCATTCGGGTTTTCCATCTACAAAGCCCGGAATGATTTTTCCTCCAATGGCATCCAGCTCAGGACGTTGATCCAAATATTCCAAGTTTTTGCGCAAAAAGTTGGGTTCTGCGAGGGCATCGTCGTCTAAAAAAGTTAAGATAGGGGCTTGCGCTTCGGCAATGCCGCGGTTTCGGGCATGGCTAAGTCCTTGATTGGTTTCGTGAACCAGTGTAAGGTTCATTTCAGGGCAAGATTCAATAAATGCTGTTACCACCTCCACCGAGCGGTCGGTGCTGTTGTTATCTACCACCACTACTTCGAAATCTTGGTAGGGTAGGTCTTGTTTGGAAAGCGCTTCTAGCGCTTTACCAATGTATTTTTCGCGGTTGTAGGTACAAACAATTGCCGCAATGCGTGGTTGGCCCATAGGGCAAAATTACATAAAAGCATGGGGCAAAGCAGAAACAGTCCAAAGGCAAAATTTGTCGATTGGCTATACTTTCTATCTTTACCCCGAATACCACCGACCGGCAGGTTCGGTGCCAAAGCCAAACCTGATGAATGCACTGCTAAACAAGCCCTTGGTACGCATCGGAGTTCCTGTTTTGCTCCTACTTTTTGCCACTTTTAGAATTTTTGGCAATATAGGTTTGGAAAACAGGCCGGCCAAAGGCTACGACGAGCAAATGTGGACTAGTGCCTCGGTGAGCAGTTGGGCCATGTTTGCCCAAGGGCATGTGCGCCCAACAAAAGAACTGGACAATTGGTTTCCCACCTATGCCTGGAAACACGAACTGGACATTTTTACCGGCGAAAAATGGACCCAAGGGTTCAATCCGGACACGGTTGCTTTTCCTTACGATTACATAACCCTTGAAAACGAAAATCAGGGCTATTCTCAACTAGTAAAATACGACACCCTAAAATTCCCCAGAAAAGATTTTCAGTGGTTTGATAGAGCCACTTGGACTTTTGGTTGGAAAGCGCCCAACTTGGGCAAATACCTAATGGGGGCTTGGTTGGCAGTTAGTGCCGAAGGTACGAACCCCAACGGGTACTTTAAATTTGAAACTCCGGAAGGAAAGCCAAGCGGCGCACCTTTTGCCTATACCCCACCTGAGCTAGTGGGCAAAGCCCGAACAATAAATGCCTTATTTACCTTGGGCAGCATATTGCTTGTATTGTGGCTGGGGGCCATGGTTCAGTGGCCGGTGACCGGGTGGTTGGCGGCTCTGCTGCTGTTGCTAAACCAAGATTTTATAGACGTTAATACGGCCGTGGGTTTAGACTCATTTGTAGTGTTCTTTTCCTTGCTTTCTGCAGCGCTTTTGATAAAAACACTAGCTGCACTGCAACAAGACAAGTCCTTAAAATCCTGTTTTTTATGGGCTGCCGGCACCGGTTTGGCCCTGGGCTGTGCGGTAAGCAGTAAACTTAACGGTGCCATGATGGTGGTGGCTGCCGCCTTGGCCTTTGCTTGGCTGGGGTATTGGGCAGTGAAAAACCAAAAAAACGGTAAATTGTACCTAAGCAAATTTTTAGGCGCCGGTGTTTTGGTTGGAGGATTACCACTTCTCCTGTTTGTGGCTTTAAATCCCCAAGTTTGGCATGAGCCCTTGGGCCGTGCCAAAGCACTTCAAGAATCTGCCGACGGCTATTTCGAAAAAAGAGCAGTGATTTTAACCTTCACTCAATTTTACGATCCTTTGCAAGCCATGGGCAACAGCCTGAATGCACGGGTGCAAACCGGGAGGATGAACCCTACTGCTTTTCAGGGCCTTGTAAACCAGCTCAACAACTTTGGAGCTAAGATTCAAAACGACCGAAACAAGCCGGAAACGTATGCGCAGGTGCTGCCAAAGCGCTATGCAGAACTTCAAAAAATACATGCGCAATTTAGCACCGCAGCCGATACCAGTGTTATGGAAGACGCCCCTTTTTACAATTGGGTAGCCATTAAAAACGAGTTTGGCCCGGCCTTTGGCCTAATGATTAAGCGTACAGGAGTACATCCGGGCGAAGGTCCCGGCCTGCACTACTACGGCACTTTTGGCAATTTGATTCCCATAAAAAACAATCCATTGGATTTGCTGCTCCTAGCCTTTGGGGCGCTGGTGATATTGCTGGCTTGGTACAAAAGATTATTGGAAAAGCAGTTGCCTGTAGTGGTTTTGGTGTTGTGCACCCTTATGGTGGTTTATGGCAATACCAATTTCTTATGGCAAGATTGGAGCAGGTATTTTACGGTGTTTTTGCCTTGGTATAGTTTAATATCGGCCTTTGGGCTTATATATTTGCTGCAGCATAAAAAGGAAGTAAAGCGCCTGTTTAAATTTTAGAAGGCCCATGCGTATTCAATTGTTTTTTATTCGGAAGACCAAGGCGTGGTTTATGCGCTTGCATTTGCATGTTTTGGTAGAACCATTTTCGGGCTTTCTATTGAACTTGGCCTATTTAAGTAAAATGAGTGCTTGGAGAGCCAAGCACAAGCATTTGGCCTTGAACGACTTTATGAGTCACCGCTACGACTACAACAAAAGATTGCAACTGCATGCCCACGTATTGGAAAGTGAAGAGCTCAAAGGCCCCATCCACTATTTGGAATTTGGGGTGGCACGTGGCGAAAGTATATTGTGGTGGTTGAACCACAACAGCCATCCGGAATCTAAGTTTGTGGGCTTTGACACCTTTACGGGTCTACCGGAAGATTGGAACGTATTTAAAAAAGGAGACATGAGTGCCGAAGGGCAAGTTCCGGCAACGGATGACCCTAGAGTACAATGGGAGGTAGGTTTATTTCAGGATACCTTGCCCGGCTATTTGGAAAAAAATCGGCCGGAAGGACGCTTGGTAATTCATTTAGACGGCGATTTGTATACCGCCGCCTATTTTCCATTGAATGCCTTGGCCCCTCACCTAAAACCGGGCGACATTATCTTATTTGATGAATTTGGGGTACCCACCCATGAGTTCAAAGCCTTCACTGAATTTTTTGCTTCGTATTACAGAGATTATGAAGTGCTGGGGGCACTCAACAACTACCTACATTTGGCCATTAAGCTAAAATAGCAGCGGCCAAAGCCTTTTCAGCGTCTTAGTCCTTGCTTTTTTCTGCGGGGAAAAGGCTGGTTTCGATAAGTTCTACTAAGGTATGTCCCAAAAGCAAGTGCATTTCTTGAATCCGGGAAGTTACCTGGGCAGGGACGAGCAAACAAACGTCACACAGTTCCGGCATATCACCTCCGCTTTTACCGGTAAAGCCTATGGTTTTTGCACCTAAAATTCGAGCTTTTTCCAAACCGCGCAGCACATTGTTGCTGTTTCCTGAGGTACTGAATCCAATGCATACATCTCCGGGCAGGCAAAGCGCCTCTACTTGTCTGGAAAAAACCATATCAAAGCCAAAATCGTTTCCAATGGAGGTAAGTGCGGCAGGGTCGGAGGTTAAAGCAACTGCCGGGAGTCCTTTTCGACTCAGTTGATAGCGTCCGGTGAATTCAGCGGCCAAATGCAAGGCATCTGCGGCGCTTCCTCCATTGCCAAACAACCAAATACGGTGCCCGTTTTGCAGCGCATGCAAGCAAAGGTCGGCGGCCTTGCCTAAAGCAGAAGCACATTGGTTAAAGGTGAGCTCTGTTACCTTTTGATGTTCTTGGAACAAATGGTTTACCAATTCTTGCATGCTTTCTATATTATGTACAAAGGTAAGGGCTAAGAAACGAAAGAGGAAGATAAATTAAGGAAGGATCTTGGTTTGCTCCCGGGCCCCTGATGGAGGTAAGTAGCTTGTACAAGTCCAAAGCCGGCAGGCCGTGCAGCGAGGAGCCCCCCGAGGATTCGGGGGACCCCGGAGCGCCGGCAAGCCGTGCGTTGGGCTTGGGCAACTACTGCCGAGAGCAGGATTAGGCCCCCAAAAAAAAATTATTTCGAAAAAAGCCAGGAGGCTTGCACCGCTACCGTGCCGGGTTGAGCTACGACGAGCCCTGCGGCCTGATTGGCCAGGGCTATAGCCTCTTTCTCGGGCAGTTGTGCAGCAATTCCGGCAGCAAGTACGGCAACTACGGTATCTCCGGCTCCGCTTACGTCATACACTTCTTGGGCCTGCGCTTCAAAAAAATGTACTTTCCCATTATGATACCAAGCCATTCCCAGCTCGGAGAGAGTGACCAAAATATGGGGAATGTTCCATCGTGCGGCAGCGGCATGCAAATGCGCTTCAACCTGCTGTCGTTTAGGCAAAGAAAATTGCCCTAAAGCAGCACAAAGCTCTTTCCAATTGGGGGTAATCCAATGGGTGCCCTGGTAGCGTGTCCAATCGGCATGTTTTGGGTCGGTAACTACGAGCACTTGCTTTTCCTGAGCCAACCGATACACATGGCTAAGCACCTCGGGACTTAGGCAGCCTTTGCCATAGTCGGAGCAAATCCAAACCTGCGCTTGGCTTTGTTCCAACGCTTTGGGCAATTGCTGTACCGATGTATTTTCCGGGTTTCTAGGTTCATGGTCTAAGCGAATCATTTGCTGCCCGCGGGCCATAATGCGTTCTTTGGTAATGGTGGCCTGATTGCTGAGCCAAGTGAGGCAATGCACCTTGGAATCGCTGAGTAAATGCAACAGTTCTGTCCCCTTTTCGTCGTTTCCTACACTCCCCAGCATATACGTTTCGCAGTGTAAGCCGGCTAAATTCATGGCTACATGTGCGGCTCCTCCGGGTTGGTGAACCTCTCTTTCTAAACGTACCACAGGCACCGGTGCTTCTGGAGAGATGCGCGTAGCTTCTCCATAACGATAGATATCCAGCATCATATCGCCCAATACCAATACCGATACCTTATGAAAAGGGTTTTGCATATCACAAATTTAACAGGAATGCGGAATTGGTGGTTGGTGTTCCGCGCAAGAAACAAAGACAAAGAAAGAAACCGGCGCATAATGGTATCAGAGGTAGGTCGGTTGTCTTTGCGCTATGCGTCCCGGCATAAAATACATGTTGATGTCGACCGTTTGGTTCGCACTCATGAATTTGTGCGTAAAGATGATGCCTGGGATACCGGTGCAAGTGGTGTTGCTTTTTCGGTGCCTAATCACCTTGGCCTTTAGTGGTTGGGCCATTTACCGCATGGGAATTTCACCTTGGGGCAACAACAAAACGGTGTTGCTGTTGCGTGGTTTGTTTGGCACCGCCGGACTCACGGCCTATTTTATGACCCTACAGCATATCCCTTTGGCTTCTGCGGTGACTTTGCAATATTTATCGCCGGTGTTTACCGTATTGTTTGCGCGGCTGTTGTTGGGGGAGCGATTGAAATGGCTGCAACTGTTGTTTTTTGCCGTCTCCTTTGCCGGAGTGGTGGTGGTTAAGGGTACCGACCATAGAATTGCTTTGCCTTTGTTGGCCTTGGGCATATGTTCGGCCTTGTTTTCGGGCTTGGCTTATAATATGATACGGAAAGCTCGAAAAACTGAACACCCCAATGTGGTGGTGTTTTACTTTCCCTTGGTGGCTTTGCCCTTGATTTCGGTATGGTGCTTGTACGAATGGAAAACGCCAACGGGTGTGGAATGGCTGTGGCTCTTGGGTACGGGCGTGTGCACTCAATTTGCCCAAATGGCTATGACCAGAGCCTTTATGGCAGAACAGGTGGCCTCTGTAGCAGGCTTGCAATACCTAGGCTTGGTGTATTCGTTTTTGATTGGCTGGATAGGGTTTGGAGAATGGTATTCGGTTTGGACCTTTGCGGGCATGTTGTTGGTGGTAGCGGGTGTATTGGCCAACATCTTTTATGCCGACTGGCAACGCAGGAGTAAAAGAGAGATGATGCGGAAAAGACCAAAATACCAAGTAAAACCCATAGAAGATAGGCACAACACATAAAATGCAGAAAACAAAAGGCTCTCTCCTGGCCACCAGATAATTAACCGAACCGGAAAGTGAAACCCCATACCATTTGACCGATAAAGTGGAATATATGTCCTTTGAGGCGGTCGATGGTTTAAAAATAAAGCCCTAAGTTTGCAGCCAACCTATGTTTAATAAACCAAAACGCATGATGAAACGTTTTACACTATTTGCCGCTTGCGGTCTGTTGGCAGCGACGGTTTCTGCCCAACGCCCGGCTGGTACTTTTACAGCCGATGAAACTGTACGTTCTGCCTTTAGCCCTTCAATGATTACCAAAGTAGACTCAAACTTGGCCCCATCTTCTTATGGTGGTCAAGGATGCGATACGTTGCGTCTCTACACCTTTAGTCTTCAAGGAGGAAACCCCGGCGGATTCATTTTTGGATTCAACGCCTTTTTGGACAAGCAAAAAGGGTATATGTTTAATGCCAATGGTACCGTACCAGGAGCTGGATTTGCTTTTGGCAGAAAAGCTTTATTGGATTCCACTTCTACAGGCGGAAGCTACGTAGCCCATATCTACACCGAATCGTCTCCCGGCATGTGGAGTTTGGCTGCTTCCTCTACTCCTGTAAGTTATGCCAATATCGATACTGCTTTCGGTCAAAACGGTCCGGCCATTACAAGCTTCCTATTTTTACCTGCTGTTCAAGTGAATGGCAACTTCTTAGTAACCGTTGATGTTTACAGTCAAGCCGATACCGCAAGTGGCGTTGCCCTCTGGTCCAATGGTCCAAGCTGTGGTTCAGGCTTATCTTACGAAGTTTGGGAAGCTATGACCGGAGACACCATTGTCAAAATTTCTGACCAATGGAACGGTTCAAGTGGTGCTCCCTTGCTGGCTGACCCATTTATGGGAATTCTGGTACAAGGATTTACCGGTGTAGAAACCTTGACCAGCAACAGCCTTATGGCTTACCCCAACCCGGCCAACAACATGGTGACCGTAGGTTTCGGCGCTGAAAAAGCTACTCAAGGAACTCTTGAAATCATGAACTTGGCAGGTCAAGTGGTACTCAGCCAAAACATCGATGTGGTTTCCGGCAAAAACACCATAGAAATAAACATTGCCGACCTTGCGTCCGGCGTTTATGCCTATCAAGTAAAAACCGCTGCGCAACAAATGACAGGCAAATTGGTGGTAAACCACTAATTTAAGCTTAATCAATCTTTAAGGCCTCCGGTTTCGGAGGCCTTTTTTTTTGCCTTTAAAGAAACAATACAGGCTTAAGCCCAAGCTAAAACAAGCCGCTGTTCTATCTTTGCCCCATGGTGTACGATTTTAAATCCATCGATCAACAAGCTCAAGCGGCCTGGGAAAAGGCCCAAGCCTTTAAAGCAGAAACAGGTGCCCCGCGCCCCAAGTTTTATATTTTGGATATGTTCCCTTATCCCTCCGGGGCCGGACTGCACGTGGGACACCCCCTAGGCTATATTGCCTCAGATATTGTGGGCCGCTACAAAAAAATGCAAGGCTACGAAGTGCTGCACCCTATGGGTTTTGATGCCTTTGGACTACCCGCCGAACAATACGCCATTCAAACCAACCGACATCCTGCCGATACCACCAAAGAAAATACCGACCGTTACCGCGAGCAGCTCAAAATGCTGGGGCTTGGCTACGATTGGAGCAGAGAAATTCAAACCTCCGACCCCAACTATTACAAGCATACCCAATGGTTGTTCTTGCAGCTCTTTGATCATTGGTACGACCAAAGCCGGCAAAAACCGCAGCCCATTAAAATCCTTATCGCTCATTTTGAAGCAAAAGGAAGCGAAGGCATTCAAGCCGCCGGAGGTGTAGAAGAACCTTTTACGGCGGAGGAATGGAACCGATTTACCCCGGAAGCACAATCCGATATACTCATGAAGTATAGGCTGGCTTACCAATCCGAAGCATGGGTCAACTGGTGCGAAGCTTTAGGTACGGTGTTGGCCAACGACGAAGTAAAAGACGGAAAGTCGGAGCGTGGAGGACATCCCGTAGAACGCAAGCAGCTCAAGCAATGGTTTTTGCGCATAAGCGCCTACGCCGACCGACTGCTGGAAGATTTAAACGACCTGGCCTGGTCCGAAGCCATGAAGGAAATGCAGGCCCACTGGATTGGAAAATCCGAAGGCGCCAAACTGCATTTTGAAGTAGAAGGCAAGGACTTTTCTTTGGAAGTGTTCACCACCCGACCCGACACACTTTACGGAGTAAGCTATTTGGCCATTGCTCCCGAACATGAACGCCTGCATGAAATCGTTCGTCCTGAGGCCACGGATGCCTTAGTCTATGCCAAAGAAGCGGCCAATCGCTCCGAAAGAGAACGCCAAGCCAACGTACACCAAGTAAGCGGTGCGTTTACCGGAGCTTATGCCCGCCACCCGCTTACCGGGGAATTGGTACCCATTTGGATTGCCGATTATGTATTGGCAGGTTATGGAACCGGTGCCGTAATGGCAGTTCCGGCACACGACAGCAGAGACTTTAGGTTTGCCAAGCACTTTAAGCTGCCCATCAAACAGGTAATTCTCCCCACCGACTCCAATGCCGGCTTAGATGAAGCATGGGAGGCTAAAGAAGGAACGCTCATCAACTCCGAATTCTTAGACGGAAAAAGCGTCAAAGAAGCCATTCCAGCCATGCTCGATTACTTGAGCCAAAAAAACCTAGGTAAACGCGAAGTGTTGTATCGCTTGCGCGACGCAAACTTTTCTCGGCAACGCTATTGGGGAGAACCTTTTCCCATAGCCTACCGAAATGGCATGGCAGAGCCGCTGTCGGAAGCCGACCTTCCGGTAGAACTGCCTAAAATGGACGACTTTAAACCCACTGGAAGGCCTGAATCGCCTTTGACTAAAGCCAAAACTTGGGTAGAACTCCCCGATGGAAGAACCCGTGAAACCGATACCATGCCCGGATTTGCCGGCTCATCTTGGTACTTTTTACGGTTTATGGATCCACACAACCAAGAGCACTTTGCCGGTGAGCAGGCCCTAAACTATTGGCAAGACGTGGATTTGTATGTGGGCGGTACCGAACATGCCGTTGGACACTTGCTCTATGCCCGCTTCTGTCATAAATTTCTTTACGACCTGGGCAAAGTACCAACCAAAGAACCCTTTAAGCGCTTGGTGAATCAGGGAATGATTTTGGGACGCTCCAATTTGCTGTTGCGGCACCCCGAAACCGGGGACTTTTGGTCGGCAGGCTTGGTTCAAGATCCCGAAACCTTCCACAAACTCCACATCGATATCCGATGGGTGGAAAACGATCAACTTTCGGTAGAGCGGTTATTGGAAATGTATCCGAATAAAAACTCGGATCAAATCCACGCAGAGAACGGCATGGTGCGCCTTTTGCCGGAAGTCGAAAAAATGTCCAAGTCCAAATTCAATGTGGTAAACCCCGACGACATAGTGCAGCAATACGGGGCCGACACCCTCCGCATGTACGAAATGTTCTTGGGCCCCATTGAACAGTCCAAACCTTGGAACACTCAAGGCATTGAAGGCGTGCACAAATTCCTGAAACGCCTTTGGAAACTTTGCGTTTCCGAAAACGGAGAATGCCTGCTCAACAACCAAGCGCCCTCCAAAGATGCCCTAAAAAGCCTGCACACGCTGCTCAAAAAGCTGCCGGAAGACATGGAACAGCTTTCCCTAAACACCTGCGTCAGTGCGTTTATGATTTGCTTGAACGAGCTGAGCAACCAAAAGTGCCAAAGCTTGGAAATTTTTAAACCCCTATGTCTTGCTCTTTCGCCCTTTGCTCCGCATACCGCCGAAGCTTTGTGGAAAATTATGGGAGAAGAGGGCTTGGCTTGCCAACAAAGCTGGCCCAAACACAACGATTCTTTTTTGGTTTCAGATACGCACCTCTACCCCGTTTCTTTTAACGGCAAAAAACGCTATACCTTGGAATTGCCCAAAACCATGAGCAAAGAAGCCGTGGAACAAGAAGCCCTAAACCACGAAGAGGCCGCCCGCTGGCTCGATGGCAAAGCCCCGAAAAAGGTCATTGTAGTGCCCGGCAAAATCGTGAATATCGTGGTATAGATTATGGCAAAAAGCGACCGAAGTTCAAAACGCATCAGTAAGGCCTCCCTAAAGCGCTCCTTGCGCCTTTACGGCTTCATGAAACCCTACAAATGGCCCTTTATCCTTGGCTTGGGCTGTTTGGTGGTGAGCAGCTCCTCCTCCCTCGTAGTTTTTTCCTCCCTGGGCAAACTCATCGATTTTCAAGGCGAAGCACTGAGTGAACAAGTAAATAAATTGAGCCTGCTCTTAGGCGGTTTGCTATTGCTCCAAGCCTTGGCTTCGTTTTTTAGAATCTACACCTTTGCCTGGGTCACGCAACGCACCATTGCCGCCATTCGCCAGGCAGTATTCAATAAGCTGCTCAGCTTGCCGGTGGCTTGGTACCAAAAACAACGCAGCGGTGAAATTTCGAGCCGGGTCACTGCGGATATTTCAGCGGTGCAAGACTCGCTAACCACCTATTTGGCAGAGTTTATCCGCCAAATCATCATTGTTTTTGGCACCGTGTTTATTCTTATGGCCTCCTCACCCAAATTGGCTTTGTTTATGATGGGCACCCTTCCGGTAATGGCTGTTTTGGCTGTATTTTTTGGGAAATACGTCCGTCGCTTATCCAAAAAAGCGCAAAATGAGGTGGCCGAATCCACCCATTTGCTCGAAGAGGTGCTCCAAGGCATATCCACCGTTAAGGCCTTTACCGCGGAGTGGATTCAGTCGGCGCGCTACAAAAAACTTACCGACGCCGTCATTCAAACCGGCATGCGCAACGCCGTATATCGGGGCTTGTTTGCGGTTTTTATTATTCTGTTTTTGTTTGGTGCCATCATCGCCATCGTTTGGTATGGCTCCCATTTGGTGGCACAAAACGAATTGTCGCATGGCGACTTGTTCAGCTTCTTTATGCTCAGCGGACTCATGGCCGGATCAGTGGGCGGATTAGCCGACACCTATTCTCAAATGCAAAAGGCGATTGGAGCCACCGAAAACCTATTGGACATTTTAGATGCCAAGGTTGAGTTGGACGAACTTAAATCAAGCCATAGCTTGCCTCGGCCCGAAGGACATCTGCGCTTTGAACAGTTGAGCTTTGCTTATCCCAACCGACAGGAGCAACAGGTCTTGCAGGACTTGAACCTGGACATCCCTGCCGGCAGCACCTGCGCTTTGGTGGGCAGCAGCGGCGCCGGAAAATCTACCTTATCCTATTTGTTGATGCGGTTTTACCAACCCGGTTCCGGCCGCATTCTTTTGGACGGCAAGGACATCCAAGACCTGGACTTGGGCGCCTACCGCTCCCTTTTGGGCTATGTGCCCCAGGATGTGATGCTGTTTAGCGGCAGCATCCGAGAAAACATTGCCTATGCCAATCCCCAAGCTACTCAAGAAGAAATTGAGTACGCCGCCAAAATGGCCAATGCCGCCCAATTCATTCAGGACCTTCCCCAAGGCTATGAAACCCAGGTTGGCGATAGAGGCACCCAGCTCAGCGGTGGTCAGCGGCAACGGATAGCCATTGCACGCGCCGTCTTGGCCAACCCCTCCATCCTAATCCTCGACGAGGCCACCAGCAGCCTCGACACCGCCTCCGAAAAGCTGGTGCAAGAAGCCTTGGAGCGGCTAAGGGAAGGGCGCACCAGTTTGGTTATTGCCCACCGCCTCAGCACCATTCGCCAGGCCCGACAAATTGTAGTGCTGCAAAAAGGCCGCGTGGCCGAAACCGGAACCCATGAGTCGCTGTTGGCACAAGGCGGCATTTATGCCGGATTGGTCCGCTTGGATGAAGGATCAAACGCTTAAATCAAAGTTATTTTTAGGTTTTGGCCGCCTGAACCGGGCCCTCCCTTCTGCCCGGGCTTGGGAAAACCTCGTCCTCATTAGGCCGTGCGGGGGCTTCTAGGGTCGCCTCCACCGGCCTATTCGGTCGGGTTTTCCCAAGCCCGTGCATCCGTACCGGTCCCTGGCGGTTAAGCTCCGAGAAAAGAGTTCGAAAATAAAATGCAAATATAAAGGAGACCTTTGACGCGTTGTGTTTTCAAGACGAAGTTCCTGACCGAAGCGTCAGGGAAGAAGTCCCTGACCGAAGCGTCAGGGAAGAAGT
>CAZJFM010000001.1:0-8623 GCA_964545365.1 uncultured Candidatus Competibacteraceae bacterium | reverse complement strand
AAGAAGTCCCTGACCGAAGCGTCAGGGAAGAAGTTCCTGACCGAAGCGTCAGGGACGAAGTTCCTGACCGAAGCGTCAGGGAAGAAGTCCCTGACCGAAGCGTCAGGGAAGAAGTCCCTGACCGAAGCGTCAGGGGCGAATTAAGGCACGTACAAATCGAAAGGCCTCTGACGCTTCGGTCAGGACAGGCCGGAGTTTACTAATGGTAAATGAGGACCCGCTGACGCAAGGGTCAGGGCAAAATGCTTGAGATTTGGACGTAACGCAAACCCTGACGCCTTGGTCAGGACAGGTTTGCCGCCAGAACAGCAACGCGTCAACGGTCTCTAAGGGTGCCAAGGCACATCCTTACGCCCTGCATCCGCATTAAACTGACGGGCCAGCGTAAATAAATAATCCGAAAGGCGGTTCAAAAAGGCCAGCAATTCCGGAGCTAAGCCCTCCTGTTCGTTCAGGGCCGTGCACAAGCGTTCGGCACGTCTACACACGCACCGAGCCACATGCGCTTGAGAAGCCGAGGAAGCTCCACCGGGCAAAATAAAGGTCTTGAGCGGCTCCAAACCCTCATCCATTCGGTCAATCCAAGTTTCCAATTCTTGCACAGCAGTATCGGGCCAAGCCGGCAAATGCGGATGCTCCTTTCCCGGAGCAGCAGCCAAATGTGAACCTAAGACAAACAAATGGTTTTGAATGGATTGGATTTGGGGCAAATAGGCCAAGCCTTCTTGGGTAGAGGCAAGCATGCCCAGCCAAGAATTCAGTTCATCTACCGTACCGTATGCTTCAATACGCAAGTGGTGCTTGGGCAACCGCGTGCCTCCAAACAGGGAAGTTTCGCCTAAATCGCCCTTTTTGGTATAAATTTTCATGCCGTTCCAAGGTTTGGGGGAATTTCGGGGCGGATGGGTTCGTTGGGCTCATCCGATTCAATGAGGCCGTCCCGCAAGCGCACGATGCGGGTGGCGTGTCGGGCAATGTCTTCTTCGTGGGTTACCAAAATAATAGTGTTTCCTTCGGCCCTAAGCGCATCAAAAAGCCCCATAATTTCGTAGGAAGTGCGGGTATCCAGGTTTCCGGTGGGCTCATCGGCCAGTAGAATGGTGGGTTCGTTTACCAAGGCTCTGGCCACGGCCACCCGTTGCCTTTGCCCGCCCGAAAGTTCGTTGGGTTTGTGTTTCATTCGATCACCCAAGCCCACCTGTTCGAGTACCGTCCTTGCCCGTTCCAAGCGTTTGCTTTTGGAAACACCGGCATAAATCAAGGGCAAGGCTACGTTTTCAAGGGCGGTGTAACGCGGCAACAAATTGAAGGTCTGAAAAATAAAACCGATTTCATGGTTTCGGATTTCGGCCAATTGATTGTCGTTCAGCTTACTTACATCTTTACCATTAAGCAAATATTTGCCGCCACTGGGCGAATCCAGGCAGCCAATAATGTTCATAAAGGTGGACTTACCGGAGCCTGAAGGCCCCATAAATGCTACGTATTCGTTCTTTTGGATAGAAATATCGATGCCCTTAAGGACCTCAATGATTTCTTTACCCAAAATGAACCGTCGCAAGAGCTGTTCGGTGCGAATAACCTCCATGAAGCAAGTTTACCAAATAAAATGGCTTGTTGCGGTTAATAAAGGTGAAAAGGTGGGGGGAGGAGAAAACATAGCACAACAATTTCGTGTACTAGGTATCAATAATTCATTCCAAAGGCCCAAAGCGGTAACACGTTCCGGTACCCATATTCAATATCGTCTTTTACAATGAAGGATTTATCCGCTTGTGTCGCTTGATTTTGTTGTTTGTGCTTACCTCCAACCTCAAAGGTATATCCCTCTATCCTAAAATCGGATTTTTTGGAAGAAATGACTTCATTATTTACGCGCATTTGATTGAAAAAGAATGTTTCTCGCACATTTCCAACATTGGATTTTTCCCCTACCAAGTTGAATAAGATATTGGTATTGTTTAAATAAACCTTATCTACTTTTCCCAAGCCTCGTAAACCGCTTGTTTCATTCCGTAACTGCCCTATTAGCCCCGCCTTTTCCATATACATGAAATAGTCGTCCAAAGAATTCCGGCTTACCCCAATCATTTCGGAAATTTTGGAAAAATTCGGCTTAAAGGGAACACTTTCAGCAATAATCGAAAGCAGACGTTTTAACTTTCTACTCGTTCCCACATTTAGGTTGGCATATTGGGGAATGTCCGTTTCTAAGGTTAGGTTAATGACTTGCCCAAGCCGCAAATGCATTTCATTTTCCAGCCCAAATGGGTAGTAGCCTCGCTTTAAATAATCCTTAAACAGGGGCAATGGGTGTTGAATGGCATTCAGTTTTACCTCATTATTTATGATTTGACTTAAACTATAGGTCTCATTATCAAAGTCATGAAACACTTTCAAATATTCACGAAACGATAGTCCTTCCAAGGTATAAATTAGGGCTCTTCGACTCAAATCGGAGGAACCTTTAAGGATATCCAATACCGAGGAGCCGGTAAATACCACATTCAAGGACGGAAAGGAGTCGTACATATTCTTTAATTCGCTCGACCAGCCGGGGTATTTATGAATTTCGTCAATGAATAAGTATTCTCCGGCATTTCTGAAAAAATCATCGGCTAGATCAAAGAGCTTGTTGTCGGCAAAATAGATATCGTCAGCTGCCACATAAAGGGCTTTCTTAGTATCCAGCTGCTCCTTTATATGCTGCAGAATCATGGTAGTTTTTCCTACTCCACGGGCACCTATAATTCCAATCATTCGGCTATCCCAGGCCACCTTGTCGTACAAATAGCGCTTAAAGTGCCCGGGTGTGTTTTGTAAAAGCGTTTCAAATTTTTGATACAGATGGGTCATAGCCTAGCTAGTGGAATCCATCAAAGGTACAAAATGCACAACAGAATGAGCAATTTTCGAGAAATTTGCTCATTATGTTGTGCAAATTTCGCTTAGAGATTCCTACTCATGGGTTGGGTTGGCTCATGGAGACCTTTGACGCGTTGCTATTCCGGTGGCGACCCTGTTCCTGACGCTTTGTGCTGACGCTTCGAGTCAGCAGCTTCCAGTCAAGACAAAAAGCTTAAAAACGTAATGCATCATCCGTTTTCTTTATTTAATTACGATTTCTAATTGTCTACCTAGGCCAACTTCAATAATTTTTTTCAACGTCGCCAATTCAACGTCCGACCTGTCGTTCTCGATTCGTGAAATATAGGTTCTGGAAGTTCCACTCTTAATAGCGAGTTCTTGTTGTGTTAAACCAGCTTTGCGCCTTGCCTCCCTAATTAGCCGACCAAGATTCATCATCATTTCTGACTTTTCGGGGACACTATGTTTTAATAAAATGTCTGCGCCGATTTCAAACGGAACTCTTTGCTTCTCCCCATTTCTTATGGAAATATACTGTTCAACATTGTCAAATGAGAGCGTATGATTTCTAAGCCTCAATTTTTTTTAATTCCTTGTCGTCAAACAAAATATAGGCCGGTGAATGCTCGTCAACACCAATACTTTTAAGAACTTCCCTAAAGTCAATAATTCTTGATTCTCCATTATTGAAAGTAAGGGTTATCGAATGGTGATCAATTTTATTTATCTTAAGAATTCTGGGCAATCTTATGGCCCTTCTCATTTCAAACTTGGGTTTAGTTCATAAAATACATTTAATGCCCAGCCGGCATTAGCTGCAAGCCAGTCCATTGCTTTCTTCAATTGTTTTGAGGGGAGGTATCCTGCATAAACCTCAATAGTTTCAATGGTCAACAGAACTTCAAATTGGTTGTATAATACATCGGTTTGGCGCTTGGCGTTCGTGCGGGATTTCGGAGCACAAAACTGTCAACCTACCACAAAAGCCCAATTGGAAAACTGAACTAGAATGTAAGCACGTCACCCCGCATGACGCCAAACGTGTATTGTTGTGCGTTCGGCTTTCTTTTCTGTCAGGCGAGTTTGACAAAGTTGTCTTCTAGTTTTACGTTAAAGTTTATCTCTGCTTTCAATGCCTTAAAGACTTTCAAAACTGTGTCAATTGTCGCACTGTTAGCACTGCTTTCAAGTTTAGAGATTTGAGCTTTCTGAACTCCAACAAGTCTTCCAAGTTCTTCTTGTGTCAAGTTTCTTTCTTGTCTGGCAGTCTTAATCATTTTGCCCAAAACGTCCATACGAAGTTCATATTCGTATTCGTCTCGTTCAGTCGTTCCAATTTTGCCGATATACTTGTCCTTCATCTCGGCAAGTGAGTAAGTCTTTGATTCTTTAGTTGCCATATGATTACTTTTTTTGTTTGTTGTTAAAATATTTGTCTCTCAGTCTTACTGCCCGGTCAATTTCGATAGCCGGAACTTTGTCAACTTTTTTTACGAAACCGTGGGCTGCTATTACCAAAGTTTCTTTGTTATCTGTCTTGTCCCAAAATGCAAGAAGTCTGATTTGAAGTCCAGCGAACTTTGTCCGAAACTCCCAAATGTCATTTTGAAGTTTCTTAAAAAGTTTTGGGTCATTGGTCTATTCAGCAAGGTCAATATTGTAAAAGATTTTCTTAATTGTCTTTGGGTCGAGTTGCGAAATGAACTCGTCTGCTTCTTCTAAAAATTTTGTCTCGACAAATCGCATTCAATACTGTCTTGTTTAACGTCACAAAGATAATGAAAGTTTCCAAAAATAGAAACTGTATTTTTCGTGTTTGTTATTGGTGTCGGTTTTTTAAGCTGACGCACAACTTACTTATAGACGCACCAAAAGCCACTCCAGCCCACAAACGCTTGTATGGATAAGTGACCTTTATGCCCATTATTCATAACTCTAAAATAGTCAAATTCGCTACAAATCATCGAATGGACTTTGAATTTGTTCCAACGCAGGTCTGCTGACGTGGGTGTAGATCTCAGTCACTAGCTTCCTGCAATACCTCTTGTTTATCTCGTTTTACATTGGCTCTATAGATTAATGTTAGCAGCTCTATGGTCTCTTTTTTCAAAATTTCACCAACAGTGTACTTATACTCCTTGCTAAAATCTTTCGTAAAACGAAAAATAGCCAGCAACAAGTCATAAGTAGATTTATAAACAGGTAAATCACTGTAAAGTGCCATTTTTTTAAAAAATCGACCGCTTCGCGGAAATTGTCAAATGAATCAAATAAATTCAATCCCTAAGGCAACGAACAGAGAACCCGAGTCCCTTATTGACGTCGTACCAGTCTACACCGCCACTGACGTAAAACAGGGTGCGGTACCAAGCAAGGTTCGTACTGGTCTCCGTCGAACTCCACCAGTCACCGCTCTCGCCAATGGAGTAGAACGTTCCATCGTCGTAACGGTAACCGCCCGGAAGACCTGAGAAACCGCTTTCGTTGGTACCGTTGCCCGATTCGCCATCATTATCCGCCCAAAAGTTAGTAGATTTCATTTTTGTGCCAGCTACACTTCCGCCACCTAAAAAGTCTGTCAAACGACTCCAATCTTCATCAGATGGAATTTTCCATCCCTCAGGCGCCAATCCTCTCGGATCATGCACAGCATACCAATTGTATAACTTCCCATAACGATCTCCATTGTCTGGGTTATTATTGTAATAACACCACGCTGGCTCTCCATTTTCTCCTGCTTCTGTCCACTCTTCATCTGTTTTCGCTTCAGGAATGGGGTCGCCATTGCGGAATTTGTCCACATTCAAGTTTTGAGTCATCCATACTTGTTTACCGATAGTTACTTCTTTTGATGCACCGCCACCACAAGAGCTTAGCATCATTGCAGTCATCATAACTGCACTTAAAATTACCTTTTTCATTTTTATTTTTTTTTAAATTGTTCCCTAATCGCTTTAAAAGGCTTTTCAGGTTTCGCCTGTCAAATTTATTGTTTTTTGTTACTGTCGTATTTTTTCACCAATGAACGCCAACGGATTGCGCGCAGCCGCAGTTTTAATTGCGGCTGCGCGCTGTTAGGGGCTGAGGCTATATACTGCCTAGGATATGCTGAATTTGTTGCTGTAATTCTTCTAAATCATTTACAATTATTTCCCAGACAATTGCATAGTCTATTCCCATATAATCGTGAACAATTCTGTTTCTAAAGCCTCTTATTCGATGCCAATTAACATTATTAAAATTAACTCTAATTTCTTCTGGCATTCTATTGGCTGCTTCGCCAATTATTTCAAAATTTCTAATTACTGCATCAAGTGTTTTGTCATCTTCAAAGAACTCTTTCGACGACATTCCATTTGTGTAGCTTTTGATTTTTTGAATTGATTCAATTATATCTTCTAGTAATAATTCTGGTTCTCGTCTAGACATATTCGAGCTCCTTTTCGATTGATCTTAGATACTTGTCTTTGATGCCTTTTTTTGAGACTAAATCAATTTTAACTCTTAACAACTGCTCTAGTTCATCTGCTAAATCAATAAATTCTGAACCAATTGGTCTATCAAATTCTACAAGAATGTCTAAATCGCTCTCATCTGTTTGTTGATTTCTAGCGTAGGAACCAAAAATAGCTAGGTTACTCAAGCCGTATTTAATGCTGAGTCTTTGCTTATGAGCAAGAAGGGTATCCTTAACTGTTTTTAGATTTAACATGCTTAAATGTATGAAAAGTTTGATTTTGATGCAATTTCATTGTGTCACTAGTAATTTCTGTCTGTCCCGGTAGCCTTTGCCCATAACTAACTTATACACGCACCAAAAGCCACCCCACCCCACAAACGCTTGTATGGATAATGGACCTTTTTGCCTATTATTCATAATCCTAAAATAGTCAAATTCGCTACAAATCATCGAATGGACTTTGAATTTGTTCCAACGCAGGTCTGCTGTCGTGGGTCTAAATCTCAGTAGTACGTGAACTCTTGCGCCCCAGCAATTCCTGAATGTAGTGGAAGTCGGTATCCGCCTCAAGCAAACGCCTCGCTTAGCTGTCCCTCAGCAAATGAAGCGTTACTATCTTGTTGACATTTATTTAACCCTCGGTTGAAACCATAGCCCACGGTTTCAACCGTGGGCCATCATTCAAAAAACAGCCCACGGAGCTAACGCGCCCCGGCGCAGGCCAATTAGCCTGCCGAAGTGAGGTGCTGAGCCGCTGCGGGGGCAAGAGCGACCAAAGGAAGCTCCTTGCCGCGGCATGGCGGCGTAGCTTAACGAGACCGTTGATTTACACCTATTCAGGCGGCATCTTTGCGTTGCGCCCAAACCTCAAGTTCCTCATTTACAATTTGTAAACTGCGGACTTTCGATTTGTCCACGCCTTAATCTGCCTTGAAAACGGCATAAATCAACGGTCTCTTCCCCACAAGGCAGCTAATGGCCGGAGATGGATAAGGCGCCCAAATAAGACAATAAAATTTTCTAATTTATATTTTCTGCCCGGATACTCAGCGGGTGCTTACTTGCGGTTAGAGGCCTTTCTCTTTTCTAAGAATCTCTTCCATTTGAGAGTCGAGGGCCGGAAGGATATGCTCTACAACTCCCCATACTGCCCAAAGGTCAACGCCTATATAATCATGGATCAATTTATCCCTCATGCCGGCAATCTTCTTCCATTCAATTTCTGAATACTTTGCACGAAAATCGTCGTTTAGCTTTTTTGTAGCCTCTCCAATGATTTCAAAGTTTCTTATCACAGCATCCTGAATGAGGCTGTTCTTTAAAAAACCATCTTCATCAATTCCTTCCGTGTATTCCTTTATCCTCGATATGCAGGCACTAATGTGCTCTATATAAATGATGGGGTCTTTTTTCATACCAACCGAATCAAATCCGATTCAATATATGGTTTGAGGGATGGATTAATCGAGCGCAAAGTAACCAAGTCCACCTTAATGCCAAGCAGTTCGGAAAGCTCTTGCTCCAAACCAATTATCTCAAGAAGATTAACCTTACTATCAAAGTCAATAAGAATGTCAAGATCACTGTTTTTATTTTCTTCTCCACGCGCATAGGAGCCAAACACACCAACAAGGGTGGGATTTACCCTTTGGGTAACCGTTTTAATGATGAATTCCTGTTGTGGAGTTATCATGACTTAAAGATAAACTTTTTTCAAAGGCGCATCCTTGGCGCTACCGTGGGTTTGCCTAATCCCCCGAGCTATTCATGCGGCAATCCCGAATCCGCCCCTCTGGACGCCTTTCCAAACAAATACCTTAGCCGGCCCCGAGGTATCCGGAGACGGATGAGGCGCCCAAAAAACCAAAAAATACTACCAGGAACCGCCGGCGCCGCCGCCGCCAAAGCTTCCGCCGCCAAAGCCGCCGAAGCCGCCACCACCGCTAAAGCCACCGCCGCCACTAAAGCCGCCGCCGCCCAGCGTTGTGCCCCAAAAAATAGGTCCACCACCCCGGAAACCGCCGCCTTTGCCGCCGCCACGTTTGTTGTTCCGGCCAAAAAAGAAGCCGCCCACCAAAAAGGCAATAACTACCAAAAGCAGCACTAAAGGCATGTATTTGTCGCGTTTTTCGGCCCCAGTAAGTTCGGCTTCGTACTCGCCGCGGGAGGCAGCCATGAGCGCATCCACCGCCTCATTCACCCCCTCATAGTAGCGGTTCTGTTTAAAATTGGGCACGATGTGCCGCTCTATAATCCGCTTTGCCAAGGCATCCGGAATGGCGCCCTCCAAACCAT